>JAGDYV010000055.1:0-68967 GCA_049116495.1 Hyphomicrobiaceae bacterium | reverse complement strand
CATGTCCATGGGCATGATGATGCTGCCGCCAACGATCATCGCGCTACCTTTCAAAGTATTATTCTTTGTGCTGATTGACGGCTGGCATTTGCTGGTAGGTGGTTTAATTCGATCCTTCAATTAATCCTTCGGCAACCACTTGCGTTTACTTTATTTCGTAGCGCGAGGTTGGAGATGACGTTGTTTGTCCCAAAGGCATGAAGCCGCCCTGGCGCACCGGCACGGTCGGTATGTCCCCCAAAAAAGTGAACACCACAGGGACATAAAATGAATAGTATCAATACAAACTTTGCTGCCTTGACAGCACTGCAGAGCCTCAACGAAACCAACTCCAGCATGCTGACCACCCAATCCCGGATCTCGACTGGATTGCGGATCGGGTCTGCTTCGGACGGCGCAGCCTATTGGTCGATGGCCACGACCATGCGTTCGGACAATGCCGCGTTGTCGTCCGTGACGGATGCACTCGGCCTCGGTGCTGCGACCGTTGATGTCGCCTATACAGCTATGGATTCGTCCATCGACGTGATGGGTGAGATCAAGAACAAGTTGGTTGCAGCTCGTGAACCGGGCGTCGATCGGAGCAAGGTTCAAACTGAAATCAATGCGCTGCAGGACCAGCTCCGCAGCATCGCGACGTCTGCTTCATTCACCGGTGAAAACTGGATCTCTGTTGACAATGGCTCGTCAGCCTACAGCGCCACGGAAACGATCGTAGCATCGTTCTCGCGCAGCGGTACGGACGTCACTGTCGGTACGATCTCGGTTAATGTCGCAACGACATTCCTGTTCGACGCCAACACGGATGGCTCTGCCGGCGCAGCTGTCAACTCGGGTAGCGCAGACAACCATCAACTTGGCTTGCTTGGCTCGCAACGCATGACGGCTGCTGAAGCAACGGCTGTCGGTGGTGGTGCGCTTGCCGGTGACATTGGCGCCGCTGAAGATGATGGCAGCATTGTGCTTGCCAGCTACGATGGCACAGGCGAAATGGACATCTCGGGTGCCGCAGTGACCGATCAGAACATCGATGACTTCATCCAGGCCGCAGACTTCGCCATTGCCGATATGACGAATGCTGCAACAAGCCTCGGCTCTGCCAAGTCACGGATCGATTTGCAGAACGATTTCGTTGGCAAGCTGATGGATTCGATCGAGCGTGGTATCTCGTCACTCGTCGATGCTGATATGAACGAAGAATCAACCCGTCTGCAGGCCCTGCAGGTCCAGCAGCAGCTCGGTATCCAGGCAATGTCGATTGCCAATTCTTCGAGCCAGAACATCCTAGCACTCTTCCGCTAGTAAGCAGATAGCATCTCGATTGTAACCTGCAGTCGTGATGCTTACTCCGATTCTCCGATTCTTACCGAGTTTCATTGAATCTAGGTGGCCAAATGCCGGAGTAATTGTTCTGCTCTGGCAACGGAGAATTACGTCAGGTTGAGTTGCGTTTATCGTTTACTCAAGAGCATGATGCCGTCCTGGCGTGCCGGCTTGTCCGGAATGTCCCAGTCATAAATAGTTTTTCATAGGGACAGTAAGTCATGAATAGTATCAATACCAACTTCGCTGCGTTAACGGCACTCCAGAGTCTCAATCAAACCAATCAAGATATGCTGACGACCCAATCCCGGATCTCAACCGGACTTAAGGTCGGTTCAGCTGCAGACGGAGCGGCCTATTGGTCGATGGCGACCACAATGCGCTCAGACAACGCGGCGTTGTCGTCTGTGACGGACGCACTCGGCCTCGGCGCTGCAACTGTAGACGTGGCCTATACGGCCATGGACGCATCCATCGATGTGATGGGTGAGATCAAGAACAAGCTGGTTGCCGCTCGTGAGCCAGGTGTCGATCGCGCCAAAGTGCAGATCGAAATCGATGCGTTGCAGGACCAGCTCCGCAGCATCGCAACGTCGGCTTCGTTCACGGGTGAAAACTGGATCTCTGTCGACAACGGCTCTTCGGCCTACAGCGCGACGGAAACCGTTGTCGCGTCATTCTCTCGCAGTGGCACGGATGTCAGCGTTGGCACGATCTCGATCAGCGTCTCATCGACGTTCCTGTTTGATGCTAACACGGATGGCTCTGCCGGTGCGGCAGTCAACTCTGGTAGCGCAGACAACCATCAGCTCGGTCTCCTGGGATCGCAACGTATGACGGCTGCTGAAGCAACAGCTGTCGGCGGTGGCGCACTTGCCGGTGACATTGGTGCTGCTGAAGATGATGGTAGCATCGTGCTGGCCAGCTACAGCGGTACAGGTGAAATGGATATCTCGGGTACCGCGGTGACCGATCAGAACATCGATGACTTCATCCAGGCAGCAGATTTTGCCATCGCTGACATGACCAGCGCTGCGACAAATCTCGGTGCTGCCAAGTCACGGATTGATCTGCAGAACGATTTCGTCGGTAAGCTGATGGATTCGATCGAACGCGGGATCTCAGCACTCGTTGATGCTGACATGAACGAAGAATCGACCCGTCTGCAGGCCCTTCAGGTTCAGCAGCAGCTCGGTATCCAGGCAATGTCAATTGCCAACTCTTCGAGCCAGAACATCCTGGCACTGTTCCGCTAGTGAACAAATGGCACCTCGGCTGCGACCCGCAGCCGAGGTGGTTTTCCCCTTTTTATGGGAGCTTTTGCGAGTTAAAGAAAATTTAGGTGGTTCCATGCCAATGTTGCCTCTCCGCTTTGACGGTGGAAAGCTACGTTGGGTTGAGGGCCGATAAAAACGTCCCTTAAAGGCATGATGCCGCCCTAGCGTGCCGGCACGTCCGGAATGTCCCAGTAAACAGTAGTGTATCCAAGGGACAGTAAGTGATGAATAGTATCAATACGAACTTTGCAGCTTTGACTGCACTCCAGAGCCTCAATCAAACCAATCAAGACATGCTGACAACACAAGCTCGTATCTCGACGGGTCTTAAGGTTGGCTCAGCTTCTGACGGCGCTGCCTACTGGTCGATGGCGACCACAATGCGTTCGGACAATGCCGCTCTGTCGTCTGTGACAGACGCACTTGGCCTGGGCGCCGCGACTGTGGATGTTGCTTACACTGCCATGGAATCTTCCATCGATGTGATGGGCGAGATCAAGAACAAGTTGGTTGCTGCTGCCGAGCCAGGTGTTGATCGCGCGCAAGTGCAGATCGAGATCGATGCGCTTCAAGACCAGCTGCGCAGCATCGCGACGTCGGCTTCGTTCACGGGCGAAAACTGGATGTCTGTCGACAATGGCGGCTCGGATTACAGCGCAACTGAAAGCGTTGTCTCGTCGTTCTCTCGCAATGGTACCGAAGTCAACGTTGCGACGATCGACGTTGCCGTATCAACGACATTCCTGTTCGATGCCAACACGGATGGCAGTGCCGGCGCTGCCGTAAACTCTGGCTCTGCTGAAAACCACCAACTCGGAATCCTGGGCTCTCAGCGCATGTCGGCTGCTGAAGCAACGGCTGTCGGCGGTGGTGCGCTTGCTGGCGACATCGGTGCAGCTGAAGATGACGGAACGCTTGTTCTGGCTAGCGTCAATGGCCTTAACGAGATGGACATCTCAAGTGCCACGGACCAGGAGATCAACGACTTCATCCAGGCTGCTGACTTCGCAATCTCGGACATGACCAGCGCTGCCACTAGTCTTGGTGCTGTCAGTTCGCGGATCTCGCTGCAGAGCGACTTCGTTGGCAAATTGATGGATTCGATCGATCGTGGCATCTCGACACTCGTCGACGCTGACATGAACGAAGAATCTACCCGTTTGCAAGCCCTTCAGGTCCAGCAGCAGCTCGGCATCCAGGCCATGTCAATTGCCAACTCTTCGAGCCAGAACATCCTGGCACTGTTCCGTTAAGGTCAGTTCATCTGAAGCGGGCCGCTTGCAGTGGCTCGTGTCAGATACCCCAAGTATTCTGCGTGCCGCTCGTCGGCTATGCGGAAGCAAGAAATGGGCGCGTCAAACGCGCCCGTTTTTTATTTTTGACCCACTACCACGCCATCCGAATCAATCAATTTGCGTCAAGGCATTACATTCTTAACAATTGATTTTCTTGTTGATGGTGCTTCTCTGCCGACCATCAAGTTCGCGTAAGGTTTGGAATTCAATTTACCGAAGAACCTTCGGAAAAAAGAATTCAGCAATGATCTCGAGCGATCAAATTAAATCGATTGCGCGGAACTTTTCAGCACTCGGCGCCCAGCGACAGCTGGCGTTGGCACTGGTATTTGTCGTGATTGTCGGGTCGATCACGACGATGAGCTATCTTCTTAGCAAACCAGCCTTGCAGACGCTTTACACGGGTCTCATCAAAACCGATGTCACCGGTATCGGTACCGTGCTGTCTCAGAACGGTGTACCCTACGAAGTTGGGACAAAAGGTGACAGCATCAGCGTGCCGTATGGCCGTGTCGACGAGGTCCGGATGCTGCTGGCGGAGCGTGGCCTGCCGCACGGTCCAAGTGCGGGCTATGAACTATTCGATAACATGGGCTCGATCGGCCTCACGTCGTTCATGCAGGAAGTGACCCGCAAACGGGCGCTCGAAGGTGAACTGGCACGGACCATCCAATCGATGAAGGGGGTGCTAGCCGCCCGCGTTCATATTGTCATGGCGGAGGCGGGCTCTTTCCGCCGCGTTGGTCGAAAACCATCTGCCTCCGTCGTCATTCGCGTGAGCGCGGATGCCGGTCAAACCCTTGCTTCGGCAGTTCGTCATTTGGTTGCCGCTTCGGTGCCCGGCTTGGCGATGAGCCAGGTTGCGGTGCTCAACACCGACGGAACGTTGCTTGCTTCAGGCGGTGATCCGGCAGCGCGGGCGCCGAACAGGAACGCGGGCCTCGAAAAAGAACTTGAAGGATCGCTTAAGCAAAACATCAGCCAGACGCTGAGCCCGTTTCTCGGACTTGAGAACTTCCGGATCAGTGTCGCGGCTCGTCTAAACACCGACAAGCGGGAAATTCGAGAGACGGCCTATGACCCCGAGACGAAGGTCGAAAGGTCCGTGCGGGTCGTCAAAGAGACCAAGAACTCGCAGAACTCGAAGTCATCCAAGGCTGTCGGCGTCGAACAGAACGTGCCGAACGAGGAAGGCGCGGCGGGTAGCCCCGATCAATCCAAGCGCAATGATGAGCGGCGCGAGGAACTTACGAATTTCGAGGTTGGATCGAAGACGATTGCCACTGTGAGTAACGGCTATCGGATTGAGCGTTTGACGGTCGCGGTCGTCCTCAACAGCAAGCGTATGAAGGAAATACTCGGCACCAACTCCGGCGCCGGACAGATGGAAGGGCTGGTGAAGCAGGTTGAAAGCCTAGTATCCGCAGCCGGTGGCTTGGTCGTCAAGCGTGGTGACGAGGTCAAGGTCAGCGCTGTTGAATTCATGCCGGCGAGCAAAACGCTGCAACCGGTTGAGGGACCAGGCATCATGTATCAGCTGCTTGCCCATACGGGCGCGCTGATCAATGGGCTCGTTTTGATGGGCGTTGCGGCATTGTTGGTTTTCTTCGGAATTCGGCCGGTAACGCGCGTTTTGTTGAAAGATTCCGGCGCGATCGCTCTCGAGTCGGAACCATCGCCACTGGCGGTTTCGGGTGAGCCGAATAGCGAAGCGGGTATTCCGTTCGATCCGGGTGCAGGCGACAACCTCGCCATGGGTTTTCCACAAAATCCGGCACCGTTCAGTCTCGAAGAGTTTGACGCGGCAAACAACGACGATAGCCCGAAGGCAAAACTCGAAAAACTGATCGAAGACGAAGATGCCGCCGTTGAAGTGATGCGGCAATGGATGAAAGAGGAGGCCCGTGCATGAGCCACGTAACCCTTGCCAGTTTATTAACTGACTACGGCGTTTCCGATGAACCGGACATGCCCGAAGTCGCGCCAGCGCCCATCATTCACGGAAGCGATGGTATGACGCCAAACGTCGGCTTTGAGCGGCTTCCCGAATCGTCGACGAGTGTTCTGGAAGACTACTTCAAGCGCGGTTTCGAAGAAGGACAACGCGAAGCTGAAGCACGTATGGCCCACGATCTCGGTGAGCAGCAGGCTGCAGCCGAGATGAAGCTTGATCAGGCACGCAAAACCTGGGCGGCGGACTTCGGGCAGGTGCTCGCGCAGGAGTTGGTTGTGGGTGTTGAAAACATGCACAATGTGCTCGCCGATAGTTTTGTCGACGTGCTTGTGCCCATCATCCGCGATGAGGCGAGAAGTGACGCGGTTCGCAGAATTGCGGAAGCTATCCGAACAACGGCGCCGAGTGATTGGGATGGCCCGATCATCGTTGAAGGGCCGGCCGATCTGGTCAAGGCCCTGCAAGAAAATCTTGGCGATATGAAAGCGATTGTCGAGCCGCGGACCCGTGATGGCTTAGACATCAGCGTGAGAATCAACGAGACAATTCTCGAAACGCAGCTTGAGGCTTGGGGCGATGCGGTGAAAAGGATCTTGTCGTGAGTAGCGGTGAAGAAGATCGCAGGCGCGACGAGATCGTAATCGTCCGGCGTGTATCCGGCGATCACGATGGCGGGCACCACGGTGGCGCCTGGAAGATTGCCTATGCGGACTTCATGACCGCCATGATGGCATTGTTTCTAGTGATGTGGCTGGTCAACGCCGCAAGTAAAGACACCAGGGCGCAGGTCGCCAGTTACTTCAACCCGATTAAATTGTCGGATTCGATTACCAGCGCCCGGGGGCTCAGCGAAATGCAGCCTGGCCAACAATCTCGCGTGCAGGCGCCGGTCAAAGAGAAAGATAAAGAGAAACCGGTCAAGAAGACGAAGAAGGAGGAAGACAAAGACGTGAAGAAGGCGATGACAAATGCTGACTTCTTCAGTGATCCGCATGGCGTGTTGGCGAAGCTTGCCAAGGTGCATGCGGATAACAAGAAAAAGCAGGATGGCGAAGCTTTCCGCGACCCGTTTGACCCTGCTTTTCGAAAGCGCTTCGAACTCGTTAATCCGACTGAGCAGGTGCCACCGACAGAGCCGATTGTCGCTGAAAAACCGACAGAAAAAAAGGTGCCGGAAGTAAAACAGAAGCCGCCTCAGCCAACCTGGGCCGCGAAGGTCAAACGACCATCTACAAAGCAGGCAAAGCTCAAGAAAAAAGAGAAGCTGTCAGAGGCGGAGAAGAAGCGCGCTAAGGCAAAAGTAGCGGAGGCGAAGCGCATCGAAAACAAGCGACTCGCCGAGAAACTGGAAGAAAAAATCAAGCTTTCGCTTAGCAAGATCACACACGGTGGCCGGCCGGCGATCGGCATCAAGGTTACAGACGGCGGCGTGATCCTCAGCCTGACAGACAAGGTTGGACATTCGATGTTTGATCTTGGCTCAGCAGTGCCGCGACCGGCGACCGTGGCATTGGTCGACACACTGGCCAAAGCCATCAAAGAAGAACACAAGGGCATTATCATTATTTCCGGACATACGGATGCGCGGGCATTTTCTGGAAGCAAGTACGACAACTGGCGTTTGTCGACGGATCGTGCTCATGCCTTTTATCATATGCTTTCGCGTGGCGGTGTCGACATGGCGCGGGTCGACCGCGTGCAAGGATATGCCGCACGGAAGTTGAAAGTGGCGTCCGATCCCAACAGCCCCCTAAACCGGCGTGTTGAGATTACCTTGCGGACCAACTGAACGCGACCCTGATGACCTTTAGATTACGACCATCTCCGGGCTTTTTCGTGCTCCTTCTCACGATGCTGCAAGGTCCTGCGGTGGCGCAATCGTTCAGACCGGTCGCCGAAGTGCGTACGCTGGTGCGCAGTCAGGATGCATTGACCGAAGGGAAGCGCGGCAGTGCTAATTTGCAAAGCGTTTTGATGGGTCGAATTTCGCGTGGTTTTCGAACTGCGCCACCGAAGACATGGTCGTCGAGCCGCAATGCGACGGCGGCGATCAAGTACCTCATGAGTGGCGGTGATCCGACATTTGCGGAGAGCAAGGCTGTTGTGGCTGCCTTTCCGAAGAGATTGCAGCCCTTGCTATTGGCATCGCTGGCCTACGCTCAGGGAAGTGCCGGCGAAGCCAGACGCAGATTTGCCTCCATCGATCCGCGGGAAACAGACCCGGCGCTTGCCGGGCACGTCGCACTCATCAAATCGCTTCTGACATTCGGGTCAGATCCTGAGGGGGCCATGGCGTATCTGGATGACGCGAGACTGCTTGGATCCGGGACGTTGGTCGAAGAAGCGGCTATTCGGCGTCAGCTTGGTGTTGTCGTCAACCGTCAAAACATGGGCCGCTTCCAGCAGCTCTCGATGCGCTATGTTCGCAAGTTTCAACGGTCCGTCTATTCATCAGCGTTTCGCGAGCACCTGGCCGCCGGGTTGGTCCACAAGTCGTTTAAGTTGGACGAAGAGAAAATGCTTTGGCTGGACGCCTTGCTGAACAACCTGGATCGATCGGTCCGGCCGGAATACAGCATGATCATTGCAGAACGCGGGATTATCCTCGGGCGTGCCAAACTGGTCAAGATCATTGTTGCGCGCATCCAAGATGACACGACAGCCGGTAGCCGCCAAGGCCAGCGCGCTAAGCTTTTTGATGCGGCCGTTTCGATCGTTGATGCCGAAGACGACAAGGCTCCTGCAAAGTTGGAGTCGTTGAAGAATTTTGCACCCGGTTCGTTTGAAGACAACCTGCGGCAGGCGGCTCTGGCCATGGCCAAAGGCATAGCGATGCCGGTCGAGAAGTCTCCAGCAGCGGTAAAGGCGAAAAAGGAAGTGACCAAACGGAAGGACGATACGATTGCTGATTCACGAAGTGCGGCAATGGCGGCGCTTCGTGATGCGGATAAATGGCTTGCGAAATAGTGCCGAGACAGATCGTCGATGGACCCGCGGTCAATGAGCTGCGGCAAAGATAGTGGTGACGCAGCAGATGACGAATACAAGCTACATTTCAACCGACGTTGCACACCGCTTAGATAAGCAACGCACCGATGGCCGTACCGCGAACAAGGAAGCCGGGACCGAGTCTGAGCGCGGAACGGACAAGGCATCATTCGCGCAACTTGTGAAGCAAACTGATGGCAGGTCGGACGACGCCAGTTCCGTGGTTTCCCGGGGTGTCAAGGCGACGGACGCTGTCGGTCAGGTTACGCAGCACGAACCGTCGCTCGATCAGGAAGCAGCCGAGGTCGGTTCCAAGCAGGCCAAATCGTCAGCGCTGCACGGCAAAATGTCAGCAAACGAGCGTCTTGCTGGCGGTTTGGCCGCGCAGGAGCCAGCTCGTGGGACAGCAAAAGGTTCTGCCGCCATGGGGCCCAAGCCCGAGATGGCTGCATTGCCGCAAGCATCGGATGCAATAGGGATATCCTCTGGCGCGAACAGCGACTTGGAAACCGCCGCTACTCGGCGCGTCGCGCCACAGGTCGAGTTGAGCGGTGAAGATGTTTCCGCAAGCGAGTCTTCTGCGGAAACGCAGGGCGAACTCTCCGCAGCCGATGGCGGTGCTGGCGAAGCAGATATGCCAACGGCGACCGCGGAGCGCAATTCGCAACCGTCGCCTGTCATGCGGGCTGATGACTCTGACTTGCAACCGACGACGGTCGTTCATGGCAATGAGATATCGCCGTCAGATGAACGCGCAGCAATGGCTGCAACGGCCGCCGTTTCTGCACGCCCGGTATCTGCTGGGGCGGGTTCTACGGAACAGCGTACTGTCACGCGTGAACCTGATCAATCGATTCAAGCCGTGCGGCCAACCGGTGATGGTGTGCAGCAGCAAACCGCGGCCCAGGAAGCTGAGGCGTTGCGCACGGTAGCTCAGGGGGCCGGCTCCGACGGTCAATTTCTGGCAGTGACCGCTGAAGAACAAGGGCAGCTGCTGCCGGAAGCCAAACGCGCGGAAGGGGCCGCACTCCCTCGTGCGGACGAAGCGAGGTCCTTGCCGAACGAACGCACGACGCCAGCTGCGCCGTCCGCGGTTCTTGCTGAAGCTGCCGTGGTGCGTCGGTTGGCGGACGCTACGCATGCCGGCCGGCGGGTGCTGAACGAGTCAACCGCAGCGCCGAGGGGCTTTGACGCCTCTAGGGATCTTGGCGGTAATGTCATCGAGCGTATGACCACGAACGCGCGCCTGGAACGTCCCGAGCAAATGGCACGGCTGGCGTTTGAAACGGTGTCTGTCCAACGATCCCTTGGTGGTGGCGAGCAGGTGATGGCCGTTCAAGACGACATTGAGTCCGCGGCGCCAAATATCACGGTTGGCGCGACGTTACGTGAAAGCGCTTCTCCCGCAATGCCGAACCCGGTAACCAGCACCGGCCCGAATACCGGCATTGCCATAGGCAGCCTTTATGGACAGTTGGTCGAAAGCGTCACGTCGCGTGACGGCTTGCCGAGATCGGGCGCCGAGTTCAGGCTGTTGGCGACACAAGGCGGTGTTCATACAACGCCGGACCAGATCAAAGTCATGCAGCTACATCTGCAGCCAAGGGAACTCGGTGAGATCGTCATTCGACTTGCGCTACGTGGTGACAAGTTGGAACTTCGCGTTCAGACTGCGCGCGCGGCTACCGCAGATCTGCTCATGAGTGACCAACGTGTATTGGTCGAAGCCTTGCAGCAGAAGAACTTTGACATCGATTCCGTAACCATTCAGCTGGTTGACCCTGATCGCGGCAATACGGGCCAATCGGGATTGCCGAATGGGGCGCAAGCAAGGGCCGGGCAGGGCGACTCGTTCCAAGCTGCGACTCAAGGCCAGTCGTCGCAAGACCATGACACGGCCAATGGCGGGGAGGGCGGCGGGGACGTCGACCTCGACGACGACCAGGGTCAGAATGAGCAAGCAGCAGATCTCGCCGGCGGGCGGAGAAACATTTACCTGTGACGAGCGCCCATCTGAACCTGTTAGGGGTTGGGCAGCTGTTACACGGTCAATATAGAGGACAACACCATGTCAGATGTCAGCCGCGGCAGAAACATTCGGGCACCCTCGATTGAAGTAACACCCTCTGAACGACGGAGTGATTTGCGTTTGGCAACGCAACATCTCGTGAAGCTGCGGTGCGATCCGGCTATCTTCGGTGAGCTCACAAACCTATCAAGGAATGGCGCCGAGATTGAAATCAACAGCGATAGAAGCCTTGATGTTGGCGAGTCTACGACGATCGAACTGCTTGACGGCACGACCGTGGACGGCCTTGTCGTATGGCGTCGCGGGCATGCGATCGGCCTCCAGTTTGACCTCAAATTTGCCGATGCATCCGACCTTCTGCATCTCGATCACCTTGGACAGGACCTCTATTTGAGCATCGTACGGCAACAGAAGTTGCGCGCGAGCCTTGCCGACTAGCTGACGTAAGGTTCGCGTAAGCTGTATTGCTTAGATCAGGAGCAGCTCTTGTCCGAAATTGCGTCTATGTATTGCGAATTTGCGTCACTCAATGTGCGGCGCAGGTAGATGCAGGTCCTTGGATCGTGCGATATGCCTGATTGTCGGTGGGTGATGATGCGGCGATGTCTGGGAACACGATGGCAATGCAAGATGGCACATCATCGCTCGAAGGCGTTCGGGGCGTCGCGACGTTGCTCCTCGCGATGGAAAAGGAAGATGCTGCCCGGCTGCTCGGAAAATTCGATGAAGAAGAGATTAAGCGGATTGCCAATACGGCCGCGGAGCTAGGCACGATTGCCAACGAAGAGCTCACCGAGCTTGTAGAAATTTTCGAGAACGACCTTAAACAGGAACCGGAACTCGTTGGTTCCGAGGCTGAGGCTGAACGCCTGGTGCTTGGTGGTGTCGCGGACGAGGCGGTCGCCGGTCGGATTCTGGCGTCTGTTCGTGGCGAATTGCCGCCTGTCGAACTGTGGGCGCGCCTGCCGGAATTGCCTCCCGAAAAAATCGTGGCGACGCTTGGTGCCGAGCACCCTCAAGTGATCGCATTTGCCTTGTCGCAATTCGATGCGGAGCAGGCCGCCGAGGTCATCGGGCTGTTTGACCCGACGATGCGTCAGACGGTCTTCGACAAGATGATCGACATTGGCATTGTTACCGAGCGTTCGACGCAGCTTCTCGAATTTCACCTGGCTAAGGAGCTTCTGGCGGGTGAAGCTGATGAAGAAGACAGCGGCATGCACGCGCGGATGGCCGGAATCATGAACAGATTGGACCGTGCTGAAGTGGACGAGATGCTCGGTCACTTCGACGCCATCAGGCCCAAGGCGGCAAAGACATTGCGCGGGCTGATCTTCAGCTTCGAAGACGTTGTCAAATTATCGGATGGCGACAGGAAGATCCTGTTCGAGGCCGTGCCGACGGAACGGATCATTGTCGCGTTGCGAGAAGCGCCAGAGACACTGACCGATGCCGCGTTGTCGAGCCTCACAGGGCGAAGCCGACGCATGGTCGAAATGGAACTCCAATCGGCCTCTTCGGTTCCGGAAAAGGAGATCAGCGACGCCAGGCGTTGGATCGCGGATTTGGCGATTGAACTGGCGCAGGACGACAAGATCAGCATTCAGGAGGCCGACGACGAAAAGAGCGACTGATGGTCGAGATTGAGCAACATATTCTGTCCTCGCAAGTTTCTAGTGAATCAAAGGTGAAGTCATGCCCGCGTTTCGAGCTGTCACCGCATTTCAATGAGTGAAGCCATTTCTGACGAACTCAACATTCGAGAGCGCATCGAGCAGCTTTTTCAAGGTTCGTCATCAAGTGGTGGCGACAAGGAAACTGCTGTTGCGAGTATTCAGCAGGCCGAGGCGCATTTGACCGATGCGATCTCGACCTTCATTCCGATTGGCTTCGAACTGGGTGTTCCCGATGTCAGAGCCTGGTCTCCGACGGACGAGGTTGTCGAAGCGGAAGACCAGATGACGTTGCAACTTGAGCGCCTGTCGACCGGTGCCAAGTTTCGCTGCTTCATTCCCTGCGCACTGGTTGAGGTTCTCGTTAGCGCCAGTTTTGGGGCGCCAAAGCCGAACGAGGAAACGGATTTCAATTGCAGAGAATCTGAGTTCTGCAATTTTTTCGTCTCCAACGCCGTGCTCGCCATAGTCCGCAAGCTCGTTGCATCGATCAATCAATCGCGGACGCAATCGATCGCTTTCGAAAAGATCGTCCTGCCGGATCCGGACGGCGCACCTGATGAGGTCATGCAGCCTGGATTTCTTGCCACTTGGTCGTTGGTTATCCAAGAGGTGCGCCATAAACTGACGGTGTATATTCCGGAGGCCGAGTTCACGCAGCCCCAGGAGGAGGAGGCGCACGCCCTTGAAGAGGTGGCGAGCGAAGGTATGAACGATTGGGCGGACCGGATGCAATCCTCACTGTCACAAGCCGAGGTGCAACTGCGCGCCGTCATGAACCGGCCCAATATGCCGCTTGAAGAGTTCTCGAATTTGAAAGTTGGAGATATCGTCGAATTTGTCGATGCACGCTCTGCTTCAGTTCTCCTGGAGTGTGACGATGAAGCCTTGTTCGTCTGCGAAGTTGGACAGAAGGACGGACAGTTTGCCGTGCATGTGGTGCGTGAGGTCTAGTGTGATGATTGAAAAGTTCGTCGGTACCTAAGGCATGCACTGAACGAATTTCTCGATCTGAGCCACACGAGCAGCACTAAGATTCTATTGTCCCGTTTCCGAACTTCGCAACCGAGGTCGCTGCGTAGTGTTGGCGAGCTTCGGAATCGGGACACTGGCGTTTGTCGGTATGAAGTGAGGTCCAAACGGAGCAACGGCGGGAAGTCTATGCCAAACCCACATCGAGTACTCTTCTTGTCGAAAATGCTTGAACGGTCCGGGGCGGCGTTTGTGATCGCAGCGATGCTCCTTGCTGGAACGCTGTTTGCGTCACTGCCCGTGAGCGCAGGCCCGAAGCCGAAGGACAAAGCTCCGACGGATCCGTTTATGGTGGACGCCATGAGCGTTCAAAAGTCCGTCCAGGGGCTGCAAGGTTGGGCCAAGCAAGTCAGTCGATACAAAGCATTCAAGCTGCTGATCGATGCGGGAACGCTGCGTGGTCTTTACGGCCAATTCGAGAAGAAACTTCGTGGACGCGAGATTGCCTGGGTCATCGCCCGCAAGGAGATCCATAAGAATTTGTCTAAGAACGTCTATTTCATTGAGCACAATGGCAGTCGCAGTACAGGGCGAAAGGATGTCGAGACGACTGTTCGGTGCTATGTTGAAGACGCCATCGCTGAGCGTGCGCGCGCGGCACCGGAGGGCGAAATGGTTCTATGCCTTGGCAAGATCGTCGATATCGAGTTTTTTCGAAACTTCATGTCGCTCGGTGTCGAAGCGCGAAGCGTGGCGATTGGCCGGGAAAGAATCGCGAGTTGGGTTGAGGCGCAGCCCAAGGCGGCGAAGTGATATGATACAGCTAATGACGGCATGAGCGCGCGGTTCAGTCGACTCGCCATTGCTTTGCTATGAAGCGCGAAAGCTGCCAGTAAGGGGTGATCCCTGTTTGCAGCGAGATTTCGTAGATGAGTCGTTGGCAGCTTTCGGAAAGTGCATCGCCTACTGGTCTTGTGGTCCTGCTCTGCACGGCTCAGGTTCTGGTTCAAATCGGCGCCTTTTTCTGGCCGGCTCTACTCCCGCAGCTGATGCCGCTGTGGGGCTTGTCGAACAGTGAGGCAGGTTGGATCACGTCGGGATTCTACGGCGCCTACATGCTTGCGGTGCCGGTTCTTGTCACGGCGACGGATCGCATTGACCCAAAGCGCATCTATCTCCTTGGTGTCGGCCTGACGGTCGCCGGCCACCTTTGTTTCTGGGGGTTGGCGGAAGGGTTCTGGTCGGCTCTGACCTGCCGCATCGTTACCGGTGTTGGATGGGCTGGCACCTATATGACCGGCCTTAAACTGCTGGCCGACCGGGTTGATCCCCGAACAATGTCGCGTGCGGCGACGGGGCATGCGGCCAGTATCGGAATCGCGGGAGCGCTGTCCTTTGCCACCGGCGAATGGCTGGCTGAGGCCTACGGCTGGCCCGCGGCGTTTGGCATTGCAGGACTGTGTGCTGCAGTTGCCTGGGGGGCAATCGCAATCGGAGTACCGAGTCAAAACGTCGTTCGCGCCGAATGCGGTACTGCTTCAAGCGTAACGGATTTCTTCTCGGTGTTTCGCAATCGATCCGCGATGGCATATGCTTTTGGCTATGCGATCCATACGCTCGAAATGAGCGCGGTTAGGGGATGGGCAGTGGCATTTCTGGTTTGGGTGGTTGCGCACACGGGAACAGCGCAGGCGCCTGTCTCGCCCGCGTTGCTGGTGACTGTACTTGCGTTGACGGGCGTGGTCGCCAGTGTTGTCGGCAATGAATGTTCGATCCGCTGGGGGCGTGGCCGACTGATCCAAGCGGCGATGGGCGGCTCGATTATCTTTGGTGCAACGATCGGTTTTATCGGTCCGATGTCGTACCTCGTTGCTGCAACGATGCTGATTGCCTACGGCATGATGATCTGGCTTGACTCTGCTTCCCTGACAGCGGGGACAGCTGGCGCCGCGGAACCGGGTCGTCGCGGGGCAACCTTGGCTGTGCATTCGATGCTGGGATACTCCGGCGGGTTTGTCGGGCCGCTCGTTATCGGATGGTCACTTGACCTAAATGGTGTTTCTCCGAACGGTTGGGGGATCAGTTTTGCGATTATTTCGCTGCTGATGTTCGTTGCCTTGGTGACCTTCCGTCATCTTAACCCGAGGGAGTTGCCGGGTGACCGGCGCGCGCAGTAGCCCGACTATGCGAACGCCTGTTCGAATCAACGCAGGCATTTCACGACGGCGCAGGTATGGCCCGCGTTTGGGCGATAACGACCAATGAACATGGTGGCTTGGTTCGGCCGAACAGATTAATTGCGCCAAGTAACTGAAATATTTGAGGGTCGGGGAAAAGCGGGGCCGTCATAAATTTAGCGCTTGTGTTCCACTTTTGGTAGTGTATCGTCGAAATTTCAATTATTGGTTGAAGGTGTTTTCAGTCAATGAATAATAGAAGATTCACTCGATTTGATTGTGATCTGTCGGGCATCCTCCAGAGCAAGCATGGATCATTTCAGTGTCACGTCTCCAATATTTCTGCGGGTGGCGTGGCCGTGTCGCATGACCATTTAGTGAAGCTCAGCAAAGGTGAGAGACTAGGCCTCTCGCTCGCCGACCTCGGCACGCACCGTGTTGAAGTCATGTGGACCGGCTCCGGACAGTTTGGTGCAAGGTTCGTCAAAGCGATTGATGAACAGGTCATTCGAAAGCTGCTGGCCTAGTCTAACCCAAACGCGATGCTGTAATTAGAACAGGTCGACGTCGCCGTTGTCTGTTTCATCGCTGTGCTTCGATATTTCCAAGCCCATAAGCCGACGTTTGAGTTCTTCCAGCTTGATGTCAGAGAGCGCAAGATGCGGATCGACGACACTCTCGGTTGTTACCATTTCCGCGAGTTTGCCTTGCAGATTGGAGAGGTTTTCCAGAACCTGCGTGAGTTCATCCAAGTCCTGAAGTTCGCTTACAGCAGAACTGATTGACAGGGAATCCGATGTGATGACGTTGGAAATCGACGCTTGCAGATCTTCGGTTGTTTCGCGGAGTCTTTGCAGCTCCTTACCAACGTAACGAATTAGATTTGCGACCGGAATCAGCTCGGCATCGGTCTCGGTTTGTTTCTGTGCAAGCGGCATTTCTTTACTCCTAACGACTACGTCGACTCTAAAATAGGTCCAATTCACCAGAATCGGGTTGGATCGGCTTGGCGACACGAGCCGGAATCGGAGGCTGTTCCGTTTTACTCAGGAACCGCTGTCGCGCGTGCCCCGAAAATGGCCGGAATTGTACAGAGCGACCAAGATCGCCACCGGTACTCGAACTGATGATCGGAATTTCTTCGAGCTGCAGGAATTCCTGCGCAAACTGGGCGTTCTGATCGCCAATGCTCAGGCTTCCCTGGATCATTTTTGCGCCACCAAAGATCTTCGCGACGATACGGTCTCGTTGGGCGCCGAGGCCGAGCAATCCGTTCAAAAGCAATTCCATCAAGTGGACGCCCTCACTGTGGGCTCCGCTGTTGTTTCCCGTGCTTGTCGGCAGAAGGTAATGATTCATTCCTCCAACCTTGGCCACCGGGTCGTGGAAGCAGGCAGCAATGCATGAGCCCAGAACCGTTGTCAGAACGGCGTCAGGATCAGAGGTTACGTAGAAGTCACCTTGTAAGACGTGTATGCGGTTGCCGTCGCGAATCTGATTCATGATCTATAGGGTTCCGACAACACGCTCGATTGCCTGCTTGACCTTTGGCGTCGTGAATGGCTTGGCGATGTAGTTGTTCATGCCAAGCGCCGCGCCTTTTTCAACCAATGCGCGATCACTATTCGCGGTTATCAGAATGAATCCGACTTGGCTGGTCGGCTTATAACTGCGCAACTTTTCAAGCAGTTGCAGACCGTCCATAACCGGCATGTGATAGTCGGAAAGGACCAAGTGCGCGGGCTTCGTCATCATCGAGTCAAGGGCAGCTTTGCCATCCTTAGCGATGCGAACGTTTTCGATGCCGAGTTGGCTTAGTGTTTCGCAGATCAATGCGCGGCTGACAGTGGTGTCATCCGCTACCAAAACTTCGAGCGATTTCGCTATCGACATTGTCGTATTCCTTATTGCGATATTCAGTGAGCGGTGCCAAAGAGTGCTTCGGCAGCGATTTCCTGGATTGGCATTTGTCTACCGACGGCGCCACATTCGAACGCCGCTTTGGGCATGCCATAGACAACGGATGTAGCTTCGTTCTGACCAATCGTGCGCGCGCCCGTCTGGCGCATTGCAAGAAGTCCTTCGGCACCGTCCGATCCCATACCAGTGAGAATGACGCCGACGCTGCGACTGCCAACCGTTTCAGCCACCGACCGGAACAGGAAGTCGACGGATGGCCGGTGCCCGTTGATCAGCGGCGCCTTGCGCAGGCGACAAACACGGCTATGCCGGCCTTCGATTGCGAGGTGATGCTCGCCACCCGGGGCAATCACGACGCGACCCGGTTGCACCGTCATGCCGTCGGCGGCTTCGATAACCTCCGGCGCGGCCGAGTTGTTCAACCGCTCGGCAAGGCTCCGCGTGAACAGCGGCGGCATATGTTGCGTAATCACAGTTGGCGGACAATTCTCCGGAAAATGCCGCAGCACGTTGAGCAGTGCCTCGACGCCGCCGGTGGAAGATCCGATGGCGATGAGTTCGCTTTGGAAGCTGCGCTGACCGATTTGCGTGTCACGAGCAGGCTGGCCATTCGTCGAAGGCGGCTGCCGGCGCGCTTGGACGCGGGCGGCGGCGGCCTGGCGCACAATGGCTGACAGGTCGTCAAAGGAATCGGGATTATCAACGTTCGGTTTACCTACACAGTCAATGGCGCCGAGTTCGAGCGCCTTAATGGTTGCGGTCGCGCCCTTTTGCGTCAAAGTTGACACCATGACGACCGGCATAGGGCGCAGCCGCATGATTTTATCCAGGAACTCCAGGCCATCCATGTTCGGCATCTCGATGTCGAGCGTGATGACGTCCGGGTTGAGTTTTTTGATGGCGGTCCGCGCCTGATGAGGGTCACTGGCCTGACCAACGACCTCAATGTTGGGGTCTTTGGTCAAGGATCGAGTGATCAGTTGCCGCATAACCAGCGAGTCATCGACAACAACTGCTTTTATGGGTCTCATCAAATGACTCCACCATGCTTTTCATAGAGCGTAATGCCGTCGACTGTGAGTCCTAGTGTAGCGTGCTGTCGAATGCGCTCGGAATGACCGATATATAAGAAGCCACCCGGCGCGGTGATCTGTGCCAGTTTCTGCCACAAGTGAGCGTTCGTGTTTTCGTCGAAGTAAATTGCGACGTTGCGGCAGAATATGATTTGGAATGGCCCGTTCATTGGCCATTTATCGATCAGGTTGAGCTGCCGGAATGAAATGAGTTTCTTGATTTCGTCGGCTATTTGATATTGCTTATTTTGCGGTGCGTTGGTGTCTTTGCTGAACCAACGTGAAAGAAGATTTTTTGGGATCGTCTCAACATCGGATTCCCCATAACAACCCTGCTTGCCCTTTTCGACAACTTCGGCACTCAGATCAGTTGCCAAGATCTTAATATCGAACGAGGTCGCATCGGGCATCATGGCGAGCAGCGTAAGCGCCATCGAGTAGGCTTCCTCGCCGCTTGAGCAGGCAGCTGACCACATGCGGATGCGTTGGCCGGAACGGGCCGCCTCAATGATGGGTCGCAAGGCTTTTTCGCGCATATGCACAAAGTGATGCTCTTCGCGAAAGAATTTCGTGACGTTGGTTGTCAGCGACTGGCACATTTCACTGAATTCAGACTGGCCGGCCGGGCTGGCAACAAACTCACAATACTTGTCAAAGGACTCAATCTTCAGCACACGTAGGCGACGCGACAAGCGCGAGTACACGAGGCTCTGTTTGCTTTCCGGCAGCTTGATTCCGGTCGCGTCATGGAGAAGCTTTGCAACGCGTTCGAAATGACTAGGTAGGAACTGAAACTCTCCGAGTTTCTTTGTCATCATTGAAGCGCGCGCAGGCGGCGATATTTCAGCTGTGCTTTGCATCACGCCGCCTCCTGCTCCGTTTTCGGCAGCATTTCTTCCAGGTGCAGAATCTTGATCATACGGTCGTCGCGGGCGACAACGCCACGCACAAATCGTTTCGCCATCTCCGAGGCGACATCCGGCGCGGGTTGAACGTCATCTTCGGTGACGGTCAAAATATCGGCGACCGCCTCGACAAGAAGGCCGACCAACTGCTCGCCAAGCTGAGCAATGACAATGACGTGCCGCTCCTTTGGAACCGTTCGGCCAAGGCCCAGTCTGTCCGCCAGGTCGATGATTGGCAGCACCGTGCCACGTAGATTGACGACGCCGCGCACAAAATTGGGTGCGTGCGGTAGTGGCGTTTCCTGCGTCCACCCACGGATCTCGCGAATGGACATGATCTCCATGCAAAAGTTTTGATTGGAGACAAGGACGGCGACGTACTCATCACCGTTATTCGTTACTGCTGATATTGACTCAGTCATTGCTTATCCCGCCATAGCCAGAGGTGGTTCAATTGATGGCGATCCCGTTCTGTAGGAACCAACCAGTGCATCGATGTCCAAGATCAATGCAACACGGCCGTCACCAAGGATCGTCGCCGCCGATACGCCTTCGACCTGTCCATAGTTCGTCTCAAGGCTTTTGATGACAACTTGGCTCTGATCCTGGATCGCATCGACGAGAAGTGCACAACGTTGTTCGGTGTCGGTCTCGACCAACAACACGACGCCTTCGCCAGTCATGTCCCGTCTTTGCCGGAAACCGAGTTCAAAGTCGGTGTCAATCAGCGGTACGAATTCGTCGCGTACAGATAGTACCCAACCGTTGGCGCCGATCTGATGGATGGAGGATTGATCTGGCCGTAGGGTCTCAACGATTGACGTGATCGGCACGACGAGCGTTTGTTCTCCGACCGACACCAACATGCCATCGAGCACGGCAAGCGTCAGCGGCAGGCTGAGCGTAAAGATGGAACCACTTCCAGGTTCGGAAGCAATCGATATGCGCCCACCAAGTGCATGAATAGAGCGCTTGACGACGTCCATCCCGACACCGCGACCTGAAAGGTCGGAGACTTCGGACGCGGTCGAGAACCCGGGCGCGAAGATCAGATTGTCGACCTCATTGTCGGTCAATACGGTTTCGGAGGTGATCACCCCTTTTTCAATAGCGATATCGCGGACGCGCTCGCGATTGATGCCTGCGCCGTCATCGGAAACCTCGATTACAACGCGTCCGGAGCGATGTGCGGCAGAGAGCCTCACAATGCCTTCTCTCGGCTTGTCGGAGGCCTCGCGTTTTTCGGAGCCCTCGAGGCCGTGATCGACAGCATTGCGGATCATGTGCGTGAGCGGATCGGCGAGCCGCTCTACGACGGTTTTATCGACCTCCGTCATCTCGCCTTCTGTTTGCAGACGGACCACCTTGCCGGTGGCATCGGCTGCCTCTCGGACGGTGCGAGACATGCGCTGAAACAGCGACTTGACCGGTTGCGCTCGGATGGCCATGACGCCTTCCTGCAACTGCCGGGTCAGCTGTTCAAGCTCGTCGACACCGGTGGCCGCGTCCGACGAGGCTTCCAAGCCCGCTTTGCTGATGCTTTGCGACAGCATCGCCTGATTAATGACGAGCTCGCCGACTAGGTTGATCAGACGGTCAACGCGATCGAGCTCGACGCGAATGGTCTGAACAGGGGCCGGCGCGCTTACGGCCGCAGCGGTGGCAGGTGCCGGCTCCGGTTTTGCAGCAGTCGCGGTCGCGTCCGCGGGCCCGGCATTGACTGGGTCTCCGACCGGCGCCGGCTCATCGGCAACGGGGGAACCAATTGAAATTTGCGTTGGCACAAACCAATCATTGTCGTCTACGTCTTCTGCTTTCTGGCGTGTGATCTCCAGCTCGCAGTCATCTTCGACAAAGTCGAAAATGTCGGATAACTCGGATTGCTCGGCCTCAGTTTTCAGGCTGATGTTCCAAACAAGATAGGCGCCGTCCGGGTCGATCTCGTCTAGCATGGGAATCGCTCTGACGTCACAAGCGACGGTTGCCTCGCCAAGCGCGCAGAGTTCGCGCAACAAGATGCAGGGATCATTGGCACTTTCGTAGAGCTCCGGCCGCGGCTTGAACCTGATATCATAGGCGGCCGCGCCGTCTTCGTTGTCGGCGGTGTCAGCGGGACCGCCGACAGAGATCATAACCGGTTGAAAACCGAATTCATCCTCGCCGTTAACTTCTTGCGTCGGCGCTGCGTCCTGTGGTGCATCGACCGCGCCATCCATTTTCGTAAGCGCGACCAGCTCTTCGGCGTTGGGTTGCCAGAGCGCATCGTCGACGTCGGTATCACCGCGTGCCGCCGCAACCAGATCCGTCAGGATATCGGCGGAGCGCAGCATTACGCGCAGAACATCCGCGGTTGGCTCCAATTTGTCTTCACGTACCAAGTCGAGCGTTGTTTCGAACGTATGGGCGAAGTGGACCAGCTTTTCGAGCCGAAACGCGCCCGCGCCCCCTTTGATAGAGTGTACGGCGCGAAAGACCGCGTTGACTGTTTCCTGGTCGCCGCTGCCATCCTCAATCGCCAGCAGACCGGATTCGAGGTCGGCGAGCTGTTCGTCGCATTCCTCAAAGAAGGTCTGCTTAATTGCTTCCATATTATCCATGTGAGTGCTCCGGAATTATGCGAGGACTCGGCTCAAAGCAGATACGAGCTTTGCGTCATCAAATGGCTTGATGATCCATCCCGTTGCTCCAGCATTCTTGGCGCGGTTCTTTTTTTCAGGACTCGCTTCGGTCGTTAGGACCAGAATTGGAACGGCGCGGAACCGATCATCTTTGCGAATCGCCTCAATAAAACCGAAGCCGTCCAGTTTTGGCATGTTGATGTCAGTAATGATGGCGTCAGGTATCCGAGCTTTGGCGACTTCGATGCCGTGCTCTCCGTCGACGGCCTGCGTGACATCGAAGCCCGCATTGGTCAGCGTCATCTTCAACATGTCCCGCATCACGCGGGAATCGTCGACAGTCAAAATATGCTTCATTGCGGAGCTACTCCGTCAAGGTTCAGATCGGACCGCGAGATACCAACGTTGGCGAGACACTCAAGGAGTGCCTGCGATGGCTCGACAATCTGGAAGGCATGCTCGTCGGCGGCCCAGGTTTTGTTTGCGGACACTAGAATCTGCAGACATTGCGCGCCAACTCGGTTGACTTGGCTTGCATTGACTTGCAGCGCGGTCCCACGTTTTTCCGAGAATAACTCAGCAAGCTTGACGGTAGCTGACAGGTCGAGGTTGTCGGGCAAATTGATTTGCCCGACCTTGGTTGCATCATCGCTCATTAGAATTCCTCCCAGCCGGCATCAGCGGAACCGTTGCTAACCGCAATCGGTGCGCTCGGGTAGCTACCGTTGGCAACGACAGGGTCGAAGCGCTCCACTCGATTGCTGATCTTGTCAACGGCCGGTTGCGGACGATACGGCGCTGCCGACGCAGCCGATGTCCGCGCACCCGAAGTAGCTCCTGAACCTGTCTTGAACTTTGCGACGAGGTTAGTCAGTTCGCTGGTTTGTGTCGAAAGGGTGCGCGTGGCAGCCGTTGCCTGCTCCACCATGGCCGCATTTTCCTGCGTCACCTGGTCGAGCTGATTGACGGCCGAACTGACCTGCGTCAGGCTGCTGGCCTGATCCTGGGCACTTTCCGCGATGTCGACGATCACCTCGTGAATCTCGCTGACGCCCGTGACGATTTCCTGCAGCGCCTGACCAGATTCCTTGACGAGTTCCACACCCTGATCGACCTGGGCGGTCGAGGTCGAGATGAGGTCCTTGATCTGGCGCGCCGCTGTTGCGGAGCGCTGTGCCAGGGCACGGACCTCGGAGGCGACGACCGCGAAACCGCGTCCTGCTTCGCCAGCGCGGGCAGCTTCGACACCGGCGTTCAGGGCCAACAGGTTGGTTTGGAAGGCGATTTCGTCGATCACGCCGATGATGTCGCCGATTTCCTTCGACGACTGCTCGATGTCAGCCATGGCATCTATTGCCTTGCTGACGACTTCGCCACCCGCTTCGGCGTTTGACTTCGACGAGGCCGCAACTTGCTTGGCCCGCTTGGCGCCTTCCGCGGATTTGCTGACATTGCCTGTGATCTCGGACACGGCGGCAGCGGTTTCTTCCAGGGTTGCCGCCTGGCTCTCCGTGCGCCGGGCAAGATCATCCGATGCTTGCGAGATCTCGGATGTGCCGGACATGATGCTGTCACTGCCCTCGACCACATGCGTCACCGTCTCGCGGAGACGCTCGACCGCTGCGTTAAAGTCCGCGACGAGCTTGCGGTACTGTTCACCAAGATTGTCATCCAAGTGCACCGTCAAGTCACCATCGGACAAGCGGCCCAGTGCGCTCGCAACCGTGTCGACGACCTGCGCGACCTCCTCGGATGCCTTTTCGCTTTCGGCGACGCGGGCCTGCTGCTCGCGGCGGGACGCTGCTTCGTTGTCCTTGTTCTGCAACGCGACCTGGCGCAGGTCATCGAGCGCTGTCGCCATCTTGCCAAAGGCACCACGCCGCTCGGTTCCGGCAACCGGCGTTTCGTAGTCGCCCTCGGAGATCCTGTTGGTCGAGCCGATAACCGCGTTGACCGGATCAAGGATCGAGCGAAAGACGCCATAAGTCAGAACCGCGATGACAATTTGCGCAAAAATCACCAACGCCAGCATAAAATAGTAGCGATTGAAGACCGCTTTATATTTGTCAGCGGCGAGTATCTGAAAACGCCGCGCAAGTCCGTCCTCGATCTGCTTGTACAAACCGATTTTGGTGGTCATCGCATCAAACCATTCAATCGCCGTGACGCCGTCGACAGTGTTGGAGTCACGCGACGCCATGGCAATGTCGCGGAATTTCTTTACCTTCGCAAAGCTTCCTGAAGACAATACGGTATCCAATAGTGCAACGTCATCGGGATTTGCGAACTCTCGAAACGCCGAGAAGTAGACTTTCTGAGCCTCAATATGGCGCACCAGTCCACCGTAGGTATGCTCGTTGAACTTGCCTGCGCCGAAACCAGCGGCACCCATCGCGCGTTCGAGACCGGCACGTTCCTTTGCATGCAGGAAACTGAGGTATGCACTCAGCCTCTTGGTCATGTCGTCGTTATGGTTCTCGTGTTCGATGGCCTGAACAACTGACATCAAACCGGCAATCGTGCTCGTGTAGTAGCGTGCCATCGACGGCACCTTGATATCCTGGTTGTCGACTTTTACGCGCACGGTAGAGAGATTATCCAAACCGGACAGGCTGGTTTGCATCTTGTTCCTGAATTCCGGCTTGTAATAGTCGTAGTCGAGGTTCTCGATGCTTGACTTCAATAGGGCGATCTTGGCATCGGTGCTGGCTCGTGATGGCGGCAAATCACCGGCGAAATTCTTACCTTTGGACGCCAAGTAACCTGCCGACCGGCCGCGCTCTTCCTGCATGTAGTGGATTGTATCGCTGACCTTCGAGGCAACAGCCGCCAACTCGGTGACATGCGCGAGTTCGCGTTTTTCGGTGTATTCGTGCCAAAGGTCGAGGCCCGCGAATGCGAGAAATGCCAGTGTCGGCAGGAGCGAAATGAGGATGAGGCGGCTGCGGATCGTGAGGTTGCCGAGATACGACGACATTTATGCTTCTCCATTCGTCGAATTGCGATGAGCACGATGTGACACAGGGCATTGCGCAATGGGGCTCCTATCGCGGACGGCGCTGCGTCTGCGCGATGGAAACCCGATTGAATGGACGAGCCGAAACCGGACCGACGCATTCTGCCAGCTAGTCGCATTTTGCGTTGAATTTTTGGAAGGGTATCTCGGATCGAAACCGAGGCACGGGCGCGGCGTCATGCCAATTGAGAATTTATCTCAATCTCGTGTGCTGCAATACTTATGAAGTTATGCTTGCCAAAACCTTAACTCAATAATTCAAACTCAATATATGCAGGGGAGGGGAAATAAAATGAAATTAAAACCAGATGAATAGACATTATATATGCAACCAGGACGGTGCGATATTCCACCAAACAAAAACACCTATTTTCGATTTTTCATCCTTGATTGATCTTGCTGGTGTTAATAGTATTTTATCCATATTCTATGATTTCATTGATTGCCGTGACGCCTTCCAACAGCATGATGCTGGCCATATTTCCCTGCGCGGCATGTGATCTCAAAACTATGAAGTATCGATTGGGAAAAGGGCCGGTCCAGAATGCTGTTGTCGAGAAAACTACCCGTTGCTGCCATTGTATTGACGATAACGTCGATTGTTGCTGCAAGTGCAGCCGGTATCATTGTTGGTTCGCGAAGCCTTGAAAAGGCGTCGTTCCAGTCCTTGAGTGCCGTGGCGGAAGGTCGACGCAATCAGGTCCAGACATATCTCGAGCGCATCGCGTCGGATTTGGAGATTACGGCTGGGCGCGAAGATGTTGCGGATGCGGTGACGTCGTTCACGGATGCATGGCAATTCATCGAAGGCGATGCGACGAAGACGCTGCAAGACCGCTATATCACCAACAATCCCCATCCAACCGGCAAGAAACAACTACTCGATGATGGCGAACATGACGGCTATGACGCCGTGCATCGCATGTATCACGCCGGGCTGCGAGCGCTGCAGGAGCGCAACGGCTACTACGATGTTTTCTTGATCAATCCGAAGGGCGACGTCGTTTATACGGTCTTCAAGGAACTGGACTACGCAACCAATCTCGACACCGGGAAGTGGTCGAAGACGGATCTGGCCAACATATATCGTGACGTTATCAAAGGGGGCGATCCCTCGAAAGTGTACTTCCGGGATTTCCGCGGCTATGGGCCATCGAATGATGCGCCGGCCTCGTTCATTGCAAAGGCGGTCGTACAACGCGGTGAAATTGTTGGTGTGCTGGTGTATCAGATGCCGATCGATGCGATCACCAAGATTCTTCACAACCGCACGGGCCTTGGACAGACCGGTGAAACGTTGCTGATGAACAAAAATGGCGTTTTGCTTGTCGATTCGAAAGTGAAGAACGGCGGGACGGCGCTCAAGACCCAGATAAAATCCGAGTTGCTCGGGCAGTCGACCACCAAGCAGATCGCGACGGGCGATCTGACGGGTTATCGCGGCATGACCAGTGCAGCGGCGGCGGTTCATGTTGATTTTTTTGGTGTCGACTGGGTCGTTGCATCGCTGATCGACCGCAACGAGGCGATGGCCGGTGTCGCGATGATGACGAACTGGATTCTGGGCGTGGGCGTGGCGCTGTTCTTTGGTGCACTGCTGGTCTCAACATGGTTCGCACGATCCATTGCGCGACCGATTGATCGGATCGTTGCGCGTATGAAGCAACTCGCGTCGGGTGATACAACCTTTGATCTGTCGAAGGAGATCGGCGAAGACGAGATTGGACAGATTGCGCAATCTTTGGACATCTTCCGCGAGTCTGCGATTGAGAAGTCACGGCTTGAGAAAGAATCCGAAAGAAGTCGCAATGCGCGAGAGGCGGAAAAGATCGAGGAATCGCGCCAAGCACAGGAGACGATGTCGACGCTTGGAAATGGTCTTGGACGGCTGGCGCAAGGCGACATGAACTGCCAGATCGCGGAGCCGTTCGTCAGTCACTTTGATCAGTTGCGCCTGGATTTCAACGAGGCTGTCGGCAAGCTGCATGAAACCATGCAATCGGTGCAGGCGAGCACGCATGCCATGGCATCCGGGACCAAGGAAATCGCCTCGGCCTCGCAAGAGCTTGCCAGTCAGACCGAGATAAATGCCGCGAATCTGGAGCAAACCTCGTCAGCGCTGTTTGGTATCATGGCGACGGTCAAGAAAACGGCGGAAGGCGCGCAACAAACTCAGACCGCGGTTTCTTCCGCAAAGTCGGATGCCGAAAGCGGTGGCGCGGTTGCGCTCAAAGCGGTTGACGCGATGGGGCGGATTGAAAAGTCCTCAAGTGAGATTAGCCAGATTATCGGCGTGATCGATGAGATCGCATTTCAGACCAACCTCCTGGCGCTGAACGCCGGTGTGGAAGCGGCCCGGGCGGGTGATGCCGGCAGGGGCTTTGCCGTCGTCGCCTCCGAGGTGAGGGCGCTAGCCCAGCGATCGGCCGATGCCGCAAAGACAATTACGGATTTGATTTCGACATCCTCTAAGGAAGTTGGAGAAGGCGTGCAACTGGTCGGCCAGACCGGACAGGCACTTGACCGAATTGTCGCCAAAGTGAGCGAGATCGACCAGGTCGTCGCGACCATCGCATCCGATGCCAGGGAGCAGGCCGATGGAGTTGAGGGCATCAACCAGTCGATCAGTCAGATGGATCAATCGACGCAGAAGAATGCTGCAATGGCTGGAGAAACGACGTCGGCTTGCCGCTCCCTTTCGGAGGAAAGCGACCGGCTCGAGCAAGTGATGGCTCAATTCCTTGTCGAGAATGCAGGTTCGGACCGGATTCGAACGGAGCTGCTTCAGGTTGCACCACATGTGTTTACGCCACCGCAACCAGCGCCGAAGCGCTTCCCCGGACCGGCGGTCACGGCGGCTGATAGCGGTGCGCCGCAGCGTAAGGTCGTAGGCAGTAATGTAACCCAAGATTGGGATGAGTTTTAGGTTGCTGGAAGCAGGGCCACGGCCCAGGCTGCCACGTGCCGGCGATCGGTGTGCGGCGGGCCGTTGCTGTTCCAGGCCAGAACTTTGCGCACGCGCACAAGGCTCAAGCCAGATCGCTCGCTTAGATTTGAGGTGAGGACCTATCGATCGTCTCCGACGAGCGTTCCTGGCGGGGTGCAATGATCGGGAAAGAAGAGTGCGCCTCGTCGCAAGGCTCGACCGAGCCTTGCGACCGTTCAAAAAAGGGGGCGCACCGATCTGGTCCATCGGTGAGTCAATTGGCCCCATCAACCTCTACCGGAGGGACTTATGAAGCTTGGAAAGCTGTTTGCGTCTAGCACGCAGGAACCAGCGGTCAAATTCAGCGAGATGGAGGATCGATCCGCAATCGATGAACAGCGTGGGATCGTCGAAGCTCTGATGCGATCGGAAGCATTCATAGCGTTCAAGCCGGACGGCACGATCCTGACGGCGAACGACAATTTTCTCTCGGCGATGGGCTATCAGCCGGACGAAGTCTTCGGCAAGCATCATTCGATCTTCTGCGAACGCGGGTATGCACAAAGCTCCGATTACCGCAGGTTCTGGGAGCAGCTGGCGCGCGGTGAGTTTCAGTCAGGCGAATTCAAGCGGATCGGCAAAAACGGCAAGGAAGTCCATATTCAAGCGACATACAACCCGATCACGGACGCCAGCGGCCAGGTCATAAAAGTTGTCAAGTTTGCAACCGACATCAGCGAGCGTGTTGCGAATGTGGAAGAGTTGGCGAGGGCACTGCAGAGGCTCTCGAAGGCGGACCTCATGGTACGCATCGACAAACCGTTCGGCACTGACCTAGAACGCCTGCGAACCGACTTCAATTCCGCGGTGATGGCGGTCGAGCAGGCGGTTTCCATCGCGAAATCCGGGGCCGATGCAATATCCCGGGGCACAGCGGAGATCAGCCAGGCTGCCGGTGACCTGGCGAACCGCACGGAAGATCAGGCGGCACGTTTGTCGCAGACGTCGCACGCGTTTGGTGAAATCTCGGAAGCCGTGAAACAAACAGCATCCGGGGCGGCCACCGCCCGGCGGATTGTCGACGTTGCGCACGCGGATGCAGAACAAAGTGGTGTGATCGTTAATCAGGCGGTTGAAGCCATGCGATCAATCGAAACGTCGTCCAACGAGATCGCCCACATTATCGGTGTGATCGATGAGATTGCGTTTCAAACCAATTTGCTGGCATTGAATGCTGGCGTCGAGGCGGCACGGGCCGGCGAGGCCGGGCGGGGATTTGCGGTCGTTGCATCTGAAGTGCGAGCGCTTGCCCAACGCGCAGCGGATGCCGCCAAACAGATAAAGGAACTGATTACCATTTCGAGCGAACGCGTCGTGCAAGGAGTCGGTCGCGTTGAAGAGACTAGTGTCGCCCTGCAAAAGATCAATGACGGTGTGACCGAGGTTGCGGAGCAAATGGCGGAAATCGTTCAGGCCGCTGAATCACAAGCCGATGGCCTGCAAAGGGTTGGTGAGCTCGTTAGTCAACTCGATACGATCACGCAGCAAAATGTTGCCATGGTCGAAGAAACAACAGCGGCCTCCCGGACGCTTGCGGATGAAAGTTCCGAACTGGCCCGCAATGTCAACCAGTTCGAAACGGCGGGTTCAACGCAACGGCATGGCGTGTCGCGTGGCTATGGCCGGATGAACGCGGTGGCATGATGCGCTAACCGTCCGCACTTTGCGATCAGTGGTGCGGCCGGGCGGTGATGGAAAGATGGGATGTCGAGCGCGCTTATCGATGCGGACCTGCTCGATTGCATCCGGCTGGGACGGTATTTTGCGGCATGCCCGTCATCGCGCTTGTATCCTGTCAGGTGGAGATCTGACAGGTGGCGATCTGGCAGGTTCAGTCGAACACGACGATTTGCCGAACGGCGGCAACATCGGCGAGCCGGTCGAAGCCTTCGTTGATCTGCTCCAGCGGCAAGGTGCCGGATTTCAAACGGTCAATCGGAAGGCGGCCCTGCTTATAGAGCTCAATAAAGGCCGGCACATCGCGTGGCGGTACGCAGCTGCCCATGTAACTGCCGCGGATGGACTTCTCGTCACCGACCATGGCGGCTTGGTTCGTTTCGAACGTTGCCCCGGCGGGTGGCAGACCGGCACTGACGACGGAGCCGCCGCGTATCAGGATGTTGTAGCCAAGCTCCATCGCTTTGGTCGATCCGGCCATTTCAAAGGCGTAGTCGACGCCACCGTCGGTCGCTGCACGTATGGCCTCGGCGCAATCAGCATCAGCGGCGTTGAAGGTATCGGTGGCGCCGAGTTGACGGGCGAGCCCGAGTTTTTCGTCCGAGAGGTCGACAGCGATGACACGCTGGGCGCCGGCCACTTTGGCACCGAGCATGCAGCTGAGGCCGACACCGCCAAGCCCGATCACGGCAATGACGTCACCGGTGCGCACGCTGGCCGTGTTGACGGCAGCGCCAACCCCGGTTTGTACAGCGCAACCGAACATCGCGGCGTCGACCAACGGCACCGCCTTGTCGATCTTGACCAAGGACGCCTGCGCCATCACGGCGTATTCTGCGAAGCATGAAATGCCGGAGTGGTGGCCGATGACTTTTCCGTTCTGCGACAGGCGCTGCCCACCGGTCATCAGTTCGCCTTTGGCGCGCATCTCCGGCCAGGTCAGGCATACATTCGGCCGGCCTCTTGCACAGTTGCGACACTTGCCGCAACTCGATGAGAAGATGAAGACGACATGATCATCGGGCTCAAGATCCGTCACGCCCCTGCCGACCTCCATGACGACGCCCGCGCCCTCGTGACCGGGCACGACTGGCACCGGACGTGGCCTCGAGCCATCGATAACCGAAAGATCGGAATGGCAGAGGCCGGCGCCGGCGACCTTGACCAGGACTTCACCTTCGCCGGGTCCTTCGAGGTCAACTTCTTCGATCTGGAGTGGTTTGGATTGTGCGAACGGACGCGGCAATCCGAGATCACGCAAAACGGCAGCTTTCATCTTCATGGGGGTCGTCTTTCTGTATTGCAGGTCGGCCAGTATTGGGAAATCTAGCAGATATTTTTGCCAGCGGATGTGATCATTCGATGCTTGCCGGTTGCCGAGCGTTTCGGCAGCAGGTGCTGTTTCGCCCTGCTCAAGAGCGACACGTCATTCACGTGTCCTCCTAATCAAGGCCCGATTTTTGCTGAGCCGGCGGGATGAACCGTTCAGGCGAGCCGCGACTTTCGATTTTGCTCTGATGTGGAATGGGCAATCCATCTTGATGTCATTTACCGTTTGTTTTTATTGGCGATAACCCTGTCGTTGCAATCTTAATAATCTTAACGAAAAACCGTGGACAGTATCTTGAATGGAAACCTACAACTCGTTGGTCGTGGGGTGGTGCGGTCATTCAGCCTTCCGATGAAGCGGCCGGGCGGGTCTCAAGTCCGAAGACGGACTGAGGCAGTACGGAACATAAAGGTGTGTTCCGCCGTTACTTTCACAAATGAGACCTTGTCAAACGACGATACGAAGAGTGCTCTGTTTCGAGCTGTCTTCAATTCAGGTGAACCGATATCAAAGCTTGTGATGAAAAAAATCCTATTCATTTCTACCGAATTGCCTCACCCTGCAGAAAGCGGAGGCAAGGTAAAGACAGCTAAGCTGGTGCGGTCTCTTGCTGACTTCTACCAGGTGACATTTGCCTCGCCGTTGAAACTGGACAACACACAACACCAAGCAGCTTTCGCTGCTGTTTCGGGTTGCGAACACCATCTTCATGCACCGGTAGATGTGCCACGCAATGCACGCAACCTGTTGGCCAGCTACTTGAAAGGCCATCCGCTGAATGTGATGCGAACTTTTGATGAAGGTTTGCGGAAAAGAATTAGTGACGTAGCCGACGACCACGACATTATTCTTTTGGATCACTACGAGGTGTTTCCCTACCTGCCTCGTGACTATAAAGGCATGGTCGTTTACCATGCACACAACGCCTACTTTAAGATCTGGGAACGTTACGCGGACCATTCGGATAATCCGGTCATGGGTCTTGTTGCACGCTTAGAAGCACGCAGAGTGAGGCGTTACGAAGCCGAGGTGGCGAAGTCCGCGTCGATCATATTTGCGGCACCGAACGATGCTGAAGAGCTGATTGCGGCCGGGGTCGCTGCTGACCGAATTCACCACACATACCATCTCGGCGACGATACCCAATTGGGGCTCCCGGATCTACGCTATGAGGATACTGAGAAAAAGCTGATGTATGTCGGCTTTCTGGGATGGGAGCCCAACGTTCAGGGTCTGCTCTGGTTCATCGAAAAAGTCTGGCCGACGCTGCTGTCTCGTCATCCTGAATTGAGGTTTGATATAGTCGGCAAGAATCCGGATGAACGCCTACAGTTGGCGGCAAAGCCCCATGCCGGAATCAAGCTGACAGGTTTCGTCGATGACTTGCAAAGCATCTATCAAGATAGCCGGGTATCGGTTGCACCGCTGCTGTTCGGGAGTGGGATGAAGGTCAAGGTCATGGATGCTCTGGCTCGCGGAATTCCGATTGTCACGACGACTGTTGGCGCTGAAAGCATCGAGGCAGAGAGCGGACGACAACTCATGATTGCAGATGATCCATCTTTGATGGCGGATCATATAGACAAGCTCTTGGAAAACCCGGTGCTTTGGCGTCAGTTGCAGGTCAATTCAAGAGCGCTTGTTCGTGAGCGCTACACCTGGCAACGGCTATTTGACAGCATGCACCGCGCGATTGAAGGGGGCAAAAGCATACCGAAACACTCGTAGAGCGCCCATCAAGGGCGCCTTTGAGGTTTCATTGAGCGGACCGGAAAAAGTTGGGCCTGTCCTGTCGGGCAGGCGGGCCCAAGGAATTGAAAGTCCCACCTCAGACCTGAAGTCAATCAATAGGTGGAACGAACTTGGATATCAGTTTTACGTAGGCGCCCTGATAGACGATCGAAGGTTCTGATACTTCCCAAGCCTTTTCGCGCCAACCGCCCGACCAATCACGATAACTCTTTTGCTTTGGTTGCCTTGCGGGGGGCGCCAACCGGCCGGTGTATGCAGCGTTCGGCCCTCCGACCAGATAACCAGGAGCTGGACCGTTGGATGAGTTTTTGCTGCTGTGCCACTTGGTGCCCGGTCTGAACCAGTCGTGATGCATTTCGCTGACCGAAACTTCCGCGCCGTAGTCGGCCATATTGCTCAGATAGACCAGGCCTTGCGGATTGACACCGTGAAAATAGTGTACAGCTCCGAGTGCGCGCTCGCGGTATATGGGAGTCTTGGAACCAGCCAATTTGTAAGTGATCAGGTCGAAATTGCTATTGCCGATGTTGGCGCGAACTTGATTACTGCCCCAAGTATACGATTTCGGCGTTATGTAAGATCTATAGAGGTCCATCGTTATGCCGTCAGCGTAGATCCTCTTTGAGACATCCCGCGTCGCATCCAAACGTTTCGCTTTCAGGATCTTTGTGGCAACCGCAGGATTGGTTTTCGGTTGCGATGCGTAGAACAGTAGCGCGTCGCCTTGATGGGCATCATAGCGTGTCCAGCCAATGTCTCGCAGTGGTCGCATCTTGCCATAGTTTTCGGAGATGAATTTTTCGAACTCCGGCCGACCGGTCAACGAGAACAAGTAGATTGCGGCCACCACAGCATCGGAGCGTTGGTCTTTGAGAGACTTGTCGCTATCGCCGGACTTGACCTCCTGGTTGTCGCAATCGTCTCGTTTCGGGTTGTCGCGATACCATTTCCAGGCGCGTAATGCGCGCTGCTGGTAGTTCTGAGCGTCTGCTTTCATTGCAGGAATTCTGGCGAAGACGATCGCAGCATGCGCAAAGATGCTGGCGGCGACAATCGTCGATGAAGAGCAAGCCGGCACATAGTAGCGTGGACGTCGGTCCGCACTTGGTGGGGCGACGACTTTATAGTCGAGATAACCGACCTTCAGGAGGACGCCGCCGTCATCTTCCTGCATGCGCTCAATCCAGTCCAACTCCCATTTCAACTCGTCAATTATGTCCGGGATGCCATTACCGGATTCCGGAATCCCATAGTTGTCACCCCAGACGTCCGGTGACTCGCGATAGGCGGCGAGCAAGGCATGCATCGCGACGCCGGCGAAATTGACGTATTTGTTTGTGTCGCCTGCATCGAACCAGCCTCCTCGCAGATCGCGCGTCGAAGATGGATCGTTCTTCCGGTTTACGTCCCTGGCGGCGCTGTCCTGGTTGGGGCCAAGGCTGGCGGCGGCATCTGTCCAGCGCTTGTCGGCATAAGGCAGTGACTTTGCAAACCCGGATCGATTGTAAAAGAACATCCGCATGGCCGCCTTGAGGACATCGCGATAAACATCGTTTCGAATATCAAATACGTGTGACCGGACCTTGTTCTTTTTGTCGTAAAGGTAGAAGGACCCAACCTCCCGGACGCTCGTGAAATCAAACCAATACCCTCGATCACCCGACGACCTTTGAACCTTCTTTTTTTTGTAGGGTACGATGCGCGCCGAAAATATTACGACATCATCCGAGCTTCGACGCACTTGGTAGATTCTAGCCGGTGAAAATTCGTCGGATGCGTTATAGCCAATCTGAGGATCTGCAAGAACGGCGATCTTTACATCGTTTGGACGGTAACCAAACTGGTCGACCATTATATAGCGATGCCCTGTGGAGCTATTGGAACTGGCGGACAGCGTGCCGGAATCGAGAGGTTTTTGTGTCGACGCCGTGCCGAGGGCCGATGAGATCGTGCCAATCATCATCAAGCACGCCAATGCCAACGGTCTGTTCGTTCTGTTTACGGCTCGCTTAATTATTGTTTTCATAAACCTACTCTACAGGCCCATACCCCGTATGAGCGACACCAGCCCACGTGACGGACAGCAATTGCTGACTTCTTGCGACACGAGTTTTTTCTCGAATTCGTTTGGTTTCGAATAAACGCCCAGGGAGCAGCAATGTTTGACATCGGGCTGTAGTTACGATGGACTCTCGTTGCGCCCAGCATTTCGTGGTCATCATGAGCGGTGCCCGGGCCGCTTCATGGTTGAATCGATAAATCGGACTGAGCGCCAAGCGTCAACGATATCATTTCGTCCGCGAAAGATGTTCCACGCAATAAATATCCCGGCGACAAGCAGGTTCATCGTTGTGAAGCCGAGCGCAACGAGCAGGGGAACCGAAAACAATGCAGTTGCAATTGCTCTGATCGCTCCCAGTTTCATGTCCGGCCACTTGTTTTCGGGCCTTTGCCGATAAACCACATAAGCTATCCAGGCCGAAGTCACGACACCGAGGACCCCACCAACCGCTACCGGAGATATTGGTGCAACGGCTGCGATGGCCGCCGCGCGAAATACCTGCAATATCGGATAGACGAAGATGCGATGTTTCTTTTCGACGCGATTGAACAGGCAGAACGACAGCGCTGTCGCAACCAGTGTGGCGGCCCATGCAGCTATTGTTGATGGTGCAGGTAACGTTCCGCCATTCAAGGCGGATAATCCCATAATGCCCAAGACGGCTGCCCAAATCCAAGGCGTAATGATCGGCGTCGCGACCTTGTTTTCGAAGAACGCGCTGCTTAGCTTCGGATCTGTTTCATGCAATGCACCCATGCGGTCATTGTCTACGTAGCCCTGCTCATAAACGCACCAGAACGAGACCACGAGCAGGATAACGCCCAGGATGTGCCAACCGATATGCGACGCGAGGGGCAGCGAGGCAATCAGCCAAAATGCCAAGTCTTCCTGGATCACACCGCGCCGCAGATAGTGCTGACCAGGCCGTTTCACCAACGTGAGATAAGCGAAGGGCAAATAGAATTGCGATAAAGTCTCGCGAAACCAAGCCTCGTCAGAACCTGAATATCTTGCTGATATATTGCGCAACTTTCAAAGCTTCCCTTGATTGATGCTCATGTGTATCGCACGTTGTAATTTTTTCATCGCCACGCAAGTTCGTTTCGGGCCTGTTTGATCGTGACTGACCCTGTTAGGCGAAGACAATCGAAAAATCGATCGTCGCTACCATCTAACCGGACCGATACAAGTGGTGTTGAATTTTTCTCAATCTGACCGGTGTTCCAGTTCGCCGCGAAGGATAGCGAGATCGAACTATTCAATCTCAAATTTTGTAATACAGCTCGTGCCTCGAAGCTATGCTGCAACATTAAATAGGGTTACTGCTCAGACTGCTGATTTTCTATCGCTGGAAACAGCTTGTCGTGTACGCGGTGTGGCAGTCGCAAACGTGCCGACAGGTGCAATTCAGGTCTTCTATAACGGGTTCGACCGTATGGATTCCTGATGACGGAAATCGCCATTGCGCGAATGGAAGTGATTCGACGTCACATGTTGAAATAAATCCGCCTCTAGCGGATCGTGAGAGGTGGTGTTCCATGCTCTTGACGTCCATCTCGGAGTTCGGGAACTGGTTGCGCATCTCCTGCCCTCGAAACCCACACGTCATAAGGCGTGCACGCGCCAGCCTGATTCAATCTTTCAGCTGTGGCGCGGAATGTTTGGGACGGCAAACTGTTTCCACGCAAGCTTGGCAATGCCATTAAATGCCGTCCAGAAGATAAACAAACCGGCGACCAATAGGTTCGTCATGGTAAACTCAAGTGCGACGAGTAGCACGGCTGAAAATAACGCCGTCGCAAGCAGCCTGAACAAGCCAGGGTATAGACGTGGCCAAACGTTGTCGGCCTGATGTCTATAGACGACATAACCCACCCAGGCGGCAACGGCAGCACCGCATAGGCCGCCGATTGCGACTGGAACGATCGGCACTACCGCCATTATTGCGCCGACACGGAATAACTGCAGCAGCGGATATAGATAGGTTCGCGATGTTTTATCGACGCGGTTGAATAAATAGAACGTCAACCAGGTCGCGACCAATGTCGCCGTCCAGGCGGCGATTGTTTCCGCTGAAGGAAGGGCGCCGGCATTGAGCGCGACAAGGCCGAGAAATCCGAGCACGCCAGCCCAGATCCAGGGTGACAGCGGCGGAGTGGCGACCGTATGTTCGAAGAACTGGTCACTTAATTGTGGGTCAGATTCAAATTGCTTGGCGATCCGGTCATTGTCGACATAGCCGGTTTCGTAAACGGCCCAAAATGAAGTGATGAGGAGAATAACTCCAATTACATGCCATGCGGGGTTCATTGCCAAAGGAAGAGACGCAATAAGCCAGAATGCTAAATCGACCTTGATGATGCCGTGCCATAAGTAATTTTCACCCGGCCGCTTAACGCGCGAGAGGTAGGTAAACGGCAAGTAGACACGGGATAAGGCTGCTTGATAGCGAGCTTGCGGCCATTGGACGAGCTGGCCCGCTGCTGAAGCGTCGAGCAGCCGTGCATCCTGACGAGAATCGGTAATCGTCATGGCTTGCTCGATGGTGTTTCGCCCGAGGACCGATTCAACTAGCTGAAGTTTGTCTGTCAGCCGATCCGAAAACGGAAGAATTCGACAGGCAACGAGCGGCACCTCCGCTAAACCCATGGACCGAAGGAGAGGTCCAATTATGGCGCGATAACCAACGCTCGCAATCACGACATCGCCGCGATCTTGTAGAGCTTTGGCCAGTGCCGTGTTGAGCCGCATAGGTCCGAGCTGACGTGACCTTGCGCGCCAAAGGAGCCATGTCCAGGGGAGGAATATAGAGATGCAGATTATCCGCCAGCTATCGCGTGTATGATCGCCGCCGGTCAGTCTCCATGGCTTGAGAATGCCAAGGGCTGACATCAGCAACCTGGCAAAAGGGCCTGGCACTGCGCCATCGATAAAATCTTCCGTCGAGTTCCGCAGATAGAGCGTTTCGTCAAAGTCAACTAGGACCGGGCCCTGATGCGTGTCCAACATCGCCAGCGCTGTTTCCGGATCGGAAAAACTGTGTTCCGAGGGTGAGTGTAGGTGCGCACTTGCATCAACAACGTCTTCTGGCCGATCTATACCCATGGTTTTTCAAGCTCAGCGAAAATTCAATGTAATAGAAATCTCTATTCGACGGTTAGGATGCGCAGTATGCTTCCGAAGCCGTTAGATCTCTAGTTGCTTTGTACGTTAAGATAAAATGGAATGCGACGACGATCACTCAAGGTGATTTATCGAACTTTTCGTCCCCCCAAGTATTGGCTCATTCCACCGTGATGACTCCGCGAATCCGCCTTGACGTTATCTCCAGCAACCCTAATTCACCCAATCAAACTGAGCATCTGAGCGTGCGGATTAACCTTAATTATAGTCCGAAGGATCATTGATGTAGATGCTTGTTTAATAGGAATAAATACAAATTGACGTTCGAGAGTGAGTTCCCTAGCAAACGGTTGCTCGTTACCTCGCAACGCTCGCTGGCTGTTCGATTTGAAATCGCGCGCCGGGATGTTTGGGGCGCTATCGGAAAGTATGATCTGAGGAAATGTATAATATTTGCGTCTCAAAAAGTGGAAATTACCTATTACGGACGTATCGATCTGTAAGCACAAATTCTCCAAGTAAAATACCGTTCAAGCATTTCATGTTGGTTCCGCAATTGCGGAATGGCAGCGCCTGTAATGAGCCTGCCGCCAGTACGCCATGCGGCTTGTCCGATATTGATGAGCGATAATGGGGGGCGGGGTTGAATGGCCGACATGCTGAAGAGGTCAGAGCGAGATGATTTGCGGCCCGCAGGAGGTGGCTTGCGGCTGCTCCGTGAAGCCGTAGCGCCGAAAGACCTGTCTGGCGCCGCCTCCGATAGGGCGCAGTTTAAAGATGCGCCGGACCAAGTTATGTCCGGCAAAGTCATTCGGCTAACGCCGTCGATCAGTACGCCTGGTGAGTCGTCGGCGAATATTTCCAAACTTCAACCGTTTGCGTTTACGGCCTGCAAAGTAGCGATATCGGCCGTCTTGGTCGCCTGTATAGCGCTGGTTGCTGGTGCGCTTTGTCAGCTCGTTGGAATTCAAGGGGTGCGGGCCGATAGTTTTCATGTCGGTCTGGGATTGGTTGTTGCCCTGATTTACAGCCTGTCGTTGATTACCGTCAAAGAGCCGATTGCGAAATATCGCAAGCCGCTGCTGTTCCATCTTTGCAAATGTGCGGATCGTTGGGCGGCGGCGTTGGTGATTGTCTTTCTGGTCGCAGTGGTGACGATTGGGAACATGCATTTGCAGGTTGCCTGGTTCATCTTGTTTGGCATCTTCGGACTGGCCGGGGTGATCGGTCTCGAAGCGGGCAGTATCAGGCTCAAGGTTTGGGCGATTGACCGAGGTTTGCTGCCGCCGCTTCGACGCGTTGTCATCGGAAGGCCGAGCAGCATCACAACGTTTTCCGAAAGTGAGTTTGCTTCGACGTTGATTGGCGGGTGGATTGCAGCTTTCGTTTATCCGGATGCAATCTTTGCCAAGGGCAGCAGACGGGACGTCACGCTGAAGATTGCCAAATCATTCGCAAAGGCCGCGGCGAACCTCCAAGCGGATGAAATAATCATTTTGACGGAACCTGAGTCGGAGCCTGTCGACCGGCAATTGCTGGCGGAGCTGTCAACCGTCTCAACGCAACTGCGATTTCTGTCACCATCCAAACCGGAGAGTTTTGACGCGATTTCGGTTGCGTCGATGACTGTCGGGTCGGGCTGCCTCGTATCCATTCGCCCCTACGACGACTTCGGAATGCTGGCTAAACGATCTTTCGACATTGTTTTTGCGGGAATTGGGCTGATACTCACGGCGCCTGTTCTTGGCGCGGCCAGTCTGGCGATCTATCTGGAGCAAAAAGGACCTGTATTTTTTCGACAATACCGCGGCGGCCGGGACCATGGTAAATTTCTGATCTGGAAACTGAGAACAATGAAAGAGGCCGGCGAGCAAGGAGAAGTTCGTCAGGCCCAACCCAATGACCCCCGCGTCACGAGAGTGGGTAGCTGGCTGCGCAAGCTTAATATCGATGAGTTGCCGCAGCTTTGGAATGTTGTTTGCGGGCAGATGTCTCTGGTAGGACCGCGCCCACATGCGCTTGTGCATGATGAAAATTTCGCCAAGATCGTCGATTGCTACAATCAGCGCTACCTTGTCCGTCCCGGTATTACCGGCTGGGCGCAGATCCTTGGTTTTCGCGGCACCATCAATACGGACTATGATATTGAGGCGCGTTTAGGATGTGACATCGAATATATACGAAATTGGTCTTTGGCACTCGACATGTACATTATTATTATGACAGTTATCTCCAGGAGAGGTTATCAAAACGCAGTTTGATTGGTGCTCACCAGTCGTTTTTACGGAACCTCGGATTGATCACCAGGGTCGTAGGAAATGGTATTCTCCTCAACCCTAGCCGGCGATATCGAAAGGGACGTGATGAACATGGAGCACCCCAACCGCTCAACGTTTGAATCTGCTTCGTCTGTGCGGGCGCTTGGGCCATGGGACTCGGCAAAGTCCCAATTCTTAGTTCTCTGCCGCAAGAATTTTGTTTGGATTGCCGCGGTAGCGTTGATCTGTGGTTTCCTCGCTGCGGCGGCGCAGCCTTTCCTCCCGTCGGTTCATAAGGCTTCGGCGCAAATACTCGTGGACCCTCGTGGGTTCAGCGTTGATTCAAACGTAAATATCGATGCCAACGCGGCGATTAACTACGTTGAGAGTCAGATGCTTCTGCTGCGATCTGATGGCGTGTTGCTGGAAGTTCTGCGTCGAGAAGGAAGCCTAAACGGGGACAAAAGCCGCGTGAAGGAGAGTTGGATCGCACGCTGGAAGCGCGCCTTGATTGGTCGGGGTAAAGACGCGGTGGCTGTCGACTCTGAAAAACTCAAGACCGAGCAACTTAAAAGGTTGCGTGAGTCGATCGACGTCACTCGGCAGGGTCGTAGCTTTGTTATTACGCTGACAACAAAAGACGATTTACCTGAGGTGGCTGCTGGACGCGCCAATTCGATAATAAATGTGTTTCTCGGCACGGCGGAGAACCACCGGACGGTTATGGCCAGTGCGTCGGCTGCGGCGATCGCTCAGAAGCAGTTGGATGTGACCAATGCCGAGTTGCTTGAACTTGTCGGAACATTGGGTGCAAAACATCCAACGGTTCGTACGGCGCAAGACAAGGTCGAGCGTTTGGAGCGCAAATTAAAGCGCTTCCAGGCGAATGCGAAAGCGCCGAATGGAATATCAGGAAATGATGCGGGTGCCATAAGTAGCGCTTTTCTTCGGGTTATATCGCCGGTGCGTCAACCGCCAAAGAAAGGGTGGAAGAAGCGTGCCGTGATCTGGTTGATTGTTGGATCGATTATTGGCGGCTTTCTCGCGCTTTCCGCAATCGCGTTCGGCGCCGTTGTTCGTGAGATCCGTAAGATTGCGGTCGGCGATCGCGTATGACCGACCGGTCCTTGCGAAGCTTCGAGTGCGAGGTGTCACAGCGATGGTAGGCGCCCGTCTCATTGGATGGCTTGGGTGGGCCGGGCTTGACAGCGTTCTGCGGCTCGCCCTGCTGACAGGTAGCACCGCGATCTTTTCGAGGCTTCTCGATGTTCGGGATTTCGGGACCTCGGCAGTTGTGCTGATCGTTATCGTTGTTGCAGCCGGCATTGCAGGTACGCCGTTTGAAGAGGCATTGGCGCAACGACCATCGCTGCGCAAGAAGCATGTGGAAACAGCATGGGCGACCGCGCTGTTCCTGGCCGGTGTCCTCTTTCTTTTGTCGTTTCCTGCCGGATATTTCGTTGCAGCGATGCTGAGTGCGCCAGAGGTCTCGTATTTGATGCCGGCGGCGGCGGGGTCGTTATTCTTCTCGGCCTACATGGATATTTTGCGTGGACTTGAGCGGCGTCGACGGCGTTTCAAGGAACTCGCAATCGCGTCCGTGTTTGGACACTTGATTGGCATCGTGCTGGCGATTGCGATTGCGCTCGGCGGGTTGGGTGTGTGGGCTCTCATTGCTCAGCGCACCGCCGTGGTGATCGTTCAGGCGATAATTATGGCTGCACGTGCTGGGTTCGTCATCGTGCCACGTTTTTCGATGCAGCACCTGCGCGATGTAAGGCGATATGCCGGGTTTCAGCTGATTGACCGGCTGGCTGATAACCTGAACTATCTAATCCTGAACTATGTCACCGCCGCGCTTTACGGACTATGGGTTCTCGGTGTCGTCAATATGGCGCTGCGGTTTGTCGAGCCATTGCGTGGGGCAACCCTAAGCAACGTGCATAATCTTCTCTTCTATTACTTTTCGTCCACCAATTCCGAAGGCGGTGGAGTCGCGAATGCCGCTATCGATATTATTCGCAGATCTGCGCTGGCGGGGGCACCGGTGTTCATCGGCCTTGCAGCGGTTAGCCCGCTACTGCTTCCAATCCTGGCGGGGCCTGGCTGGGATGACGCCATCGGCGTTGCTGCATGCCTTGCGATTGGTACTGCGATCCTGCTGCCGTCCCGCTTGGTCTTTACGATGATTTCGACAACAGGACGCCCTGAATTCGGCATGATCGCCAACTTCCTTAGCGCCTTGACGACGTTGACCGCCCTGATCCTCAGCATGGGGCTGGGGCCGATTGGAATTGGCCTTGCACGCCTGGCTGGTGATGCTGCGCAAGCCTGCTTTGCCCTCGGTCTTTCCCAACGCACAGTCGGTTGGTCGCGTTATGAGCGCCTTGCGGCAATGCTGCCTGGTTGGCTGTTGTCGGCGGGAATGGGTGTCCTTGTTTTTGGATTTATCACGACGGTTCCGGAGATTGATGATCGCATGGCCTTAGCGTTGGCCATCATTCTCGGCGTGGCGTGTTACGCGCTTGCAACCTGCGTGTTTGCCAAGAGTTTCGCGCGTGATGTCATAGCGGCCCTTCCGGCGTCCTCCAAAACTCGGGGGTTTGCGTAGTGAACACCTACATGGCGTGTGCCGGGGGCCGAGGCGCCGCGCGGCAGCTTGACGTCTTTAACTCTGGCCGCCGCCTCTCTCTGTGGGAAGGCTTTGACGCATTTTGGGCAGGAGCGAGTGTGCCTCGGCCCGCATGCATGGACGAAACAAGGTTACGGCTTGACCGGCCTCTTAACCCTTTCCGCTCACGCCTGAATGCGAACCGTGTACGTCTTGCTATTGTCGGCGCAGCTATGGCCGCTGTGAGTATCCTCTCAGAAAAGCAGAGGTCGTCGGGAAACTGATGTCGAATATTAACAACGTTTTGCATCAGGTGCTTCTTGTTACGTTTCTGATGTTTGCCTTCGTTGGCACACGGTTGCTTTCGCAGTCGACCGGATCGGTTGACCCCCTGAATGCACCGACCGCACTTGCCATGTTTTTCATTGCTCTGCCGATCATCTGGGCCGATCGGCAACGGGCGCTTCGGTGCGCGCGATATAATACTCTTCTCTTGACGGTGATTGCGTTCAGTTTGTTGAGCGTCGGTTGGTCTGATTACCCGATTTTGACCCTGAAGCGTGCAATTCTTCTGGTTTGCATCTCAACGGCGGCGTTCGCTATCGCGATTGGCATTCGAGAGTTCAGGAGCTTTCACACAACCGTTTTTGTATTCCTCCTGGGTTTGATCATCGCCAATATCGTGTTCACCTTCACCAATCCGGAAGTAGCGATTGAAGGCGATCTTGGCGTGAAGGGCCTGCACTCGCAGAAGAACCTCGCCGGAATGATTGCAATGATTGCGGTGCTCGTCAGCGTCAGCTGGTTGGCGAATGAGAAATCCTTTTTTGGCAAATTGGCTGGAATCGCCGCGGTCGGTCTTGCGGCTGTTTTCCTTTTTTGGTCGGAAAGCAAGACATCCATTGCGCTTTGTATTGTGGCGCTACTTGCGCTCTCGGTCATGTCTCTTCTGTCGAAACTTGGATCTGTCTTCGCTATGGGGCTGCTGGGTTTCATGTTTATCGCCGTTTCCGGAGTTCTATTGTTTAGTGTTTGGATCGACTTTAATATTGAAACCGCACTCACGATTATCACCGGCGATGCCAGCTTGACCGGCCGCGACGAGCTTTGGTACTTCATTCTTGGCAAGATCGAACAGCGACCGTTGTTGGGCTACGGTTATGGAGCCTTTTGGGATATCGGAGAGGCAAACGACCCCCTCTCGAAACTCGAACCAGGAACGTGGTTGGGAGATATCCAGGCAGGTATTATAAACCACGCTCACAACGGTTTTCTTGAGCTGGCTTTACAGGTCGGCATGCCGGCGATGGTGATTGCAACTATTGCGGTCATAATTCGGATCGCCTCGTCGATGCGCGTTGAAAAGGGTGCGCCTGGAAACTTCGATCACATGATGAGCCACGGCCTTACCGGCTTGATGCTTATTATCTACCTCATCCACAATATCACTGAGTCATCGCTGGTCATGCGAAACAGTGGGCTTTTCATGTTCGTGCTGCTTCTTAGTTTCGTGGAAACAGCGCGTTGGGTTGGGCGCAGTTCGCCGTTAGGGAGCTCGATTGGGTCGAGCCAGAGGGAATTTCAATGACAGTCAATGTCGCCATCGTCGTCTGCACCTACCACCGCCCCGATCTGCTGCGGAAATGCCTGTCGGGCTTTGCCAATCAGACAGTGCCGAAGAATGCAGCATTCTCGGTCTACGTGGTTGACAATAGCGATGATGGAACTGCAAAGCCGGTCGTCGACTGGGCCGTCGAAAACCTGAATTTTGCAGTCCGTTGGGTGCAAGCTCATCCGGCCAATATTTCTGTAGCGCGGAACAAGGGAATCCAGGTTTCGGATGAGCCGATTGTTGCGTTTATCGATGACGATCAGGTTTGCCAACCGGGCTGGTTCGAGGCTGTTGTCGCGGGCGTGCAGCAGTACCCAGCGGATGTATGGTTTGGGAGTGTGACAGCGAGCTTCGAGGATGGATCCAATTCCAGCCCGGAAATCTCGACATTGTTTTCTCGTAAGGTTCCGCTATCGGATGGGGCGCCACTTTATGCGCTCGGACCGCATAAGACTCCGAATATTGCACTTGCCACCAATAATTCGATTTTCAGACGGGCCACCACACTGACGGAACCAGAACCATTCAATATCAAGTTCGGTCGCACAGGTGGTGAAGATTACGAGTTGGTCTGCCGGCTGCAACGCCGCGACCGGCAGTTGGCCTGGCTGCCCGAGGCCAATGCTAGCGAGTTCGTGCCACATTGGCGCACAGAGGCGAGCTATCTTAGGCGACGGTTTTTTGCTGGCGGACAGCATTTCGCGGCTGGCATCTCCGGCTCGGGACCGAAGTCGCAACTTCGAAGATGGATTGTTCGTGGCAAGGCAGCCGTTCAATTAGGACTGATGGTGCTGCAGTTGCCGATTATCGCGATGGCTGGAAAGTCCAAGCAACAGGATTTCAGTTTTCGAATTGCCAGTGTGCTCGGCAAGCTTTCGATAGGCGGTCTTTACGAGTTTTACGGGCAGAACCACGTCCCATCCAAAGTCAATACAGAAATTCCGGAGCAAAAGGCTTAAAACGTCATGTTCAAATTTTGGCAATCAGATTGCGTAAAGCAGTTCATCAAGAAACAGGTCGTTGCTGCAACGGCTAAGGCAATTGCGTTGGTCATATTAACGCTGTGTGCTGTTGGCTCAGTGGCCGCCCAATCGCTGCAATACACCTTTGATTCTGGTGACACGATCTCTGTTTTCATATCCGGACAGGAAACCCTTTCGCAGGATTTCGTTATCGATGTGCGTGGGCAGGTGACGATCCCTTTGATCGGACGTGTGGACGTCAGAGGGTTGACGGCTCCGGAGGTTGAAAAGGTCATCAGTGGCGTTATTGCCGAAAAAGAACTCTTGAATGAACCCACTGTCACGGTAGGCGTGAAAGCCTATCGGCCGATCTACATACTGGGCGACGTCAAGAACCCAGGCGCCTACCCATTTACGAGTTATGCCACCGTTCAAACGGCTATTGCTCTTGCTGGCGGCCGCGGACTGGTCAATCAAGGTACCGTTGAGGACTATCTGACGGCGAACCAGGCGGTTCGTGATCTGGAGCAAGAAAAGATCGTTCTCAAGATCCGCCTTGCGCGTCTTGAGGCACAACGGGATGGCAAGTCGTCTTTCGAAGTGCAACTTCCAAAGCCGACGCTGAGCAAGGCGGTGATTGATAAGCTGATTGAGCAGGAAAAGATTATATTCGTCACGCAGACCCGCAATCTTGAGCAGCAGCAGAAAGTTCTTACCAAGCAAAACAAGCATGTGACTCGCCAAATCGCGGCCGTTGGGGTGCAAGAAAAGTTGGAAGAGAAGCAGCTTGCGTTGATCAAGAAGCAACTCAACCGGTTCGCTGAAATGTCCAGGAAGGGGATCGCGCGGAGCACCGTTGGCTTTGCGTTGTCACGTGATGAGACCGAACGAAAAGTTCTGGGTATGCGCCTGCAAGAAAAGCGTGCTGCCTTGAATGCCCAGATGGTCGATTCGGAGATGAGAATGAAGCAGATGAAGTCCGACTTTGTCGCGCTCGTTCTGACCCAACTGCAGGTCACCAGGGATCGTCTCAGAAAAGTCGAGACCGCCTTGCCAACAGCCCGGGCAATGCGCAAGCACCAGCTACGCAAGACGGGTTCGGGTGGCAGTTATGAGACGCCAACATCGATTACTATAAACCGGACCTCCAATGGCCTTGTTGACACGCTGGTTGGCAATATGCAGACGCGACTTGAACCGGGTGATCACGTTGAGATCAAACTGTTAGCAGATCTAGCAGATCAGGTGCCGGGCGCCGTAGCGACCAAGAAAGAGACTCGGTTTCGCAGCGCAACAGTCGCAAATCGCTAACGCCGATCCTAGAGCTTTGGGCGGCCGCTCTTTGATCCAGCTGTGATCAATGAGTGGCGGCAATTGGATATTTTGGCGGTTCGCGGGAGCTGTCGGCTGATCGCCGTCGGTTGCTTGCGTGCAGGGACGGCATATCGTTCAGCGAACTGATGCGGACTGTCGGGTTTACTCCTGCAAGGAAGGAATTGTGGCCGACATTCGCGACCGCGACAGCACGCGGGCGGTTTCTCGGCTGCGAACGTCGTCGCGAGACCTCCGACAAATGTCGACGGCTGCAAAGCAAATGATAAATGTGCAGTCAGTTTTCGCTCGGGCCTTGATGCTGTTACACGAGCGCTGTTTGATTTTTGAATTTTATACTTAATTCGGTACGCCGGTATTCTATCGCGCTTTGGAAATTTTTTGATACCGGATGAGACATCCAGTCGCTCAATAATAGATTGGTTTCGGATTGCACCATCTTTAATGAGTTGTTAATAACTTAGTCAGTGTTTGATTTTGTTATCTGGTAATCAGGACTGTCTCTTTATGCGTGCTTCTAACGGTTCTGATGTCGCAGACGAACAGACTTCTTCCCGGGCGGCCATTGTTGATGGATGGACGATCAACCTTTCGGAACTCAAGAGTGCGGTCTCCACGATTGTTGATTCCGCACGTCGCGGCGAGGGCTTTACCTGCCTGACGCTCAATCTTGATCACCTCGTGAAGCTCCGCAACGAAGCCCGATTTCGCCGGGCTTATAGCAGTGCGCGGTTCGTGACGGCTGATGGTGCACCGGTTGCTGCATTGGCGCGCCGGCAGTGGTCAGCGGTGCGACGCACGACAGGCGCCGATATGCTCATTCCGTTGTCGCTTGCGGCGGCGGAGCACAACATTCCCATTTATTTGTTCGGTACGTCCGACAGTGTATTGGAAGGCGCTGCTGCTGAGTTGAAAAAGCGTTCCGATGGCAAGTTAATCATCGCTGGCATGGAGTCACCGCCGCAAGGGTTCGATGTTGAGGGCGCTGAGGCGGATGCCGTGATTGAACGCATTCGCCAGTCGGACGCAGGATTGTGTTTCGTTCTGCTGGGGGCGCCCAAGCAAGAGATTTTCTCGATGCGTGCAATCGAGGCGGGTGTTGAATGTGGTTTTATTTGTGCCGGTGCTGCGGCCGATTTTATCGTGGGTCATCAGCGAAGAGCGCCGGCTGCGATGCAGGTTATGGGACTGGAATGGCTCTGGCGCCTCGCCAGTAACCCACACCGCCTCGGCATGCGCTACGCCCGTTGCGCCGTTGTGTTTGCGCTTGTTGCAGGTGCAGAAGTTTCTCGCGCTATTTCCCGGAAGACTGCTGAATGGCGACCGGGTTAAGCGACCGTCGTCAGGTAGCTTGATCCTGATCATATACGCGCATGGTTGGAAGCGTATTCATGTACTGTCAGGCGCGTTGCACCAATTGGATCGTTTTTACAGATTTGTTGGTGAGCCCCTAGACCAACCAGCGGTTTCGAGCTTTCGGAACGCAGTAGTGAGTATGGTGCGGGGCCGGGATGATTGTCGCGGGATTATCGGCGCGAAAGATCTCGACACGTTTGCACCGGTATAGACCTGCTTTGGGCATGGCCAAAAACCTTATTGAAGCTGGGCGGGATCAAAGCAGCCGTCTTGAGTGCCGCGGCGGCATATATCGGAGAGCTCAATGCTTATTGATGCGCGCTCGTTACCAGACGACCTAATCGAAGCGGACGTTTGCGTCGTTGGGGCGGGGCCTGCTGGAATTTCTCTTGCCCGTGAACTGGCGGGAAAGGATGTGCGAGTTGCGTTGCTGGAAAGTGGTGGGGTCGAGTTCGATGCCGCCACTCAGGCACTCGCGGACGGAGATACTTTTGGCGATCCTTTGATCTCGCCCTATATCGCCAATCATCGACAGTTTGGAGGGAATGCCAATGTATGGATCATCAAGATGGCCAACGGAAAGTTTGGTATCCGATACGTTCCGTTTGACGAAATTGATTTTGAAAAGCGCGATTGGGTCCCGCATAGTGGTTGGCCTTTCGACCGGGCTCATCTGATTCCGTATTATGAAAGAGCGCAGGACGTATGCGGGTGCGGGCCCTATGCTTATGATGCTGCCGACTGGGAGGGCGATGATCGGCAAAGATTTCCAGTGACTGGCGATGACTTGGAGACTGGGATATTTCAATTTGGGCCGGGAGATGTGTTTCATACGAAGTATCGAGAGGAGCTGCTAGACGCAGGCAACGTCAAGATCTTCTCTCACGCAAATGCCGTGGAGATTGTTGCAAAAGAAACAGGCCGAACTGCTGATCGAGTGCGCGTGCGTTGCCTGGGCGGCAAGCAATTCTCGGTCACGGCGAAGACATTCGTCCTGGCGTGCGGTGGTTTTGAAAATGCCCGACTGTTGTTGATGTCCAACAAAAAGCAATCCGCGGGGCTGGGTAACGAGCATGACGTTGTGGGGAGGTATTATCATGACCATCCGCAAGCCTTCAGCGGACATTTCACGCCGACCGAACGGCAACTCTTTAACAAGGCGTCACTATATGATCTGCGCTCGATAAGAGGTTCGTCCATTCAAGGTTTTCTACGGCTGTCTAAGAGCGCCCTGGAGCGGGAGCAGTTGCTTGGCGTGGACGTCATGCTGTTTCCTCGACCGAACGCACGTCAAACGCAGGCTGTCAGTTCTTTCAAGAATTTGATGGAGTCGACCGCCAGAAAATTCAAGGCCCCGGCGCGGGCATCGCTACCGCAGGGTCGATTGCGTGATGCGTTGCCTGGCTATCTGCGGGATATCGTTCGAGATCCGATGGCAATTGCCAAGGCTGCCTATCTAAGCCAAACCCAGGATCAACCTTTCCTGCCGAACGTCGGAAGTGGCGGTTGGTCGAAAATGGCGGATAACTCTGCTCGATTTGAGCGGTTTGAAACCATGCACTTGATCGAACAATCTCCGGACCCGGATAACAGAGTTCAATTGGGTGCCGACCGCGACGCCCTGGATTGTCAAAGGCTAGAGGTGCATTGGCGTTGGCATCGAAGAGATGCAGAGAGCTATACACGTTCGCTGAAGGTGATTTCTCGAGAATTGCGCCGTGCCGGATTGGGCGAGTACCATGTTGATCAAGACGATGGAGGTCTTTCGGAAATTGTTCGCCCTACCGGTTCCCACCACCTCATGGGGACAACCAGAATGCATGACGACCCGCGCCAAGGTGTTGTCGACTCGGATTGCCGCGTGCACGGTATGAGCAATCTGTACTTGGCGGGCAGCTCGACGTTTCCGACAGGCGGCTATACCAATCCGACACTGACCATTGTGGCAATGTCCATCAGGTTGGCCGATTTGATCAAATCCGAGTTTCAATAATGGGGCTCTGCGGTGCACTAGTTTCGGAGCCAAGACGGAGGGATGCGTCGACGGAGTGCGTTTGACGCCAGCGCCTTTGACCTTTTTCCGGAAGTCTTTTCCAGCTTGAAGTTTGCAGGTCCACCCCCGCGGATAGAAATTGCCAAGTGGGACGCATGGTTCGGACGGCCGAACCGCCGAAGATCGTTTTTGCTCTCTTGGTATGGCTTTTATTTTTGAGGGCTGCGGGGCAACATGCGATCGACTTGAAACGCATCCAAACGGGCCCTAGTTTCTACCGGTCAATCTCTCTCCGACAAAGTCGGCCAATCGCAGCGCCATAGCGATAATGGTCAATGTCGGATTCGCATGGCCGGCTGTTGGGAACGTTGAACTTCCAGCCACAAACAAATTGTCAATTCCATGCACCTGGCAATCCGCGTTGACGACGCCTTTGCGTGGATCACCGTGCATTCTTGTCGTGCCCATCAGGTGGTGGGAACCCATTGGGCTTGTTGGGTTTGGCAGTCCCGCTTCATTCAAGTCGATCTGATAATCGCCAAGGCCGGATGCGCGCAATTGATGTGAAGCCAGATCCAGTGATTGCTTGAAGTTTTCAAGATCACTTTTTTGCAACCGCCAGTGGACTTCCAGCTTGCGACAACCCAAGGCGTCGCGGTTGGAACCCAACGTGACGCGGTTTTCCGGATCCGGTGATTGCTCAAGCATGTGTCTAATTTCCAGGCGCTCAAACAACTTCCGGTTATCCAGAGTCTCGCTCCAGCCATCGTGGCAGAAGTATGGTAGCAGGGTTTGCTTTTTAAATTTCGAATTAAAGGCAGCTTTGGCTATGGGTGGAATTCCTTTCCCGATGTTGATCAGATTCTTTAAACGAAGCAGCGACTTGATAGATCGACCTTGCCCTATTGATCGAATTGACTCTACCGCGGCGACCGCCCTTTGGTTGGGACGGGGGAAAAGCATGGTGTTGCAATTCAGTAATTGGTTCTCTCTTAAGACCTTTTCTGAAAGCTGCAGGAAGCCCATCACCGTTGTGCCGGCGACCCGCCGCATGTCGTAGAGAGCCATGTTATTAAATATGTTGCTGTCATTCGGCGTGATATAGCCACCGAGAAATTCCGGATGGTCATGATAGTAGCGGCCGACAACATCATGCTGGTTGCCGACGCCGTTGGGTTGTTGATTGTTTGATGACAACAGCAATTTGGCGTTGCCATAACCGCCGGTGGCCAGGATGAATTGCTTTGCCGCGATCCAGTATTGCTGGCCATCCAGGCGCATGACACGTGCACGTACGATTTCCGTGCCAGCTTCGTTAGTGATGATTTCGACGACGTTGGAGTGATTGAACAGACTGATATTTTTTGCGGCTTCGAGGTCTTTTCGATACGAGGTGTGGAAGGCATCGGAGGGACCAAATTGATAAACCCTGGTTTCCAAGATGCTTTCATCCATCGACATCCGCCGACGCTGCTCATCCTCCCAATGATCTGCGGTGTAAGTGAATGGTCCGATCTGGCAGACAGCCTGGGCCCTCTCATAAAATGGTAGCAGGTGATTTCGATCAAATGGCCAGCCGCTGTGCGGGATCCAGTCACGCTTTTCGAAATCGATGTCGTCGAGCGCGCAATACCGGACGCCCAATCGGTTTTCGCCGATTTGCATATGCCAAAGATGGGCGTTGCCACCAAATTGGCGAAGATTCGATACGACCGGTGGCACGATCGGATCACCGTGAACCGCTCCGTCGGCGAGTTCCTGGACTTTTTCATTGAAGTCGACGTCACCGCTTTCAATCAGTGCGACTTGCACATTACGGTTGAGAAACTCCCGAGCGATCGTGATACCGGCAGGACCTGCGCCAACGACGCAAACATCTGTTTCCACTTGATCTGTTGTGAGTGAAAATGGATCAACAATCATACAAAAACCCAGCCCTCGATTTCAAATGTATTGATGTACCTGGAACCCACGAAATTTTGAGCCCCGTAGCTTGACAATTAGCACGGCAGGCGTGTGAGCCTGCTGCGACACGAGCAATCGTCATTAATGAATTGTGACCATTGAGCACCCCTCAGCACCGCTGCAGAAGTGTCGCAATTACCTCGGCAAACGGTCTCTGGTCTCAAGGAGTATTGGCACAGCGATATGGCCGGCGTGGCTCAGCCGGGATGTGTTCAGGAAGGCATCTTCGGCTTGAAGAGCTCCGCAAATCTCCACTGGCGATTGGAGCTCGAAATGTTTGGCCTGATCACTGGCTTCAGGCCAAAGCCGGCGAGAAATAGTCCGTGAGCCGGATGATAGTAGCCATCGGCATCGAAAATCAGATTCTTTCTTTTTGCAACCTGAATGGCTTCCCAGATCAATATGCTGTTTGCGCCTCCTCTTTGGGCCTGTGGCAAACGTGCGGCCAACCAGTAATAGAGAGTCGAATTGTCCCATACGATTATGGCAGAGGCGATATCTCCCGCTGTATCGCAGTTCGTCGTGATTATTGCAGCGCTATCGCGCGCTCGACATGCATTCCAGATGCGTTCGATTGCAGCGTAATCGTTGTAATCTGCGCCCTTTTTGATCGACTGAGGATCGGACGAAATTTTCATGAAGCGATCGAGGTCGTAGTGGAGTTCGACCTCACAACTGCGCTTGCCACAATTAATATTGTTGCGTGTTTTTCGATGCATCAATGACCACAGGTCATCAACGGTATCGGCGCCGCACGTATACGTATACGAGGATATCGAATTGAAACCGCTCAGAACAAACGGTAGTTCGAGGCCTGAATTCGGCGGAAGCACCAGATCAAATTGATCGAAACGCGGCAGAGAATCTACGAGATGCTGAATTGTGCGTTTGGTTTTTAAATTGCGTGTTGACGGTTTTTCACTCGCAATCTCTATTTTGGGTTTAATGACTCGCGCCAAAGTCGGCATTCTTATGCAGCGCAAATGGTACCTTTTGTGAAGGCGGAACGGCAGAGCGCCAATAACACGCCCATCTTCGCGATATTCAACAATGTCCCACTCTCCAGGATTGGCGGCGTCCCACCACCAGGATTGCGAGAACAATGGGCTCTGATCGGCACCGTCCCCCACAGATTCGCCTTGTTTTGTGGTGAGCTCTGAGGAGCGGACTGCTTTCCCGTTTGGTTTTGGTAAAATGGAAACAGCCGAGCGGTCGCTGCCCAATCTCCATGAGAGATTATGTTCCGACGCAATTGATCCGACATCTGAGTTATCGGTGGTGCTCAATTTCGATCTCTTTGGCTGCAATCGTCATCTTGATTAAAGATGAAAACCTGGTCTAGATAATATTCATTAACATTGGCCCGGTTGCTGCCCAAGGTAGGAATATATTTATCCTTTCTAAGCGCCATTCTACGGTCAGTAGGGTACTTGATTGCTTGTTGAACGAGGTTCGACATGTTTCGCCGATTGCTTTCTTTTTGCGGGCGTGAGCATTAGCGCCTGCAAATTAATCCTTAGGCAGATCAGAAGTTCGAAACGCCATTGGATTAATCGTGGGGTATCCAGGCCGGTGGAGAGCATCGCGGTACACGCTCGATTCGCCGTCGAGCCGTATTGCCTGGTGTTCTTGAAACATGAACATCACCAGGAAAGAACTGCTTGGTCCAGAACATGGGGGGAACCTTGCTAGGCGCGGTTTGGCAATTCGACGACGCCGCTGCCGATGATCGACAGCTCGCCGTCCTGATTGCGCGCCTCTTGTTCGATTTCTACCTGGTGGCAGCCATCCGCGATGAATTTCCGTTTAACCTTGCCGGTGAACGTCAGCATGTCGCCTTCTGGGTTGTGGCGGCGGATCTTACATGATGATTTGCGCAGGAAGCCGTCATCGCCCATCCAGTTTGTCAAATGATGGGTCAGCCAGGAACAACGCTCAGGGCCGTAGTCATAAGCGCCAGGTGTGCCGACCATCCTGGCAAACTCCTCCTCCCAGTGAACACGCTCCGGACAATCCGGAATGCCGAAGCGGTTTTTGATACCGAGACCGGGATGGGCGGTGATTTGGCGCCAGTTGAGCTTGTTGGCACGTATGTACAGGCCGCCCCAGCCTTGGGCGTAGGCAATGAAGCCCGTGACGGTCATCGGGCCTTTGGCGAGCGGGGTCAGCGGCTCGCCTTCTTCGACGTCTTCCCAGTAACGCGGCGTGCTGCCACGAACTTCCTCGTTGGCGTAGAGTTCGAAGAAGTCTTCGAGTTCTGCGTCTGAATATTTGCGCTGCGGTTTGGCGTTGACCTCTTTATATTTTGTGCCACGTTCACGCGCTTCGTCACGATCGGTTCGAAAGCACCAACTGTCGGCTTCAGCAACGAGGTCGCCTTGCTGATTGAAAAAATCGACGTGATAGACCTGCTGGATCGCGCGTCCGGCGAAACGTGTCTGGTGTTCGACGAGTTCTTTCAAGTGTGCATTTGTGGAGATCTCGTCATTGCGCATGACCGGCTTGTGCCAGGTCCAGTCGGCGCCGGCCCACATCGCATGTACGCCCGGCAGCCCGCCGACATAGCCGGAAATAATCCGGTTGGTCGCAAACAGGAAACTCGGAAGCGCGATGATCGTTCCGAACTTGGTCTTCGCGGCGTAGTCGGGATCACACCACAGCGGGTTGTCATCACCGATGCCATGCGCGTAGTGGCGAATGTTGTCGCGGGTCGCTTCGTAACACCAGGGCTCAAGCGTATTTTCAATCGTAACCCCGATGCGCCCGCGCAATAGTTCGAGTCCCTCTTCGGTGATCTTGGGAAACAGGTCGGCGTCTTTGCTCACGGAGCATTCCTTTCTCAATATCGGGCGTCAGGTTGGTTGGGCGGCGATGCGACGTTCCTGATCTCGCAGGACCTTGCGATTGACCTTGCCGGCAGGGGTTTTGGGCAGGTTATTTACAACCGCGATGTGGCGTGGATATTCATGTTGGCTGAGGCGATTTCTGACGAATGTCTGCACGTCGCTGACAAAGGTCTTGTCGGCGTTCCTGGAGGTGACGAGAAAAGCCTTCACGACCTGGCCGCGGATTTCGTCCGGGACTCCGATGACGGCAGCTTCTCTGATATCGGGATGCGCAAGCAGAGCGTTTTCGATTTCTACAGCGCTCATCGTCCAGCCTGCCGAGATGATAACATCGTCCGCGCGGCCGGCATGATAAAAGTAGCCATCGTCATCGATGAAACCGAGGTCCTTCGTGGGGACCCAGGTGTCGCGTCTCTGTAGCATGATTTCGCCGGTTTCACCGGGATCGGTGCGTTGGCCATTGCTGCGGTGGATTTCGACGTTGACGTTGGGCACTGGCTTGCCGAGGGCGCCGGGTTTCACGGGGAAATCTGCGGCGCCTGGATAATTCACGAGAATGACACCGATCTCGGTCGTGCCATACATGCTGCAGACCGGCTTGTGGAACGTCCGATCAACGAACTTCAGCGTTTCATCGTCGATCGGTTCGCCGGTAAAGGAAAGTTTCTCAATCGCGAAGCGGTATTGGTCTGCCGTGCCGGCATTCATCATCATGCGGTAGTGAGTTGCTGCAGCGGAGAGATTGGTGATGCGGTAGTCTTGCAGGGCGCGCATCAGGCGGTCCGCGTCGAAGCGGCCGGCGTAGACGCCAGTTGTCACGCCAAGGGCGAGCGGTGCCAATGTGCCGTGCCAGAGCCCGTGTCCCCATGCCGGCGAGGAGGGACAGAAGAACTCATCACCTGGCCGGATGCCGGTTCCGTAAAGCGCCGCGATCGAGACGAGCACGACGGCACGATGTGTGTGGCGAATGGCTTCCGGCAGCGCGCGGGTTGTGCCGGATGTATATTGAAACGCTGCCAACTCGTTGGCGGTCGTCTGCCACTCATATCGATCCGCGAGGCCGTCAAGGCGTTGAAAGAAGGCGTCATCCGGGACGATGACGGAGAGCCCGTCGAGGGGGCCGATCTCATCCGCCTTGTCCTGACTGGTGATCAGCATGCTGGGTGAGCAATCGTCCAGCCTGAGGCGTGCGCCCTCGGTCCCGAACAATGTGAACATCGGAACCGCAATCGCGCCGAATTTCATGCAGCCGAAGATGCAGGCGTAGAATGCCAAGGACGGCTCCAGCATAACGGCGACGCGGTCGCCCGGTTGAACGCCTTGATCGGCAAGAAAGTGCGCGAAGCGTGATGACCAACTGGCGATGGTCGCAAAGGATAGTGTTTCATCTCGGCCATCGTCATGGGCGATCCGGACGGCAATGCGGTTGGCATCGGCGGCATGGCGATCGATGCATTCATGGGCAATGTTCAAACGCTCGCGGTCGCCATCGAACAGTGCCCACAGGGCGTTGTTCGAGAAATGCGCCATCGCATCTGCATAGGATGTCAGGTCAGTCAGTCTGACCATTTGCGGATCTCCAAAACTAGCCAGCTTTTTGATTGAGTTCTCGATTTGCGAATACGATCCGACTTTCAACCGGAATCACGTGTTCGATCCAAAGCGCCCATCTGCGCTCGAACTGAGCGGCCCCATTCTGCCGAGACTGCGCTACGGTGCAATCGTCACCTTGATCTGCCGCCCACACCCTAGACAATTTCTCGTATCTCACTCATTGTTTTTGAGTCGAGCGACCGGCGACCGGCCGTCAAGCTCGCCCATTATTGAGGAGGAACCCTCATGCAGATTGTTAATCCGAGCTACGGCGTCAGTGCCGCAGGCGGAGAGGCGCTGAAGGGAGCCAAGCTTGATTGGATGCAAGATCCGATCGCCTTGTTCTCCAACTCGAAGCCGAACGCCAAGGAACTTATGGATGGCTTGAAATCCAAGCTCGCAACCGTTCGGCCCGTCGACAACATAGATTTCCTCTACAAGCCGAGTGCGAGCCAGCCGGCGCCGGCCGACACAATGGATGAAGTCGTGCATAAGTATCGGGCCGCGCTGCTTGCGCTGGGGGATTGAGGCTCCTGTTCGTCGTGGAGTTTCCATGACAGCATCGAACTGGAAAAACGTGGTGTGACGGCCTATGTCATCGCATCTGATACGTTTGCGCCTCTGGTTCTGGCACAGGCCAGGGCGCGCAAGGTCGAGCCGAAGTTGATCGTGGTCAAGCACCCGATCGGCGGGCTCAATGCCGAAGAGCTGACGGAGCGTATCGACACAGCCTATGACGCGTTGTCAAAGATCATGGCAGCGTAGGCCTATTGCAGCTCCGGTGCACCACCTAACCGTTGCACCGGCGGCTGCTTCTTTGCAGCGGTGAATTGAGGTACGGCGCATCCAATGGAACAAGCACCCGAGATCGAACTCATCGACGTCGAGGACATGTCGGTCGAGGCATTCAATGACATGGCGGAAGCGTTTGGCTGGAGCGATGGCATGCCGCTGTTCGTGCCCACCATCGAGGCCGTCGACAAGCTTGTTGAAAAGGTGCGTGGTGACAATGAACCGGTCGGGCCGGTACCACCACGCCTTGTCAATCCAACCATGCGAAGTCTTGCAGCGAATGCCGTTATGGCAGGGTGCAAACCGGAGTATTTCCCAGCGGTGGTGGCGGCGCTGCGATCATGCCTGACACCGGACTACAACCTTTCTGGCATTCTGGCGACGACGCACCCGTGTACCAATATGGCGGTGATGAGTGGGCCTATCCGGAACGAGATCGCGCTCAACTGCGGTAGCAATTGTTTTGGTCAGGGTTGGCGCGCCAATGCGGCGATCGGGCGAGCGCTCCAGCTGATCATGCTGAACATTGCCGGTGCGCGCCCCGCCATCATGGACCGCGCGACACAGGGGTCGCCTGGCAAATACGCGTTTTGTTTTGGCGAGAATGAAGAAGAGAGCCCCTGGGAACCCTACCATGTACGCAAAGGGTTTGCTGCGACAGATAGTGTCGTGACAACGATGGCTGCCGAGCCGCCGCATAATATCAACGATCATGGTTCGAACACCGGCGAGGGCATTCTGAGAACGATAGCCGGGACGATGTCGCAAGCAGGCGCCAACAACACTTATCTGCATGGTCCCACGTTCGTCGTGTTCGGACCCGAGCACGCCCAGACTGTGGCGCGCGATGGTTTCTCGGTCGAGACGGTGCAAGACTATCTGTATGAACATTCAAAGGTGCATGTCTCTCGGATTTCGGAAGAAAACCTTGAAAGTTGGCAAGGGCAGGACAGGCAAGCCGTCAATGATCATTACCATCCCGCCAAATCTCCCGGAGACATTCAGATCGTCGTTGCCGGTGGCGCAGGCAAACATTCGGCGTTTATTCCATCGTTTGGCAATACGGCGGCGTCGAGCAGCGTCATACGCAAGCCGTGATGCTGCGCAATGAATGAACTTGGCGACTGGCCGGTCTGTGACCCGGGCGGGTCTTGGGATGCGAGCCAGGCGGCGCTGCAAGAGGCGGGATTGAGTGATGGCCTACCCCTGGCGGCACCGACGGAGCAGCGCCTTGACGCGATGCTTGCCGGTGTCGCCGATCGCAATGCTTCGCACGGTTTTATTCCGCCGCTGTTCGGCGACCTGACAAACGAAATGATCGCCTACAACTGCGTGCTTGCCGGCTGCATGCCAGGAGCGCTGCCTGTTGTTGCAACGGCTGCTGTGGCGTGTCTCGAGGAGCCGTTTAATTTGCTTGGTCTCGCGACGACGACGGGCAGTCCGGCCGTTGCCACGATCGTACACGGCCCCATCGCCAATGCCTTGGGCATGAATGCGGACGTCAACTGTTTGGGTCCTGGCAATGCGGCCAACGCGACGCTCGGGCGTGCGGTGGCACTCGTCCTGCGCAATATCGCGGGTATGCGCACAGGGGCCGGTGACATGGCGACGATGGGCCAACCAGCCAAGTACGGAATGTGTTTTCCGGAAGGGGCAGACCTGACGATTGCACCGTTTCACATCCGACGGGGACTGACGGCAGATGAGAGTGCCGTCTCTGTGCTGGGTATTTCGGGTACGACCGAAGTACTGCCGTCGCACGACACGGGCAATTGGGATCGACCGGAAGATGTCCTTCGCCCGGTTGCGTTGATGATGCGCGCCGCGCTTGTCGCGGGTGGTGGCGCGCGAAAGCCGGAGCCGGGCGAGCAGGTGCTCCTGTTGACATCTGAGTTGGCCGCATTGATCGCGCAACGCGGTTGGCGGATCGAGGATGTCCAGAACTTTCTTTTTGACAGTGATGATACTGTCGGTTCCGGACCGATCGCGGAATCTGCGGATGGCATTCATGTCATCGTCACGGGCGGGCCAGGCGTCAAGATGACGGTTCTGCCGTTATGGGGTGGTGGGACGCGGGCCGTTACGAGAGCCCTACTGAAGCTCTGAAATTTGCCCGAAGTTGCTACGCTTGCAGTTCGTCACCGCTGTCATCGCTGCCAGGGCGGCATCGCTGACCGCATGGACCAGGCGGCCGCGATAACCCGAACGTGAGGCTCCGATCGCGAATAGCCCGGGTGTCTCGGTCTCCATGGCTTCGTTGGTCAATAGGCCATTGTCCTGACCGCGCTTCGCCGGGCCATCGAAGAGCGATGTGTTTGGATCAAGGCCGACGAACACGAAGACACCGTCGCATTCGATTGTGTCGCTCGTTCCTGTGCTGCGATCTTTCACACGAACGGCCTCGACGGATTCGCTGCCCAGAATTTCGGCCACGTCCGTTGATAGCCGAATGCTGGTCGTGTCGAGGCCTGTGATCCGGTCGACGTAGAGTTGCCGCCCGCGTAGATCATCCCCTCGGGTTACGACAGCGACCTGCTTTGCATATTGCGACAGATGCAGCGCCCCTTCCAGGGCGGCATCGCCACCACCGACGACAACAACGCGCTTGTTTTTGTAGAGCGCCCCGTCGCACCATGCGCATTGTGAGACGCCGCGGCCAACCAATGCCTCGGCGCCGGGCACATCAAGCATGCGCAGCCGCGCGCCGGTTGCGGCAATGACCTGATTGGCCCGGAGTTCGCCATCGGTTGTCTGGATCAGAAAACCCGATCCGTCCACCGCAAGCGCGGTTGCATCGCCATAGGTTTCCTCACCGCCCAATTCATTGTTCGACGCTGACAGGGTAACGGCAAGCCCGATGCCTGACTGCGGTTCGGTGCCGACCGGATAGCCACTTAATTCACCGACATTGCAGACCAAGCCGCCGATTGGCTCGGTTCCGATGACGTGGCCGACTGTGCATCCACCGAGAAGTGCATGATGCGCCGCGGTCAGACCGGCAATGCCGCCACCCACAACAACGATATCGAACGGTTTGGTCATCCCTGCAAACGAGCCTTGGTGCCCGTCCTTTCGCAATCTGTTTTTTGGTGAAGTTTGGTGGGTACCCAGAATACCTTAGTTTCTCCTGGCAGGTCGAGGGATGAGATTAACTTGAAGGCGGCAAACGCCTGCTTCGTTCCGCTGGGCGTGGCTGATGACGAAGTCGAAGATAGCGCCGATGCCGCGGTTGAGGTCGTAGGGATCTTTTCGTTGGCTGATCAACCCGTACAATTTGTCTTGCCAGCTTTGGAGCACAGTTTAGCGGAAAACGGACGGAATGCTTGTGTAAGGTAATCGAAATGTCGCAAACAGTGTTGATGCGCGCGGCGATATGGCCGAATGGATAGGGTTCCTTGCGCGGACACCGTCTGAACCGGTCATCTTGGGATGTGTGCGCCCAAAAAGTCAGCCGAATGCTAGAAAGTCGTTGCAATGTCACAAGTGCGTATCGGGGTCATTGGTGCAGGTCTTATTGGGCGCAAACATATCGAAGTGCTTCGATCCGGACATCCGGACTATGTTCTGGCAGGCGTCGCCGACCCTTCGCCGGAGGCAAAGGCCGAAGCCGAGCAACTCGGCTATGACTGCTACCCGTCGATTGAAGAGATGATCGACAAGGTGAAACCGGAGGGGGCAGTCGTCGCGGTGCCGAACCAGCTTCATGTCATGGCCGGCATGAGCTGTATCGAACGCGGTGTGCCAATGATCATTGAAAAGCCGATTGCAGACACTGTCGCAGAAGCCTTGAAGCTGATTGATGCGGCTGAAGCATCGGGTGTTGCAACAATGACGGGGCATCATCGGCGGCATAACCCGATCATGCGCCGGGCGGCAGAAGTGATCCGGGAGGGAGCAATTGGCCGCGTGGTTGCTGTGACCAGCATTTGGATGTCGCATAAGCCGAAAGGGTATCATGATTTTGCCTGGCGGCGGCGGCCAGGCGGCGGACCCGTGCTGCTCAATGCGATTCACGACATTGATTGTTTGAGGATGCTTTGCGGTGATGTTGACACTGTTCAGGCCGCTGACTCGAGTGCGGTGCGCGGGTTTGAAGTTGAAGACACTGCCGCTGCCATTCTGCGCTTCAAGAGCGGCGCACTTGGCACGTTGCTTTTGTCCGACACGGTTTCCAGCCCCTGGTCCTGGGAGACAACGTCAGGCGAAAACCCGAACTATCCGAACTCAGGCCAGGACAGCATCATGATCGGTGGTTCCAGTGGTTCGCTGGCGGTGCCATCGCTCGATGTCAGGTGGCACAACGCCGGCGAAGAAAGCTGGTGGAAGCCATTGATGCAACGCCGCGAGCACATTTTGCCGGCCGATCCCTACTATGAACAGATGCGCAACTTTGCAGCAGTCATTCGTGGCACGGAAACGCCAGTGCTCTCCGGCCGAGATGGCATGTTGACACTGGCTACGACGTTGGCGATCACGCAGTCAGCAAAGACCGGCAAGGCGATCCGTATCGACGACATGCTGACGGAGGCCGCCGGGAAATAGGAGGTCTCATTGCCAGAGGTTGCGATTGTTTTGCATCCAGCTTGCATATTCAGCGATGCCGGCCTTTAGCGAGTAGGCGGGCTCAAAACCGGTGTCCTGCCTCAATCTCTTGCCGGCGAGAGGCGCACGCATTGCCGTGAATGTTGTCCAAGGATCAGTGCCCGAACCGAGCTTTATCGAAGCACCTGGGACAGCATCCGATACGGCGGCGGCGACCTCATCGACGCTGAAGTTTTTTCCTGGACCCAGGTGATAGATGTCGTATTTGAGAACGGCATTTGCGGCAATCGCCAAGAGTCCGGCGGCGACGTCGCCAACAAAGGTGAAGCTGGCGGAAAAGTCTCCGCCTGGTTCATCAATGGTTTCTCCGCGCAATGATCGTAATAGATACGAAGGAATTGGCCCGCGTGTCGGTGCATCGGCAATCAGCGGTGGGCCATACACCCACGAAATGCGTGCGCTGGCAGCGGACAGGCCCAATTCCGAGCAATACATGCGGACCAACATTTCAGCGCTCGTCTTCGTCGTGCTGTAGATATTTTGTGGTGCCGGCGGTTCGTCTTCGAAGATGGGAGAGACCGTGTCCTGTCGTTGCTGAAATACTGAACCGGTGCTGATGAGGACGAAGCGGCGCCAGTTGTGAGCGCGGGCGGCATCGAGAAGGTTTGCCGTTGCTGAAACATTACTGGCAATTGCGCGGAGCGGATCCGGCCGTGCATAGGCTTCGTTCGATACCGCCGCACCATGGATGCACGCGTCAATGGCGTGGTTCGACGCCAATTGGGCAACGGCTGTGGGATCGGCTAGCTCGCACGCGAGCCATGTTGCAGAGCGGCAAGCTTGCGCTGCTTCAGGAGGTGGCCGCCCAGACCGGCTGACGGCAATGACTGTGTCGCCAAGGTTCGCCGCCTGCCTGACAATTTCCTGGCCGACGTGCCCCGAAGCACCTGTTACGAGCAACGCCATTTGCGATCCAATCATGAGCGTCTGATATGAGCTGCTATCCACTCTACGTCACGCCGATTTGGTTTGCAGCTTCTGCTAAGGTGTTCCTCTTCCGTCAGCGCATTTGTCACGCGGAGGCAGATGGATTGACGCATTTTGCGGTTTACTGTCTCCGAGGTGAAAAAGCTGACAATAAAAGAGATATCATGATCAAGAGGGCGACTGCTCTGGGACGTTGGCTTCTTGACCGTTGTCGATTGATGCAGACGACCGCGTGGCGTTGGAATAAGACGTAAGCATGACTTCAAGAGATCAAGACATACCTGTTCTCATTGCTGGTGGAGGCCCGGTCGGGCTGATGGTGGCAAGAGTTCTGGGCCGCTACGGTGTTCGGGCGTTGCTGGTTGAGCGCAATCACGCGCCGACCCGCCATCCCAAAATGGATATCACCAATGCGCGCAGTATGGAGCTGTTCAGGCGTTACGGTCTGGAGGAGCAGTTGCGCGCCGTAGCCGTTCCGGAGACATCTCCGTTCGATGTGTCATGGATCACGAGTCTCGTCGGGCATGAGTTGCATCGGTTCAGATACATGAGCCCCGAAATAATGCGGAGATACATTCGTTCGCATAACGACGGCACGCAACCGCAGGTTCCGCCCATGCGGGTTTCGCAGGTTGAGATTGAGCCGGTCATGCGGGAAGCTTCCAGCCAAGAGCCGACCATTGAAACGCGGTTTGGTATGGTCTTGGAAGATCTCAACATTGATGGCGACACTGTACAATCAACGTTGCGTGATTTGGACACGGATGACGTTGAAACGATCCGGTGTCGCTATCTCGTCGGTTGTGATGGTGGTGCCAGCCGGGTGCGCACCTGCCTCGATATTGGCCTGGAAGGTGAAGCTGCCGTCATGCAGCGCTACATGGTGCACTTTCGTTCAACGGCGACGGATGTACTGCAACCTTTTGGTGTTACGTGGCACTATCAATCAGCGCTGGGTACGCTGATCGCCCAGAATGATCGTGATGTGTGGACGCTGCAAACCAGACCGCCAGAAGGTGTCGCGCCGGACGAGGTCGACCCGCATGAGAGATTGAGAGCGTTTGCCGGCACTGATTTTGACTATGAGATCCTAGTGGCAAATTCCTGGACACCGCATTTGCTCGTTGCGGATAGTTATGGGGCAGATCGTGTTTTTCTTGCCGGCGATGCGGCGCACCAATACATCCCGACAGGCGGCTATGGAATGAATACTGGTATTGGCGATGCAGTTGATATTGGCTGGAAGCTTGCCGCCGTTATCAAGGGTTATGCGTCGCATGACATCCTGCGCTCCTATGATTTGGAACGCCGCCCTGTCGGTCTGCGCAATCGTGACGGTTCGCGTCGTCACACGGTGGTGCGCATGGAGATTGCGTCGATTTATGCGAACGAGTTGGCGGGTGGTGAAGGTGCGAACGCCGGTCAACGCCGGAAAGCCTCTGATGCCATTGCAGCATTGGGCAATGCGGAAAATGAAAGCTGGGGCCTGGAATTCGGTTACGCCTATGTGGAGTCGCCGATCGTTTGGCATGAAGACGGAAATCAGGTTTCGGCCGACCCAGTTTCTTACACGCCTTCAACACTGCCGGGCGCGCGCCTGCCGTCAATCAATCTTGCGGATGGGACATCGCTGTACGACCGATTGGGGCCTTGGTTTACACTCTTGAGTTTTTGTGGCGCACCGAGTGAACGCTGGTTCGCGATAGCGGAGATCTATGCCGTCCCGCTTGAACTGGTTGTGATTGATGAGCCGGCGTTGAGAGGGGTCTATCAATCAGGCCTCATCCTCGTCCGGCCGGATACACATGTCGCGTGGCGCGGGCCGAGCAGCGTTTGTGATGATGCGGAGATTGATCGCATCTTCGCGCGGGTACTGGGCTGGGAGATGGAAACGTGACGAAGCTGAATGTGTTGGTCATTGGCGGTGGCATTGGCGGCACTGCCGCAACGCTTGCGCTGCTCCGCGCGGGAATGGACGTCAATCTTTACGAGCAGGCCGACGTGCAAAAGGAAGTCGGCGCCGGCATACAGATCAGCCCCAATGCCGCGCGGCAGCTGGCGCGTTACGGACTGGCCGAAGCGCTTGACGAGTGTGCGGTCCGCCCAGCAGCGACGGAGCGAAGGCGATGGGTGGATGGACGGCTGCTGTCGCGCATGCCGCTTGGTGAAACAGTCCTCGAGGCATTCGGCGCCCCCTATTATCACGTGCATCGTGCAGACCTCCTGCACATCTTGAGTGATGCTGTGCCGCGGAACCGGATACATAAGGCAAAGCGATGCGTTGGCATTGTCGATGGTGAAGCGTGCGCTACAGCCCAGTTTGAAGATGGGACCGAGGCGACGGCAGACCTGATCATCGGTGCCGACGGCATTCACAGCGTTGTGCGTCAACATATTGTCGGCCCGGACAAACCGCGCTTTTCCGGTAACGTTGCCTACCGAGGACTGGCGCCGGTTGAACGCCTCGCTCATCTTGACCTTGAAACCGTCGGCACAGGCTGGTTTGGCCCGGGTGGGCATTTCGTACACTACTTCGTGTCGTCCGGCCGGCACTTGAACTTCGTCGCAGTGACGGAGGAAGATACCTGGTCTCGCGAATCCTGGACGGATCCAGGTTCGTTGGACGATGCGCATCGTGCTTTCAGGGGCTGGCACCAACAAGTGCATGACATCATTGATGCCGTAGATGAAACCTATAAATGGGCGTTGTTTGATCGCGATCCTCTGCCGCGTTGGAGCAAGGGGAATGTGACGCTTCTCGGGGACGCCGCGCATGCGATGCTGCCTTACATGGCACAAGGTGCCGTGCAATCGATCGAGGATGGCGCGACGTTGGCTGCCTGTCTAAAGGAGGCGGAACTGCATGACATCGGCAATGCCTTGGTACGTTATGAAAGCCTGCGTCAACCGCGGACAGCAAAGATCCAGGAAATGTCTCGCGCAAATGCCGTGAACTTTCATTTGCCAGATGGCGATGAGCAGAAGAAGCGCGATGCCGCATTGGCCCAGGCCGCAGGAGATCCCTTGAAAAGCCTGGCGCCGCTCTACGGGCATGATGCCGAGGATCTTAAGACGGCGATTGTCGGCTAACGATTGTTCCACTTACAGGTGCTGCCGATTGCCGCTTTTTCCGTCAACCTCGTAGTGCGCGGAGTTGAGGTCGATAACCTGAGGCGTCGATCCTGGCATCAATCAGGCAAGGGCCTTCCTGTGCGGCGGCGGCGGTTGCGGCTTGGCGCAGTTCAGTCAGATTATCTGCCTTCCAGGTCGTGAAGCCGAACCCTTCGGCTGCACGGGCGAAATCTGGAGTTTCCCATGAAAGACCGAGGTCTTGTAGTTGACGCTCTTCGCGCTTGATATCAATCAGTGACAGGCGTGCATCATTGAACACTACGACTGTGAGATTGAGGTCCAGCGCGGCGGCTGTTTTCAATTCACCGAGGCACATCAGAAGACCGCCGTCACCGGTCATTGCAACGGCACCGCGTTCCGGATCATGTAGCGCGGCTGCGATGGCTGCCGGCAATGCGAAGCCCATGCTCGCAAGCCCGTTGGAAATGAGAACATCGAGAGGTTCACGTGCTTGCCAGAAGGCACAAGCCGAGAACATGTGCGCACCTGCATCAACCGTCAGCCGTGGGACGAACGCGCATGCCTGCCCGATCTCGCGCACAACGGCGTCTGCCGTCAGGCTGTCATCAACGGCCATCGCCATGCCATCAAGGAAGGTCTTGCGATGCCCAACAATTTCCGCGTCGCGCCAAGCACTGCCCGTTGCCTGAACAGCGAGTGACGTGAGCGTGGCGGCGAGATGACCTGCAACACGTACTGCCGGCTCGAAATAGTGCGGGTCATGCGCATGTGCGCAGAGGTCGACCACAGGAGCATCGTAGGGCCATGGTTTGCGGATCAATTCGACCGGATCGAGGCCGGCCAGGATGATCACGTCAGCGGCGCCGACCGTTGCCTGCTCAATGGCGCCACCGGTAAATATGCCCGCGAAGTTGGGATGGGCATCGGGGACGACACCTTTTGCCATGTAGGTGACCAGAGCTGGTGCGCCGAGAGTGGCGGCGAGATCACGAACGCCTGCCGCTGTTTGCGGATTCGTTGCCTCCAAGCCTGCGACGATGACGGGACGGCGTGCACCTGCGATTAAGGTTTTCGCGCGCTCTATCGCTGCCGCATCAACGACAGTAGACGGTGCAGACGACGAAGGCAGTTCGCCGACAGGTGATGTCACGAGCCTTGGATCGGCGAGCAACAGCGCCGGGCCCGCAGGTGCTGACATCAGAACGTCGAGTGCTGGCGCGACGGTCTGTGCGTCAGTCTGGAGCACTTGTGCCTTACCCCCTGCCTGGTCGCCAAAGAGACCTGTTGCCAATGCGGTCTGATCGAACACTTGATGGGACAAATAGACGAGCTCGGCGGCATCAAAGCTTTCCGCCACGAACAACAGCGGCATGCGGTCGAGCAGGGCTGATGCCAACCCGTTGGTCGCAGAGGCGAGGCCAGGTCCCTTGGTCGAGAAAGCAAGCCCGGGCGCATTGCCGAGACGGCCTGCGACGCCACCCATCATCGCAGCAGCATCCTCGCGTGCCGTAATGACCGTGCGTATCCCGGCGCCTTGTGCCGCTACCAGTAGATCAAGGCTGATGCCGCCGCCAGGTACGCCGAAAGCAAACCGGGTTCCACGTTCGAACAATTCGGCGGCAAGCCAATCGATGAAGCGTTGCGATTCTGTCGTCACGGCGTAGATCTCCGCGTTGCAATCAGGTTGCGGGCCGGGTCGACTGCGAGCGTGAACTCCGGTGACACGACCAACGTCGACTCGTCTTCCTCGACGATGGCTGGACCAACCAATGTCTGGCCGGGGAGAAGATCAGCGCGGCGATAGACCGGCGTTTCAATGAAAACACCTGAAAAGAAGGCCTGTCGCTGTCCAGATGATTCAGGTATCGCAGTTTGGTTTTCGCGCTGCATTGCCAGTGCGGCCGCGAGTGCCGGCCGTGGGCCCGAGGCCACGACGCGCCAGGACAGAACCTCGGACGGTGCTGTTTCAGACCGGCCATAGCGTGCCTGATACGCCGCTGTGAAAGCGGCACCTAGTTCATCGGGACCGGCCGTCAGGCGATCCGGGGTGAAGTTGACTTCAATCTCATAGCCCTGACCGACATAGCGCATCATCGCGCGGATGTGGCAGTGAATATCTTTCGACGCGACGCCAGTGGCGGCAACCAGCGCCTCAGCTTCAGCACGCTGTTCAGAGAGCAGTGCTTGCACCGCGGTGACGTCGAGCGCGTCGAGACGGCAGGGTGCTGCGCGGCCGACTTCGAAGGATACCGGTGCGGACAGCATGCCGATTGCCGACGCAACGCCGGCGCCGAGCGGGCAGACGAGGCGATTGATATTCATCTTTGAGGCCATCGAACAGGCATGGACCGGGCCAGCGCCACCGATCGGCAGCATGGCGAACCGAGTGACATCGAGCCCGCGTTCAATCGTATGAATGGTGGCCGCCTGCGCCATGTTCGCGGTCACTGTCTCGTGGACGCCCCAGGCCGCTTCTACCACGGATATCCCCAGTGGCTTTGCCAGATGGGTATTGATTGCCGTCTCGGCCGCTTGCTTGTCGAGCTGCATCGTGCCGCCAAGGAATGAACCGGCATCGAGATAACCAAGGACGAGATCGCAATCTGTGACCGTCGGCTTGGGATTGCCTCGGCCATAGCAGGCCGGGCCGGGGTCGGCGCCGGCGCTGCGTGGCCCGACCTGGATCAGGCCGCGGCCATCGATTTCGGCGATTGAGCCGCCACCCGCTCCGATTTCGATCATATCGATTGCGGGGATTTGTAACGGTAGCCCGCTGCCTTCGGCGAAACGCGTTTCACGTGCCACTTCGAAGCGGGCTGTGCGTTCGGGCTCGCCGGCATTGATCAGGCAAGCCTTGGCCGTGGTGCCGCCCATG
>JAGDYV010000054.1:0-34983 GCA_049116495.1 Hyphomicrobiaceae bacterium | reverse complement strand
GGGCGGTTGCTCCTTCGGCGTCGGCTTATCCACTAACAAGCGGCGTTACCGATCTCTCCCGCAGATATCTATTGGCGGTAGTCCTAAGTTTGGGTGTGTGACGACGTTAGTGTCAAGTGTGATTTTCGATCGAACAGGCTAATCAAGTAACATGAACGTCATGAGTGTGCTTCCAATCAGTATTCAGATTGATAGGTCGCCGTGCGCTTTGGCTTGGCGCGCAAACGTATGCTGCCACTCTATTTTCATTGAAGAGTTAACCCCCATAGACAGTGTGGCAGCCAAAGCGTGGGAACGCGATCTTTGGCTGAGTGCGGCTCAGTTGTTTTAAGATTTCGAACGCAGGTCGATAAGGCGAACGGCCTTGCCCTCCGAGCGCTGCAATGATCCGGATTCTTGGACCGAGACGGCAACGCTGACACCGAGGTGTTGTTTGATGGTTTTTTGCACGTCGGCTGATAGGCTGGCGGGGTCTATGGCGTAGGTGCCAGGCCGGGCTTCGATCTTGAGCGACAGTGTGTCGAGCGCGCCGTCTTTGTCGAGTTCGAGTTGGTAGTGCGGCGAAAGACGATCATCACGCAGCAAAAGCGTTTCAAACTGACTTGGAAAGATATTGACGCCCCGCAGGATAATCATGTCATCAGACCGGCCGGTGATCTTCTCGAAGCGACGCATTGAGCGCGTGCTCGGCGGCTTTAGGCGCGTTAGATCCCGTGTTCGATAGCGGATAATCGGCAAGGCCTCCTTGGTTAGCGACGTGAATAATAGTTCACCGAATTCGCCATCTGGCAAGGAAGCACCAGTTTCTGTATCGACGATCTCGGGAAAGAAGTGATCCTCCCAGATCACCGGTCCATCCTTTGCTTCGACGCACTCATTGGCGACACCGGGTCCCATCACCTCCGACAAGCCGTAGATGTCGACGGCATCGAGATTGCAAATCTGTTCAATGCTCTTGCGCATCTCTTCAGACCACGGTTCGGCGCCGAATATGCCAATTTCGAGCGAGGTCGCGCGCGGGTCCTTGCCTTCGGACCGCATGACTTCGGCGATGTTCAGCATGTACGATGGAGTTACCGTGATAATCCGCGGTTTGAAGTCCTCGATCAATTGAATTTGACGCAGCGTTTGGCCACCGGAGATTGGAATGGTGGTGCAACCGAGATGTTCAGCGCCGTAGTGAACGCCGAGACCGCCGGTGAACAGGCCATAACCGTAAGCGTTGTGAATGATGTCTCCGTGACGCCCGCCGGACGCGTAAATCGAGCGGGCCATGACCTCTGACCATATTTCGATATCGCGTGCGGTATAACCAACGACTGTTGGCTTGCCAGTTGTACCGCTTGAGGCGTGAATTCGCACAACCTGGTTCTGCGGCACCGCAAACATACCGAACGGATAGGTTTCGCGTAGGTCTTGCTTCGTCGTCATCGGAAACTTGGCAAGGTCGGCGAGTTCACGAAAGTCATCCGGATGGAGACCGGCTGCGTCAAACTTTCGGCGATAATGGGCGACGTTTTCGTAGGCGTGTTTGAGAGACCACTTCAGCCGTTCTGTTTGAAGTGCTGAGATTTCATCACGGCTTGCATTTTCAATCGCGTGGAGTCCGATCTTTTCGGCCATAGACTTCCTTTCGGCCTAACACTTGCGGTCGACCTTCTAACTGCTGGTCCGTTAGATGAAGATGAGCGCCGCAAACAATCAAATGTGGTTGTGCAGATCGAAATTTACAGGATTGCGAGCAGGTTCATAGTGGGTCGACGAGGAATTCTCGTGGTACTTTCGATGAAACACAACAACCTCATCGCGTGGGAGTGGAAGATGTCAGAAATAGAAGTGCCAGCGGATGCTGAGGCGCGCCGCGCCGCAAAGCCGGTCATCGTCTATCCAAAGGAAGGTCTGCCAGCCGTTGATCGAGCGTTTTATGGTCGCGTTCGTGACGGCATGTCGAAGATTGATGAATTTGTCGTGCCACCGCGTGATGCTCGCGGCTTCGACGTTCCTGCCGGTCATATGTTCAGAATCGTCAGCGTCGAAGGTCCGCAAGTCGGTGATCTCAATCTATGGAACGCAGCCGACATGTCTGAGCGTTTCTTCAGCGGCAAGACACGAGCCTTGCACGCGACGCATGTCACGACCGGTGATCGTTTGTGGAGCACGCTGCCCGGTCTCCGGCCAATGGCCACGATCACGCAGGATACGCTCGAGTGGTACGGTTTTGATGCGGATGGCGGTGGCATCCACGACGTTATCGGTACGCGTTGCGACCCCTATACCAACGTGCTGCTGAGCGGCGTCGAGTACCACCATTGCTGCCATTCCAATCTAACGCGTGCCGTCGCCGCCAGCTGTAAACTGTCGCTGGCGGAAGCCGAGATGCACGTCCATGATGTCATGAACGTTTTCATGTGCACCGGTTTCACCCGCGACACTCAGCAATACTTCATGAAGGCAAGCCCGGTTCGGCCCGGCGATTTTATCGAGTTTTTCGCCGAGATTAACTTGTTCGCGGCGTTGTCAGCTTGCCCGGGTGGCGATTGCGGTGCCGGTCATTCCGATGATGTCGCGCCGTGCTATCCGTTGAAGGTGGAGATTTTCCGGCCACAGGCGGGTGCATTGGACGGATGGTCCCCGCCAGCGCCTAACGGTTATTCCCGCGGTCACGGCGCGGCGTGATCTGGTCGATTGCGTCCGTGGGTCCTTTGATCCAATCGTTGGCCACATTCAGCATAAATGCTTCGTCAAAATACGGACGTCGTCTTGACCTTCTGCGTTGCAAAGTAAGCGTTTGAGTTTTTCACTTCGACGCACCGAGATCGAAACAGATCCGAGTTCCGCTGTTGCGGTGTTCCTGAAGATGCCGCTTTAGATATCAAGGAGCGGCGCAACTTCGCCAAGGTTGGAGATTTCATGAGTCGGTGGATAGGCGGGATCCAAGACTTGGTCGGCATGGCGGTTCGACCAGATGCACCGCATGTCAGCAGCGATTGAGCCGAGCACGTCGTTCGCGCTGCCGGCGACATGCAAGACGTCTGACTTGGCGATGCCGAGAACTTTTGTCGGCAGTTCGTAGACCGCGGGATGCGGTTTGTAGTGTCCGGCGGTTTCCGACGAGAGGATATGATCGAAGGCACCGGAGGAGAAGTTATCGGCTACAGCTTCGAGCATATTTTGATCGCCATTCGAAAGGATGGCCGTTTTGCATCCCTTGGCCTTGACTGCCGTGATGGCAGCCTCGGCGTCTGGCCATGGTTTTATGGTATCCCAGGACAGGATGAGCGACCAACGAATGTCAGGTGTAACAGTCAGCTGGTGGCGACCAAGGCAATAATCGAGCGCCATCGCCGAACAATCGCGAAACGATGTGCGTCCTTTCTCCAGTGTATTGCTGATCGCGGCACGCTCCATCTGCTTGGCGCGCCATAGTCGTACAAACGAGATTGCTGCTTCGCCCGTCAGGCCCAGTGCTTCTTGCGCGACCGGCACTAGGCTGCCTTCGATGTCGAGCAGTGCCATGTAGACATCGAATGTCACGAGTTTAGGCAGAGGCATCAACCGTCCTTTGCTTAGCGGGCCAGCTCAATCGCGGTGCTAGGATTACTTGAATGCTGGCATTACTTCCTTGGCGAACAGTTCCATCGACCGTAAGACCTTGTCGTGTGGCACATCGCCAAACCAGCAACTCGCATTGAAATGATCGATGCCCATGGCGTCTTGGATGGCTTCGATCTTGGCGACACATTGCTGTGGCGTGCCGATCACGAAGTAGTTGTCGAGCAATTCCTGATCCGTTGGCTCCTTGTCAAACGGCACCGCGATTGCGCGGCCTTGGTCGACGCGCTCAAGCCCCTGGCGCAGACTGAGTGTTACGCGCATGTTCCATCGTGCTTGTTCGACAATGGCTGGTAGTTCGGATTCGTCATTGGTTACATAGACCGGGCGCTGAGTACTGATCCGGATCTTTGAGCGGATATCCGGCGCAATATCCATTTCGTCGTAGGCTTGGCGGAATGCGCGTAGACGATCAATCGGCACACCGAAACCACCAGAGACAATGTTGAAACCGCGTTTGACGGTCGCAGCAATCGACTCCGTACTCTGTCCGACAACCCAGATTGGCGGATGTGGTTCCTGGGTCGGCATCGGAAATACGGACGTTTCGCCGAAGCTGTAATGTTTGCCATCGTAACTGAACGGTTTGCCCTCAAAGGCCCTGAGGATCACATCAACGGCTTCGTCGAAGCGCTCACGGCTGTCATCAAGCGATAAGCCGAGGCGTTCGAATTCATAGGGCTGGTAGCCGCGTCCAAAACCAACATCAAGGCGTCCGCCTGAGAGCACGTCGGCCGTGCCGATTTCTTCGGCAACGACAAGAGGGTGGTGCAGCGGCAATACAACGACAGCCGATCCGACCCTTATGCGTTCGGTGACTGCTGCAAGGTGGGTCGCGAACTGCAACGGACGAGATAGATAACCATACGTTGAGAAGTGGTGTTCCGCGCACCAGATGCTATCAAACCCGAGATTGTCGGCGTGCTTGGCGATCTCGATGCCGCGCCGAAACACGGTGGCGTGGTCTTGCGCTGATGGCGACTGAAGCAGCAGGAAGGTGCCGAATTCCATATGTGTTCCTCCAGAAATCCAGGCAATCGATCAGGCACTGGCAAATCGGTGGTCAGACTGCGGTTTGCTCAGGATGGTGTAAAACGAAAAGGACCGCGCTGGGTAGAAATCGGCTGAAGTATTCCAACGTTGATAATATGCGCTCTGGGCGGGTGACCGCCACTTGATGAGTTATACGGTGATCGCCCCAAACGTGGAGAACTGAGACGCGCACAGCTATCTACTGCGAAGGGAGATATAGCGTCGATCGATTCGGATGTTGAACCGAGACAGAAAGCTCATGCCTAGGAGGCCGTGGATACCTTTGCCGTAAGTACCTGACTTGTCCGATTGGACGACGATAGGAATGTTTTCTGCAGACAGGCTTCGAAGCTGGATTTGGTCCGCGCGACCACGTTTGGCCATGACGATGCCATTGGCAGTGCTGAGGCGGATGGAGGTCGATTCGTTGATTGTCACCTTGGCTTTCTCTGCGAAAGATCGCTTCAGTGCAACAAAGGTTGCTCCAGTGTCGATGATGAATCTGCCGCTTACGCCATTGATCTTAGCGCGTAACCTGATCGTATGACCTCGCCGTCGAATGCGAAACCTTTCCCTTTCAGTCGCTTTGGCACTGCATTGGCCTCTTTCGCGCAAAGAGTTGACCATCGCACGCGTGCGGCTTGTATCGTGGCGGTTCGGGGCAATCGCGACCCAGGCTTCAATGGGGCCGATCGCATCGCAAAATTGGTCGAGCTGCTCATAGCTCTTCGACAACTTCAGATAGCCAGCACTCGAAATCTTCGACTTGTCAGCAAATAACTCAATCGCTGTGATGAAGTCATCTATAGCTGGCTCGAATTGGTAGCCTCGGTAATAGGCGAGGCCGCGGAGATAGTAGCCGTTGTCGCGAAATGGCTCCAGCTCGATCAATTTCGTCGTCACGTACACAGCTTGCCCGTAGTCTGAGATCGTCAGGAGATCGTTCGCCGCCGCGCGCAACGACGGCGGATGCCCGCCACAACGATCAGAAAAACTGAGGTGCAGTTTTGCGGCCTGTCTTCTGAAGCCGGCCTTGCTGACCGCCCGGCCAAGTTCGCGAACCGCAATCTTATCGCATGTTTCTCGCATCAAAGTGTCAAAGCTCCTGCGCCCGTCATATTTCAAAACGAATCGCGGAATCTTTGCGCCTAGCCGTTCACTCGAAGTCGTACCAGTGGCTGATTTGTTCTGAGCGTGCACGGGAAGTGATGGCCAGCACGCAGTCAAGATAGCTAGCGCGATCAATTTTTGCTTCATTGGTCCACTCGATTCTTTGATGATCTTTCATCAGCTAAAGAAAGAGAGTGGCATCGTCCATACATTCGATAGGGTGCCGAAAAGCGTGAGAATGCTGAGTCTCAGATTGGCAATGTTTAATGTGCGGTTCGGCACTGCGATACTCCGTGAGGAGCGCAAAAACTATTCTGATTGATTGCGTTGTCCAGGAACAAATTTCCAAATATGCCGGGCATTCCAGGAAACGCGGAGCCAAAAAATTTGGACGCAAACAGATAAGATAGATGTCTGATAATATATGGCGCCTCCGCAACACGTTGCGTTAAAATATGTCAACCGGCTGCGGGGCCTCTCTAAAGATTGCGCGCAAAGGATCGATGCCCATGAAAGCTCGCAACAAGGTGCTTGGTCGGGTGGCCACTGACAACGATACCAAGACCTGAACTCCCAAGGCAGGAGGCCGGACTTTGAACGATCGAGTCGAACGATGCGCCAATCAGTGTGTTAACGCTCACTTGCGTTAACAGCTCAAATTGCAGTTCGAAAATTTGCGTGATCTTCTAACTGCGCGCCTACACTCAGCATATTACGTAGTGTTTTCTTGGGGAGGCTATGACATGCGTACAAAGCAGATAACGGATTTAGCCCATTGGTTCGAAGCCCAATCGGAAATGACGTCACATTCTATGCCAGAGCGACTGATGCTCGAAAATGTTAGCCGCTGGTTGCGTAAGCAGCAATCAGGCGCAGAACAGATTAAACCCGTAACTGATCCATGGATTGGCCTGTCGGTCTAAATCTGATGACACGAATGTTCACACTATGAGCGTTGAGCGTACAACTAATTTCATCGACTGGTTCTTTGTTCAAGGATCTCTTCGCCTGTCTCAGAAGAACTTCTTGGCTTTGAATAAAGTTGAGCGATCGGTTCGCCTTTTGGGACCCGAAGATCAATGATGGGCTTGTGGCGACCGACTTCAATGGCGAAGGTTATGAAGCCGTGTTGACCGCTGGCGGCTCATTGCGTTCGAGACATGGCGTCGTCCGACTCCGTGTTCTCTTGGAGTGGATGAGAGAAGTTTGTTGGGTGTCGGGTCGCAGTGGATGTTTGTGTTGGTAAATGAGCCGTAAAACAATTCACTCCAGTTTGATAAAAATACAATATCATATTTTCGTACTAACATAATGGGTCAATGCTAGTTTGGATCAAATACGGATCGTTTTGAAAATTGATGGGTTTCTATCATATTTTTTCAAACGACCGCGCGTTTCACAGGCGGTTGCAATGTAGGGCAATCGTTCGTCGTCTCAATGTGTGAGCCAACCCGTAATCGTAGCGCATGAAATGCATGAACGTGACACAGCCAAGATGTCGTCTGCGCGCGATCGGAACCGGTCGACCGGCGATGTCAGGCCGTGGCGCGCTCCAATGATGAATTTCGTCTCGAAAGTGTCCTTCTATCCTTGCTTCTGGCACGATCGCAGCGGCGCGATTGCGATCGCCAGCACAATCATTCTGCCGATCCTTTTGATGCTTGTCGGTGGCAGCATTGATTACGCAATTGTCATGCACAAGCGGGATCAATTGCAGTCTGCGGCCGACGCTGCGGTTCTGGCCGGGGCAAAGCGCCTGAGTTTTGCCGACCATAAACGCGATGATGCGGTTGAGATTACCAAAGCCGTCATCAAGAACTACATGCTACAGAACGCGAAAGATGCAACGGTCGGCGGTTACACTTCGGCCACCACGGTCAAGACAGATCCACTTGTTGTGAGTATGAAGTTGCGGCAATCGGTTGAAACCCACTTCCTGTCGGCATTTGGCTATCCGACGATCGACGTCAACATTGTTTCGGCAGCTCAAGTGGTCGGCCAACCCAATATTTGCCTCCTGACGTTGGATGGATCGTCGTCGGAAGCGCTCAAGGTCGACAAGGAGTCACGGACGCAGGGGAACGATTGCGCCATTTTTTCAAATTCGGTTTCAAGTAGCGGCGTCGCCGTAAAGAATGATGCCGAAATGACGGCGAACAACGTTTGTTCGGCAGGCGGCTTCGACTTGGATGGCACGGTCAAGCCAAGTCCGGTTTATGACTGCCCGCAATTCGAAGATCCACTCGCCTCTCAGCAAGCACCATACGTCGGTGATTGTACGGTAAAAAATCTGATCGTTACGGATGAAGACAGAACCCTTCAACCTGGTGTCTATTGCGGTGGAATAAAGATCGAAGGATCGTCAAACATCACTCTTGCGCCGGGCCTGTATGTCATCAGGGATGGCATGTTGGAGGTCAAAGGAGAGTCGAGTTTCCAAGGCACCGGGGTCTCGATCTATCTCGATGCTAACGCTTCTCTGAAGTTTCATAAGGAAACGTCAATTGACCTCGAGGCCAGCAAGTCGGGAGAAATGCCTGGATTGTTGATTTTTGCCTCGCGTGGCCAGGACAATGACACGAAGCATAAGATTGAAAGCAAGAAGGCGCAAAAGATGGTGGGGACTCTGTACTTCCCGACCAGCACGCTGGAGATCGGTTCGTTTTACAGCGAAGGCGCGGCCGTTGGCAGTGGCGCTGCCTATACGGCGGTTGTCGCGTACAACGTCAAGGTCAAGAATAAATCCTCGTTGGTATTGAACAGTGATTATGCCTTGACCGACGTCCCCGTGCCGGAAGGTATTCGCGGGGTCGCGCAGCCGGTCCGGTTGGTCGAGTAGTTGGATCTTCTGTCTGTATAAGTTGTCGGAAACGACTGAGTAAACTTCTGATGTTGGTAGAATTGCACTCGGTTTGATCGGGTTGAGCAGCGCAATCAATTTACCTTCAATCGACTTATCCCCGGCCAGTCATTCGCTGCCATACTGAACGTCCACTCCCACACGGGATTGCGCTTCCGGGGCGTCGGGTTCGTAAGGGTGGTGGCATCGCATTCAGGGGTTGCGGGTACGCACCGTCTCTGGACAGGTAGGTCGCGTTCTGTGCCGGCTTAGAGGGCATCTGACAGGTTCCTTATGTCGCTGCACCGGCTTCAGAAGACAGCTTTGTTATGCGATCGACTGCAGGCCGGAGCTGAGCTGGTGAAGGCGTAGATGCGATGGTGCGCAAGGCGCGGATGACGCCGCATTTGTTTTAACTGCTCAAGGCGAAGTCCGTGCCTTGCGTTCCCGTACTGCCCATGCCTCCGGTGGTTGTCCGCGCGGAGCGCCTAATCGCGTCATTCGCGAGGCCCGAGCGTCGTACCTGTCATCTGCTCATAGAGTTTGATGACGGCTGCGCCATCTTCCTTGGCATAGCCTGCCGCGCGCGCCATTTGGTAGACCTGCTGGGATACGTTCGCGAGCAATAGCGGCACGCCCAATTCCTTGGCGAAACCGGTTTCCAACTCCTGGTCCTTATAGGAGATATCAACCGTGCCGCCGGGTGCAAAGTCGCCCTTCAGCATGCGCGGTACGCGGTGTTCCAATGCAAAACTTGCTCCGGTGCTCACGCGGACGACGTCGTACATCGTTTGCGGGTCAAGCCCGGCCTTGGCGCCCATCGCGAACGCTTCGGCGATCGCGACGGTATTGACCTGGATCAGCATGTTGTTGACCAGCTTCATCGCGAGGCCCTGCCCAACGCCACCGACGTGGAAGATGTTCGATGACATCGCCTCGAACGCAGGCCGCCAGCCTGCGATGTCGGAGGGGCTGCCACCGCAGATCACCGACAGTTCGCCGGAGGCGGCGCGTGGCGTGCCGCCGCTCACCGGGGCATCAACCAACGTCATGTCAAGTTCGGCGAGACGGGCATGCATTGCCTTGGTCAGGGATGGCTCGATCGTGCTCATCATGGCGACGGCGTGGCCAGCCTTGGCGGTTGTCGTTAGTCCTTCCGCACCAAACAAAATGTCCTCGGTTTGCTGCGTTGTCTCGACCATGGTGACGGTGCGATCCGCCGATGCGCCAATCTCGGCCGGCGAGTTTGCGGCCTTGGCCCCCTTCTCAACAAGTGCATCGACGCGCGCTCGGTCGATGTCATGGACGATAACGTTGTGGCCGGCTGTGACAATATTTGCGGCCATACCACCGCCCATAGCTCCGAGCCCGATAAATCCGATGGTTTCGCTCATTACAATCCTCCGGTGACGTCGATGGTGATGCCGGTAACGAAATCTGCATCGGATGAGGCAAGGAAGCAGATAACTTTAGCCTGGTCGCCAGCTTCCGGTACGCGACCGAGCGGGATGCGGGCAATTTCGGCGGCCTGCGACTCGGCGGATCTTCGATCCCAATGGGGCCGAATGCGCTCGGTCAAAGTGATGCTCGGCGCGATGGCGTTGACCGTGATGTTGTGCGGCCCGAGTTCGAGGGCGAGTTTTTTGGTCAGCGCGATGATCCCACCCTTGGCGGCTGCATACGCGCTGGATGAGTTGATGCTCAAACCGCGCCCGGCAATTGACGCCAGATTGACGATGCGCCCGGCGTTTTGACGCTTCATGATGGGGATGACAGCGTTTGTGAACAGGAATGTGCCGTCGAGATTGAAAGCGATAAGACGTTGCCAGTCATCGAAGCTGAGTTCGTCCGTGGCCGCGTTAGGATTGGCGATGATCGTACTGCCGCCAACCGCGTTGACGAGAACATCGATGCGACCACAGTTCTGTTCAGTCCAGGCGACGGTGTCGGCGACCTGTTGCGGGTCCAGCGCATCCACCCGGCGCGGAATGACTTTGCCGATGTCTTCGTTGGCTTCGCTGGCATCCCGAAGTGAATCGACGCGAGCCTGATCAACGTCTAATGCGACGACCGTGGCGCCTTCACGCGCCATGATTTCTGCCGATGCTTTGCCGATGCCGGCGCCGGCTGCTGAAATGAGAGCGATTTGATCTTTGAAGCGCATGATTGAGCTCGTGATGTTAGAACGACTTGGTGCCCTGGCGAGTTATCCTCACCATAGAAATCAAGGTCACAATACCAAGACTGTCAAATGCACGAGGTGTGTCATCCGTCCCTTGCTGTACCGTAGCCATCAATCGATCTAATCTCTGCGCTTGCTGTCATCTTTTCCCACGAAGCCTGGTGCCGTTATGAAAATTGAAAACATTACCGCCTACCCGCTGTCGTTTGCTATCCCAAAGGAGTTCCAAGTCACGTTGGGCATAGGCAGCACCATCAAGCGTGACAGTGTGTTGGTCAAAGTTGAGACGACGGATGGAATCGTCGGTTGGGGGGAGGCGCATGCCGGTCGTGCGCCTGGCGCCGTTGCGCAACTCGCCAACACAACCTTGCGCGCGCTGGTCACTGGCATGGAAGCAACTGATGTCGTCGGCGTCTGGGGTCGAATCTATAAGATGCAGCTTGCGAGCCATGGCATGGGGGCTGCGACGGCGATCGCGATGAGCGGTATTGACATGGCGCTCTGGGACATTCGCGGCAAGGCCATCGGCTGGCCGGTCTATAAATTGCTCGGTGGTGCCAGCAAGCGGATAACCGCTTATGCTGGCGGCATCTCGCTTGGCTATCAACCGCCACAGGATCTCGCAGATGAAGCCCATGGCATCGCCGAAGCGGGTTACAAGGCGATGAAGCTGCGGATTGGCGATACGCCAGCCAACGACATTGCGCGGGTCGAAGCTGTACGCCAACGGCTCGGCGATGAGATCGATATTCTTACCGATGCCAATGCAGCTTATTCCCTCAACGACGTTCGTCGCGTGATGCCGGCCCTTGATGATGCCAACGTCGGCTGGCTGGAAGAACCGTTTCCGCCGCATGACCACCGTCGCTATCGTGAGGCGCGCAGTTTCGGGCGCACGCCGCTCGCAGCCGGTGAAAACCACTATACGCGGTTCGAATTGCACCGCGCGTTGGAAGACGGTGTGATCACCGTTTTCCAGCCTGATGTCTCCAAGACGGGTGGGATTACGGAAGGGCAGCGCATCGCCGCGATGATCTCGGCATGGAAGTTGTCCTTCAACCCGCACACATCAGTGACCGGGTTGAACGTTGCGGCATGCCTGCATCTGCTGGCCAGTGTCGACAACGCGGGATACTTTGAAGCGGACCTCTCGCACTATAATCCGTTCCGGGATGATCTGTGCAGTTGGCAGGCATTGGTTGATAGCGACGGCATGATTGTGCCGCCGGATGGACCGGGTCTCGGCGTTGAGATCGATGAAAAGATGCTCGAGAAATTTCCGGTCATCGATGGTCCCGGTTATGTCTGATGCAACCTTGTGGGGTCATGCGTCGCTATGCCGGTTGGTTCGCGATGGTATGATCGTAGCTGGGTTGTTATGCGTTGGCTGAGGAACGGTGGCCAAGGAGCAAAGTTTATGAAGTTTACGATCAATGTTGATTGCACGCCGGAAGAGGCACGGGCATTTTTCGGACTGCCGGATGTATCAGGCGTCAACGAAATGATTATGGAAGGCCTGGCCAAACGTACCGAAGAAAACCTCGAAACATTCACTGACCCGCAGAAATTCTTCGAGGCCGCGATGGCGGGTGGCCTCGGTAACATGGAAGCGATGCAAAAAATGTTTTCGGCAATGGCAACCGGAGCACCCGGCTCATCGAAGCGTGATTAGTAAGTCTCAACTTGCGCATATCTGGTAGGCGGAAAATAAGCCTCTAGACAGACTTTCCGCCTACAATCTGTTGTCTTGGCGCATCAATATGCAACCATGTTCACAGTCGCTGCGGGTTGTTCTTTTCCTGTGTTTTTCTCTCAATGTAAGAAAGTATTGTCTTCAAATAGGGGATAATACGAAATGTGTTTGCGTTCTTTGATTTCCAGCACCGTGGTTATTGTCGTGGCCGCGACAATCGCTGCCCTGTCTACGGTGCCGGCCGATGCGGCCCGGCGCAAAGGCCGCGTCTGCATGACCGACCACTTCCATTACGGCTCAAGCAGTGGACAGCGGAGCAAAAAAGTTGCGCGCGCCAAAGCGATTGCGTCATGGGCTGAATTTACATCTTTTGAGTACGGCAATGCATGGGCTAACTTCAAGCGCTCGCGCAGCAGAAGTGTACGATGCTCGGAGGATGCATCCGGTTGGGGATGTAAAATCGAAGGTGTCCCCTGTCGCCGACGTTAGCGCGCGAACCGCAGGTTTCTACGTTCCGCAGAACGTTTGGTACGGTACTGCGTTCCTCGGCGCGGGTTTGGCATAATCATCAAGACCCTCTCGCGCTGTGAACGGATCTCGGATGACGTCGAGCAATTGATCGAAAGGCTTGAGATCATCGCGTTCAACGGCTGCCGATAGGGCCTCCTCCACTTTGTGATTGCGGAGAATGTAGAGCGGATTGACCGCATCCATTGCCGCTGCACGTGCTTGCTGGGAGACATCTTCCAAAGCGAGTCGAGCGTGCCATTTCTCAGTCCAAATCAAAAAATCTGACACGTCATCGAAAAGGGATTGCAGCGGCGCATCGTTTCCTTTCACGGCATCGGAGAGATGACGGAAGACAAGTGTGTAGTCGGCGCCCTGTCCGTGCATCGCACGAAACAGATCATTGACGAGTTCAGGATCCTCGTCCGCTTCCGTCGTCATCCCGAGTTTCAAGCGCATGCCGGATAACCAGTTTTCCTGATAGATCGTTGGAAAGGCGCTAACTGCTTCTGTAAGGAGTTCCGTGGCGCGGTCGATGTCGGGATCAACGACCGTGAGCAGCGTTTCGGCAAAGCGCGCCAGGTTCCATTGTGCCATGACCGGTTGGTTGGCGTAGGCATAACGGCCCTGGCTGTCGATTGAGCTGAACACCGTATCCGGCGCATAGCGGTCCATGAAGGCGCACGGACCATAGTCGATGGTTTCACCAGAAATGCTCATATTGTCAGTGTTCATGACGCCGTGGATAAAGCCAACGTGCATCCAGCTGGCAACGAGTTTCGCCTGCGCAGCCATGACTGCGTGGAACAGGGCGAGATAGGGATTACGCGCTTGATCGGTATCGGCCGCGCCGATCTCGGGATATTGGCGCGCGATAACGTAGTCAGCGAGTTGTCTGATTTTCGGCCAATCCTTTCGCACAGCGAAATACTGGAACGTGCCGACGCGAATGTGGCTGGCAGCCACGCGTGTCAGGATCGCGCCGGGTAGCGGCGTCTCGCGCAATACGGGCTCCCCGGTTGAGACTGCAGCCAGGGCACGCGTGGTGGGGATGCCAAGGGCGTGCATGGCTTCTCCCATCAGATATTCGCGAAGAACCGGACCGACAGCTGCCTTGCCATCGCCACCGCGCGAAAACGGGGTGCGACCGGAGCCTTTGAGCTGCACATCGCGGCGCATGCCGTGTGTATCGATCAGTTCACCGAGGAGCAGTGCGCGGCCGTCACCAAGTTTGGGCGAGAAGCCACCGAATTGATGACCTGCATAGGCCTGGGCAATCGGCGTTGCGCCATCGGGCTTTTGGTTGCCTGCGAAGATCGCGGTTCCTGCATCCGTCTGAAGCGCATCAGGATTGAGGCCAAGTTCGGCGGCCAACTCGCGATTGAAAGCAAGCAGCCGAGGTTCAGGGACCGGTTCAGCCTGCCAGGGCGTGTAAAACCCTTCGAGATCGCGGGCATAGCTATTGTCGAAATTGAAGCGCAGGTTGTCGGGGACGTGGATGTTCATGACAGGTTCTCTTGCGGAGCAGCAGACTTTAGCGCGCGCGATGCATGGCAGGCTCAATCGCGGCAACCGTGCGTCGGAGGTCTGCAAAGCTGGCGTCGAGCGTTAGATTTACTCGATACAGATGGCGGCTTGGATGCGTTTTGGCAAGCGACGTCATTCCTGAGCGACGCCAGCGAGGTGTCCCGTCAGCGTTGGACGCTCCGTAAAAGCGCTCTATCGCGCCTGTGATCGACAGGCGATGGTTAAGCACAGCAATTGTCATGGAGACCCAACAGGCGTTACGCCGGGTGTCTGAGCGGCGCTGCTTTACTGCCGGCATAGCGGGTCAAAAGAATGAGCAGACGGATACTCGTCAATCTTTCGAAGTGCTAATAAGCTCGACGTCAATTCCCGAACGAGCGAACCCGTTTGATGACACGCCTCATATCGATTGCAGGAGCAACTCACTATGACAAAAAATTACGTTCTTGCTATTGATCAAGGTACGACTTCCAGCCGTGCAATCGTGTTCGATCACGCCTTGGCGATCATAGCCGTCGCGCAGAAGGAGTTCGCGCAGCACTTTCCACAGTCGGGCTGGGTTGAACACGACCCTGAGGATATTCTGCAGTCAGTTATCGACACCTGCCGCGAAGCCATCACCAAAGCTGGCCTTGAGCCAGCGGATATTGCGGCAATCGGTATAACAAACCAGCGCGAGACGACGCTTGTCTGGGATCGTGAAACGGGGAAGCCGATCCACAATGCAATTGTATGGCAGGATCGGCGCACAGCGGATATCTGTGCCGCGCTGAAGGCTGCTGGCAAAGAGGCATCCGTAACAGAGAAGACCGGTCTACTTCTTGATCCATACTTTTCAGCCACCAAAATCGGCTGGTTGTTGGACAACGTCGATGGCGCACGCGAGGCTGCCAACAGTGGTCGCCTCGCATTCGGGACGGTTGACAGTTATCTCTTGTGGCATCTTACCGACAACCAAACCCACGCAACGGACGCGACCAATGCCAGTCGCACCTTGCTCTACGACATTCGGCAAGGCTGTTGGGACCCGGAACTACTTGAACTGTTTGGTGTGCCGGCATCGATGCTACCTGATGTGCGCGACAGTGCGGCTGATTTCGGTGTCACGGACACCGCAATTTTTGGCGCTGGCATCGCAATTGCTGGTATCGCAGGCGACCAACAGGCAGCGACCGTGGGGCAAGCTTGCTTTGCGCCCGGTATGATGAAATCAACCTACGGCACGGGCTGCTTTGCGTTGCTGAATACCGGAAAGCGGCCTGTTTTCTCCGACAATCGTTTGCTGACGACCATTGCTTATCAACTGGATGGCGAGCCAACCTACGCTCTTGAGGGATCGATTTTCGTTGCCGGCGCGGCGGTGCAGTGGTTGCGAGATGGATTGCAAATCATCGATACGGCAGCCCAGTCAGGGGATCTGGCGGCTGACGCGGACCCTGGTCAGGATGTTATCCTTGTGCCGGCTTTCACGGGGCTTGGTGCGCCCTATTGGGACGCGGAATGTCGCGGCGCAATTTATGGTCTTACGCGCAATACAGGACGCTCCGAATTGTCCCGCGCCGCTTTGGAAAGTGTCTGCTTTCAAACCCGTGACTTGTTGGAAGCGATGCGTCGCGACTTGAAAGCCTCAGGCAATGGTGTGGAACTTGATCGTGATACCGTTTTGCGGGTGGACGGCGGCATGGTGGCCTCCGATTGGACGATGCAGTCTCTCGCGAACATGCTCAACGCACCGGTCGATCGGCCAAAGAGCCTTGAGACCACGGCACTCGGCGCTGCCTATCTCGCGGGTCAGCATGTAGGACTCTATCCAGAACCGACGGAATTCGCTGAGACCTGGGCACTTGATCGTCGATTTGAGCCGCAGATGGCTTCGGCCGTTCGTGATGAAAAATACACGAGATGGCAGGATGCGGTCCGTCGCACGCTTACGGTGTGATGCGGCGAAGCCGATAGTTGTGGTCAGATCGTCGGGAGGTCTGTGACGCCCGGCAATTTCGCTGTCCCGTCAGGTCACGACACCATCGGCAACGAGTTGGTCGATGACGGCGGCATCGTAACCATGTTCGGCCATGATTTCGCGGGTATGCTGGCCTCTTGTTGGAGACGTCGCAAGTGAAGTATTAGGCTGGAATTTGGCGATGCCGGGAACGTTTGGCACGGGCCAGGGCTCGGTCGAGCCCGCCGCTGTCAGCCAAGCGATTACTTCCATTGCCTCGGTTTGTGGGTGTTCAACGAACTCTGGATAGGACTGAACGGCCTCGTTTTGAAGGCCCACCTCTGACAAGATGCTTTGCCAGTGCGCCGTCGTGTTCGTTGCGAAAATCTCTCGCACCATGCCCGTTAGTTCATCGACGTACTCACGCCGCGCGGCACTTGTGGCAAAGCGCGGATCATCGGCCCATTCGGGATGGCCCAGGGCATTTGCAAACTTGCGCATTTCCTGATCTTTGACGACGATGATCTGCATCCACCCATCCTGGGTAGTGAAGGTGCCTGAGGGTGCGGCCGCGATCTTGAACGGGCCTTCACGATAGCTGGACATGACACGGATCGCTTGGATGGCGGCGGCGGACTCCATCAGGCTCAGTTCGATGCGACGGCCGGTCGCCATGCCCTGAACGCGTTGGGCGAACAGCGTCGCGGCAACGGCCTGCTGCGCATAGAGCGCCGTCGACATGTCAAAGAAGATAACCGGCGTGCGATGCGGAATGCCGTCAGCGCCTTTGTTCTCCGCCATGAAACCTGTGAAGGCTTGAAGCATCGGGTCCATGGCCGGGCGTTCACGCATTGGACCCTTCTGGCCAAACCCTGAGACCGAGACATAGATCAGTTTGGGATTGATGGCCTTGAGGCGCTCATAGGAATAGCCGAGCCGATCCGTCACGCCAGGCCTGAAGCCCTCAATGAAAACGTCGGCATCAGCGACCATCTTGTCGACGACTGCGCGACTGGCCTCGTTCTTAAGATCCATAACGATGCTGCGTTTGCCGAGATTTGCGGCAATCGAGAAGGCGGAGTGATCGCCGTAGGTTTGCCCGAGAATGCGGGACCAATCACCATCACCGCCCGGTTCAATCTTGATGACATCGGCACCGTGCTGGGCAAGCAGCATGCCGCAGTACGGCCCGGCGACGCCTTGCGACATGTCCACGACCTTGATGCCGGTATAGGGCAGCGGCAGATCATTCGCGTCTGAATTGCTCACGGTCGTGGTTCCTCATTGCGGTCAGATGTCAATCGACGATGAAAAGTTTCGCGCCGATCGTTGTGGTTGAACGATGCGGTTCAGCGTTATCGGCAACTTGGTAGCTCATGCCCGGCTTCAGTGTGACGATGCGGCCATCTTCAAGTTCCGTGTCGAGTTGGCCTTCCATGCAGAACAGGATGTGGCCTTTCGAGCACCAATGGTCGGCGAGATAACCCGGCGAATACTCGACGAGGCGTACTCGGATATCGTTGAACGTCTGCGTCTGCCAAAAGGCGATGCCTGTTTCACCGGGATGCTCGGTGCGTTCGATTGTTGACCAGTCCGTCGTGCCGAACGGTATGTTTGACATCATCATTGTTCTGAGTTCCTAACGCTGTGCGGCGATTTTATCTAGAACGGGAAGGATGTAATGGCGAAATCGTTCCGGATTCTCTGACATTGGAAAATGCCCGACATCCTTCATTACTTCGAAATGCGCGGCGCCGATGAGATCAGCCACTTCACGGCCCATTGCCGGTGTCGCGGAGGCATCGTACTCGCCGGAAAGCAAATAGATCGGGCAGGGGCTGTCGCGCAAAGCGGCAGCCTCACCATTGCGCAGGTCGCCGTCGGTGAAATAGTAGTGCAGATCGCCGGCGAAAATGCCGGGACCGCCCTGCATGTAATGCCACAGGGTTTCCCAGCGTTCAGAGGTTGGTGATTGCGGCGCCGTCATGCCCGCCATTAAGGCGCCGGCCAATTTTGGTCCGTGAATGTCGGCTCGATGCAGAGCAGACTCCGGTGCGGGATCACCAACGCTTCTGTCTTCCGCATAGAGCGCTGATTGCAAACCGATGGCCGCTCGGAATCGGTTGGCATGACGCAATGCGAGATGGAGTACAACACGTCCGCCAATCGAGCAGCCCATAACGATGGGACTATCGAGCTTGAGCGCATCGCAGACCGCGAGGATCGTTGCGACATAACGATCCGTGGTGAGTTCGTAGACCTCTTTCTCGAATCCGGCCGGCGGAGAAGACTTGCCATGCCAAGGCAGGTCGAAAGCGATCACGCGGAAGCGGTCCGTAATAGTGTCGTCGTTGAGGATGTGGCGATATTGCCGGCTATCACTGCCGGCGGTGTGAAGACAAACCAGCGGGATCCCTGGGTTCGGGCCTGCCTCTTCGAAATAGATTCGATGGATACGGTCTTCCAGAGCCAGGCGGACGTAGCGTCCGGTAATCGGATCGAAAGCCGGGGCAGTGTCGGCGGTCTTGATTGTCGGCTCATCGACGCCAAGATTGGCAAACAGGAGTTCCAGCAACATGTGGTGTTGCTGAAATTTCACCATATCACCCGTGACGACGAGATTTCGCGTGCGGCGCATGGTGGAAAGTGTTTGAAAGCCAGGTTTGGCGTCAGGCTTGCGGAGTTCAGCCCAAGACTCGGGCGTTGCGGCAAGTGTGATATCCGGGGAGAATGACGCTGATGGCATGCCGAGCGATGCACCGCCGCCATCGATCGTCAGCGAGGTGTCGTCATCGCCTGCGCGTAGAAGAACGGTGACCGGACCAAAGCCCAGATGCTGCCGGATGCCTGGGTTCATCCCGGCGCGTTCAACGACGTATGTGAACATGCTTGAACTCATATGCGCCGCCTGTCTTCGGTGGGTATCATGGGTTTCGCCGGAACGTGACGCCGGTCAATTTTGGCTTAGATCCAATGCGAGAAGATTGGTTCAGGATAGAGCACCGCGCCCGTGCTCAAATGTACATATCCAAGGTGTTATAGTCCTTGAGGATTGTCTCACGTGCCTTCTCTGACCAACGATTGGATTCCTCCTGATCGGCCAGGGGTTGATAGACATAGCGCGTCTCTTTCGGGAACTTCTGGGCGCGTGCGTCGATGCCGAGCTGGATGATGCGGCAACGCTCGGTGATGCGGTCTTCTGTGTAAGTGTCGACGTCACCTGTCAGCTTCGAGGTTGTGACGTTGATGATGCGCTTGCGTGGAAAGAATCCGGCATTCAGAGTCACGCGGCGGTCTGGTGACGTGTTGGCGAAAGAGCCATGGACGCACTGGCGGTTGAGAACAAAGACATCCCCGGCATCGCAGACCAACGGCACGGCGTTGTCAATTCTCTCTGACCCGCTCTCGGCGACAAGTTGTTTGATGTCCACCTTACCGAGCTTGTGGCTGCCGGGAATAACCCAGACGCAATTAGCTGGCGTGCTGGGATAAAGCTGCGTCATGAAGTTGAAACCATGGGCGCCTTGATCCCAGTCCGGCGCGTCCCAGTGCGTTGTGCCATCCTGGTGCCAGGCAATCGACGGACCGAGACCTGGCTCTTTGATGAAGGCAACTTCGTTGTACGGCACGAAGTCGGCGCCGTTGATGGCCTCCGCGATTGTGAGCAGACCGGGATGGCCATAGAGACGCAAGCACGAGTCCATCAAATGGAGATTGCCATCAAGCAGTTGCACGGTCCATTCCGGTGCGTCCTGATCGGGTTTGGGACCAACCATGGCAACCGGGTGGCGGCCCTTGTTCTTTGTCGTGCCACCATATGGATCGCTAAGCGGCTTTGCGTAGCGATATGGCGACTTCTTAAACTCTCGACCTTCAGAAGGGCGACCATCTCGTGTCGTGTCGCCATCGGGGACCGCCGGGGCACCGGCGATCACGCGATCGACATCGGCGCGGAGTTCTGCGAGTTCTTCAGAGCCAACGACATTTGTGAAGACATAAAAGCCGTGCTGCCAATAAGCTTCGAGAATATCGGGGTGTAACCCGCCCTCCGCGTCGTAGCGGATCGGCCCGCGGTTGCCAAGAGCGTAGGCACGGGCTTCACCTGCCTCGATGTACGCGCGCATCGTGGCTGCGTGATCGGCGGCCGTGACGGATTTCGACTGGGTTGCGGTGGTCATTTTGATCCTCCGGGCGTTAGGCTTATCCAGCAAGTGTCGCGTTGTTCGTGCGGTCAGCGCAATTGCGTTCGATTATCGATCAGGCCGGTGATGTCAGCAATGGGGATGGCTCGGAAATAGTTGAGGGAGCGGAGAATTAAGGGAGAACGCCTGGGCTCGGATGCTGGTCAGGGCCGTCTAGATGTGTTTTTTGGACCTGTCTGCGATCATGGGGGCTAAGTGATGGACAATTTCGACGATGATGCGCGGAAGTTTGCACCGTCGGCGGGGCGCAACCGCGAACCAATTTTCGAGGTGCTAAGGCCGCTGCTACCGGACCGAGGACTGGTTCTTGAGATTGCCAGCGGCTCCGGTGAGCATATCACGGGATTGGCAGATGGGAGCAGATCAGATCTCGTGTTTCAACCGAGCGACCCTGATGTGGAGGCCCGGCGCAGTGTGGATGCATGGACGCGAGAGTTGGGCCGGCCGAACGTTCGCCCGGCGCTTGAGTTGGATGCGGCGAGTGATTGGCCCATTGAGCGCGCAGATCTCGTGTTTTGCATCAACATGATTCATATTTCACCTTGGCAGGCGACTGAGGGATTATTTCGCGGGGCGGCCCGCGTGCTTCCTGCTGGTGGCGTCCTGTTCACATACGGGCCTTACCGGCGGGGGGGCGTGCATACGTCTCCAGGAAACGAATCATTTGATCAGGATCTCCAGCGTCGCAACCCGGCGTGGGGAATTCGTGACGTTGAGGCGGTAACTGAATTGGCCAAAGCTCACGGTCTTGCGGAGCCGGAGATTGTCGAGATGCCTGCGAACAACCTCTCGCTGGTCTTTCGACGGGATTAGGCGATCTTCTGTTTGCGCTTTTTGGGTTTGCCTTTGGGTGGGCCAGCAGTGGGTTTGGCGGATTTCGGTTTGCCGGGTTTTGTTTTCTTGAAGTTGCCGGGCTTCGCGCCACGATGTGGTTTTTTGCTCGCGTAAGGTCGGCGGTCCGCAGGGGCGGCGCGCTCGATCTCGCGTGCAGCGTTTGGTGGCGTTTCAAGTTGGGTTGCGCGAATATTTTTCTCAAGCGTTCGGTTCGGTCCAATCGCGGCCATGAATTGATCGGCACAAGCGGCGTTCAATTGCACGAACGTTTCGTCGTTCTGCACCTTGATGGCGCCGATGTCGGCCTTGCTGATGTTGCCGGCACTGCACAACACCGGAAGCAGCCAACGCGGTTCGGCTTTTTGTTTGCGGCCGACCGAGAGTGATACCCAAACACTGTCGCTGAATTCCTGACGTTGCGACTTTCGCGGTTGGCGCGGCTCAGGGGTAAACTCCTGCAAGTCTTCCGGCGCCGATTGGCCTTCGCGCATTGCACGCATGAAGGCGGCTGCGACCTGATCGGCGCCATGGCGGGCCAGCAACTCCTGGATGTGGGTGCGTTCAGATTTTTCAATCGGTGTCGTGAGATGGAGGTGGTTCATGAGCCGTTCGTCATCACGTGCGGTGACTTCATCTGCGGTCGGCGGCTTGGCCCACTCCGCGCGGATCTTTGCGTATTGTAACAATCGCTCGGCGCTGCGGCGTCGGTTGTAGGGCACAATCAGAACGCTGACGCCTTTGCGCCCGGCACGACCGGTCCGGCCGCTGCGGTGCAGCAGCGTTTCGCCGTTGGTTGGCATGTCGGCGTGGATGACCAATTCGAGATTGGGAAGGTCGATGCCGCGGGCTGCGACGTCGGTCGCGATGCAGACTCGGGCGCGTCCGTCGCGCATCGCCTGCAAGGCATGTGTCCGCTCGCTCTGGGAAAGCTCGCCGGATAAGGCGACAACAGAAAAACCACGGTTGTTGAAGCGGGCCGTCATGTGATTGACGGTGGCTCGTGTCGCACAGAAGATCAGCGCGTTCTGCGGTTCGTAAAAGCGCAGAACGTTGACAATAGCGTTTTCGCGCTCGGTGGGCGACACCGTCAGGGCGCGGTATTCGATGTCGAGGTGTTGCTTTTGTTCCTGTGTTGTCGAAATGCGCACGGCGTCGCGTTGGTATTGCGCAGCGAGTTTGGCGATTGCCTTCGGTACGGTTGCGGAAAACAGCATAGTGCGGTGGTCATCCGGCGTTTCGCTGAGGATAAATTCAAGGTCTTCACGGAAACCGAGATCAAGCATTTCATCGGCTTCATCGAGAACAACGGCCTTGAGTGCGGCGATGTCGAGGGATTGGCGGGTGATGTGATCGCGTAGGCGGCCCGGCGTGCCAACGACGATGTGGGCACCGCGCTCAAGGGCGCGACGTTCAGTACGCATGTCCATGCCGCCAACGCACGAGGTGATGATGGCGTTGGTCGGCTCGTAGAGCCATTCGAGCTCGCGCTTGATCTGCAGGGCGAGTTCGCGGGTCGGGGCGATGATCAAGGCGAGTGGCGTGCCGGCGCGCCCGAAGCTGTCTTCGTCACCGAGCAGGGTTGATGCCATTGAAAGGCCGAATGCAACGGTTTTGCCGGAACCGGTTTGTGCGGAAACGAGCAGGTCCGATTCTGTGAGGCCTGGATCAAGAACGGCTTTCTGCACGGGCGTCAGTTCGGTATAGGCGCGCTTGGACAGAGCCTGCCGCAGCGGCTCGATGACGCCTTCAATTTCGGTCATTTGGTGCCTTTCGAGGCATACGGGTGCGTGACGCGCGTCTTACGATCCTGGGCCGCGACGTCCAAGAGCGGATGATTACGGTACTGATGCGGTTTTTCGCAATGTAGCCAAAAGGCGCATCTGCGTTATCTGCTAGGCCCTGTCCTGAGCTTTTCTGAGTGCTGCGGCCATTGCGGACTCCGCTGGAAGTTCGGAGGTTGGCCGAGGCGGTGGTGCCGATCGAGGCGGCTGTGCCGACACTGGTGAAGGACTGCTTCTATCGATATTGCCGGATTTCATCGTCAGGCCGATGCGTTTACGGTTAACGTCGACGTCCTTGACGCGAACCTTGACGACATCGCCGGCCTTGACGATTTCGCGCGGGTCCTTCACGAAACGGTCGGCCATTTCCGAGATGTGGACCAGACCATCCTGATGGACGCCGACATCGACGAAGGCACCGAACGCGGTGACATTGGTGACGACGCCTTCGAGGCGCATGCCGGGTTCAAGGTCGGAGATCTGCTCGACGCCGTCGGCGAAGGTGGCGGTTGAGAACTCGGGGCGGGGATCGCGGCCGGGTTTTTCGAGCTCAGCTAGGATGTCGGTTATCGTTGGCACGCCGAAGCGGTCGTCGGCGAACTGTTCCGGGCGGAGCGATTTCAGGAATGCCGTGTCGCCGATCATGGATTTCAGCGGCTTGTTCGTTGCCTTGGCGATGCGCTCGACGACCTCATAGGCTTCGGGGTGCACGGCAGAGCTGTCGAGGAGATTCTTGCCGTTCATGATGCGCAGGAAACCGGCCGACTGTTCAAAGGCCTTGGGCCCGAGGCGGGCGACTTTCTTGATTTCCGTGCGCTTCTTGAAGGCGCCGTTCTCGTCGCGGTGGGCGACGATGTTTTGCGCGATCGTGGCATTGAGCCCGGCGATGTTGGCCAGCAAGGGGGCTGATGCGGTGTTGATGTCGACGCCGACGGCGTTGACGCAGTCCTCAACGGCGGCTGTCAACGAGCGAGCCAATTCAGTCTGGTTGACGTCGTGCTGGTACTGGCCGACGCCGATCGCTTTCGGCTCGATCTTGACGAGCTCGGCGAGTGGGTCCTGCAGACGGCGTGCAATCGACACGGCGCCACGCAAGGAGACATCGAGATCGGGAAACTCGTCGGCGGCGAGTTGTGAGGCGGAATAGATCGACGCGCCGGCCTCCGAGACCATGATCTTGGTGAGTTTCTTGTCCGGCAGCTTCTTGATGAGATCGCCGGCCAGCTTGTCGGTTTCGCGGCTGGCGGTGCCGTTGCCAATCGCGATCAGGTCGATGTTGTGCCTGGTGCAGAGCCCGGCAAGCGTGGCGAGTGATCCCGCCCAGTCGTTGCGCGGCTCGTGCGGGTAGATGGTGGCGGTGTCGAGCAGCTTGCCGGTGTTGTCGACCACAGCAACTTTGACGCCGGTGCGGATGCCGGGATCGAGACCCATGGTGGTGCGGGCGCCGGCTGGTGCGGCGAGAAGGAGATCCTTGAGGTTTGATTTGAAGACATCGATGGCGCCGGCGTCGGCGGCTTCCTTGAGCCGGGTGAGCAGGCCGGTTATCAGCGACGGATGCAGACGGGATTTCCAGGCGACTTTGACGCTGTCGGTCAGCCAGGAATCGGCAGGGCGGCCGCGGTCGGCCATGCCGTTAGCCACCATGATTTTGAGAACAGCGGGATGTGGCGCCTTTGGATTTTCCGGTGGTTCGACATCAAGAGCGAGGTCGAGGATGTCTTCGTTACGTCCACGCAGCAGGGCCAACGCCCGGTGCGATGGCATCTGATGGATGTCTTGGGAAAAGGCGAAGTAGTCGGAGAATTTGGCGCCGGCCGATTCCTTGCCCTTGGCGACCTTGGATGACAGTTTGCCTGTGGACCAAAGCCATTCGCGCAGGTTGCCGACAAGCTTGGCATCTTCGCCGATGCGCTCGACGAGGATGGAACGGGCGCCGTCAAGAGCGGCTTTCGGATCGGTGATGCCAGCCTCGGGATTGAGGAATTGCTCAGCGTGTTTGGCCGGATCCAGTGTCGGGTCCTCAAGGAGCGCGTCGGTCAACGGTTCGAGGCCGGCTTCGCGGGCAATCTGTGCCTTGGTGCGGCGCTTCTGTTTGAACGGTGCATAGAGATCTTCGAGCGTGACCTTGTCAGTGGCTGCGTTGATATCGCGCTCGAGTTCCGGCGTCAGCTTGCCCTGTTCGGTGATCGCCTTGAGAACTGTCGTGCGGCGATCATCGAGCTGGCGCAGATAATCCAGGCGCTCTTCGAGCTTGCGCAGTTGCGTGTCATCGAGGCCACCGGTTTTTTCCTTGCGGTAGCGTGCGATGAACGGCACCGTCGCACCTTCGCCGAGGAGGTCGACGGCGGCGGTAACCTGGCCGACCGGGACGCCCAGTTCCTGGGCGATGCGGGAATTAATGGCGGACATCGGATGTTCCGTAGCTGGTAGAATTTGAGAACTATCGGCGCGAAGCGACGCACGAAAGAGTCGGCTTATAACATCGCATTGTGGCGGTCGCTATCAACCTGTCGGACGTGTGGATGAACGTTTCTCGCAGATTAAATTGTTTATGCAACTTATCGAATATTTTCCGAATCATTGACAAGTGACCTCAGGGGTACGAGGCGACATCGCAACCGCATCCTAGTTTATTTTTTAAGCGGCTGGCTGCCGCCCCGTGCAGGATTTTTCGCTGAGTCACGCCTCTTTTAAGCTGCGGGCACCTGGGACTTGCACCACAGGCAGGACGGCAGGGCGTCACTTTTAACGCCGGGCGTACGTTGCGCCGACGCGTGACCTGCAGCCCACCCCCTCTAATGGTCGCCACCGGTTAGCGGCCCCTTCGTGGGCGGGATAGGTAGAGTTTACAGGCGGCGAGAGGAGGGAGGATAAGTTGAGTGAATTTTTTTTGGCGTGTATTTTTCTAGCAGATATCCGGGAGACGCGGCCTTGCCAACGGCGTCGTTGTCGTCAACGCTACCGAGCGATGACAACAGACACATCCCAGCCAATCGACCTGTATATTTGAGTCAGATGCTCGGCCTGCGTGATCATGGTCACGCGGTTGTTCGGGGTAAATCAAAGACCGTGCGGACATCTCTTCGATTGTTCGGCGGCCAGTTCATCAATTGTCGATGCGACGGCCTTGATGTCGACCAGCAATGCTCTGGCGGCGATTGCATCCGGTCGAGCGAGGGCCACATCGAGATCGCTCCGCAGGTCATCTAATAGTTTGATTGCTTTCTCAAGTTCAGCCAGATGGCTTGAGCGTTGAGATGCGTCTGTTCGCGCGCAACCAGAATCCTCTGTCATGCTCGTCCCAATGTTTCCATATCAGTACTTTCGGCGGATACGGCGACGTTCCAATAGGCGTCGCCTGACGCCCGCCAAGTGGGTGAGGTACTGCGCACAAACCTCAACCACCCGCGCACTATTCGGCGGTGTGTTAACAGTTCGGCCCGAGCAGCGACATTCTCTCAATTGTCCAATGATGTCGTCACACAGCATGCGGTAGCTTGCGAATGATACCAAATTGAGTGCAAAGTGGCTGCGGATCGGCGCAAAGTGCATCCGCGAATGCGCAAGATGGCGAAAGCTGCATGAGGTTCAGGCAACAGGCCAGCCGGCCACACGGGACTGGAACATGCGAGACAAGCAATCTGCTACGCAGGATTATTCGGAATTCAAGGATCACTTCCAACGATCTCTTGAGATGCTTTGTCGTGATCATAGTTCAATCTCCGCGCTGTGTGAGGCGTGCGGTATAAACCGCCAGCAGTTCGCGAAATATTTGAATGGGACAACGCTGCCATCGGTTTTTACGACGCATAAACTCGCGAAGTTCTTTGGTGTGGACGTTTCGTTTTTCTTTTCAGACCCAGCATCTAAGCGGTCGATGTATTCTGTTCCCGCCGGCATGTTGCGATCGGAGCGATTTCATAACGCACCGATCGTGCCAGGCGGATACTACCTGGAAGTAATGAAAAGCGACATGTTCAAGGACAATTACCTAATTGCTCTCTCGCACATCGATGTTTCGGGGTCGATATTCAAATACCATAGAAAGATGCACGCTCAGATTAGTAAGAATAATAGATCCGTCTTATGGACCTATAAGGGATTTGGCTCTGAGTCGGGTGATGGACTTTTCATCTTCTATCGATGCATGACGACGGTTAAGAACAATTTCGGGTCATACATTTTGCATCAGTCAATGTCAGGTCCGGGTGACTTGATCGGACTCAAAAACAATTTCACGACCGGGGCCAAGGGCGTACCGGTTGCGATCCCAATCCTGTTCAAGTCGATAGGGACGAACCCGAATTTGAAGGCGACGATGAAATCTGTTTGCGGCATCAAGCAGTTCGCGGAATTGTCCGGTGATTTGAAAAATCTGATAGAGCTTCTGGTTGAAAAAACGGAAGCATCGCCTGATCGTTTGTTGATGCAGTAGGCCGCCTTCAAGTTGCCCGCATCCCATCAACGGTGCCAAGCTGTATTGCCTTTGATTTCCTGGAGCGGCGGAGCAGGACTGTTTTTGGCGCGCGGCCTTGTGCCGAAACGCTGGCAAGAGGGTCGGTCCATGCCGTGCCGCGACTCGATCCGCGACCAACCCGCAGCCGTCCTCACATACAAAACACCGCAATGTGTCCGAGCGTGCTTTGCGCCGGCTTGATCGCGTCCCCACGTCACTCTTAACGGGCTGCTCATCGGCCGTCCGCGCGTTGGTCGCGACGTCTCCGTGCAGTCCTTGAGCAACAGCGAAAGGAACGTGACATGTATAAACGCTTAGTTGGAGCCGCTTTGGTGTTTGGCATGGCAGCGACGCCGCCGCCGGCTGTGGCGCAGACCCATCTGCGATGTGCCGACCGTGCCAATGTTGTCGGCACACTTGAGAAGAAGCATCGCGAAAGTGCGATCGGCATCGGGTTGTCGGGGCCGCAGGCGGTGTTCGAAGTGTGGCGCGCCAAGCGCTCAGGGTCGTGGACGATTACGATGACGCGGCCAAACAATGTGACATGTATCGTCGCCACCGGCAGCAACTGGTTCGATGCCGGTCCCGAGTTGCCGAAAACCGCACGGCACGCGGCCGTCAAGAAGTGAAGGCGGTGATAAAGACGGGCGACATGGCCCGTCTTTGCTGTGGGGCATGCCGGTGCCGCCTACTCGGCGGCAATGACTTGCGGTGCGCCGTCAGCGGTGCGCTGGCCGCGGACCAATTCACCAGGTAGCTCACCGGTTGCTTCGCCGCTGCGATAAGTAATGACGCCGGATACGATCGTTGCTTCATAGCCTGACGCTTTTTGTAAGAGGCGCCGTCCGCCGGCCGGCAAATCGTAAGTGACATAGGGTTTGCTGAAGCTGACGTTGTCGTAGTCAATGACGTTGAGGTCGGCCTTCTTGCCAACTTCGATGATGCCGCGATCGTGCAGGCCTGCGGCGTCGGCCGTGTCGGACGTCAAGCGGCGGATGATTTCCGGCATGGGGAAGCGATTGCGCTCGCGTCCCCAATACGTCATCAGCCAGGTCGGGAAGCCGGCATCGAGAATGAAGCCGACGTGGGCGCCGCCGTCGCCGAGCCCCATGATGACGCTGCGCTCTGACAGCATTGTTTCAACGACGGACATGTCGAAGTTGAAATAATTGACGAGCGGGGAATAAATGAAGCCGCGGCCCTCATCTTCGAGCAGCAGATCGTAGGCAACCTCCTCGGCGGAGCGGCCTTCGTTTTCAGCCATGGCGGCCACCGAGTCGTCGCGCTGCGGCAGGTAGTTGGTGTCGCCGAAGCGGAACATCTGATGCCACATCATGCGGTTGATTAGCGGGAATGTCGAACCGGTGAAGCGATCTTCGGACAGAATTTTCTTGCGTGTTTCAGGATCGCGCATGGCGGCGACGCGTTCGGTCAAGGGCAGGTCGGCGATCGATTTGTAGGTCGGCGTGCCGGAGAATGGGTTCTGCGAGCCCTCAAGACCGAGCAGCAGGCCAATGGCGCGCGGCGCGGTGACCGGCCGAATCGAATGACCGTCGCGAATCGCGTCGTTGGCATAGCCAAGCAGTTCGCGCCAAACTTCGGAGCGCGCCGCCTCGTGGCGCTGGTTGAGGGTGAACACGGCCGGGCGGCCAGAGATCTCGACGACACGGCGCAACATGGCAAACTCGCTGGCCGCATCCGGTTCATTCCAGTCCGAGACGATTTCGATGAAGCCGGAACCGGCATCGCGCATGCCAAGGGCGATGCCGACGAGCTCGTCTTCGGTTGCTTTCAGCGTCGGTGTGTATTCGCCGCTGTGGCTCTTGTGGCTGATCGTGCGCGAGGTTGAAAAGCCAAACGCGCCGGCACGCATCGCTTCCGCGGTGATGCGGCGCATCTCGGCGATGTCTGCTTCGGTTGCAGCCTCGTGGCGAATGGCACGCTCGCCCATCACAAAAACACGGACGGCGGCATGCGGCAGCAAGGCGCAAATGTCGACGTCGCGATTGCGGTTTTCAAGCGCTGCGAGATATTCCGGGAAGCTTTCCCACTGCCAGTCGAGCCCTTCGTGCAGGACGGGGCCGGGGATGTCTTCAACGCCTTCCATCAGTTCGACGAGTTTGGTGCGGTCGTCTGGCTTGCATGGGGCAAAGCCGACACCGCAGTTGCCCATGACCACCGTGGTGACGCCATGCCAGGCAGACGGGGCGAGATGCTGGTCCCAGATCGCCTGGCCATCGTAGTGCGTGTGAATATCGACGAAGCCGGGCGTCACAATGCGCCCGCTGGCGTCGATCTCTTGCTTGCCGGCGCCAGCGACCTTGCCGACTGCCGCGATGAGGCCGTCTTTGACAGCGACGTCGCCCTGGAATGTGTTGTCAGCGCCGGTGCCGTCGACGATTGTGCCATTGCGCACAACAAGATCAAATTCCGGGGTCATCTTACTGTCTCCTCTTGCGATGTGGGTTTGGCGATGTGGTGCTTGGCGAAGCGGTAATGGGTGATGCGATGATTGGCAGAATTGTCGGGACGATCGGTCAGTTCCCGGAAGCTGTCAACTACAGGGGGAATAATTGCTTATGAGGCCGTCCGGACGGGTAATTCGGGCGTGATCCAAGCGCCAGCCTGTGCGTAAACTGTAAAAGAGCGGACTTTGGAGCCGAGCATGCAGATCACCACCCTCGCATTCGTTGCGTTTCTTGCGCTGGCGCTTCCGGCGGCGGGGGGGGCGCCCGTTCTCCAGCCCAATGGAGATCTGTCCCCGGAAGACGTTATTTCGATCCAGCTCAAAGCATTGAGCGATGCCGAGAATGATCCTTTGACTGACAGCGGGGTGGCGCGCGTATGGGCTTTCGCACATCCGGCCAACAAGGTAGTGACCGGGCCGCTACCGCGTTTCACGCAGATGCTGAAGAGCAAACCTTACCGGGCTCTGATTGGGCATCGTGCGCATCACATGAAGCAGGTCTCGCTGACAGCCGACAAGGCGCACTTCGCAATCAAAGTGACAGACCGAGATGGCGATGTGTTTGGCTACAGCTGGCACCTTGGCAAGGTCGGTGCGGGAGACCATCAGGGAATGTGGATGACCACGGGCGTCAGCCTTGTTGGCAAGCTGGAACAAGCGTTGTGATCAAAACCGAAACCGTGACGGCGGAATTTGATAATGGCATTGCGTCGCGCGCGGCGCTGGGCGTCGTCGTCTTGCAGACGGACGAAACGCTAGAGCCCGAGTTGCGCTCGGTGCTCGGTGATAAGGGTGTTGCGCTTTATCACAGCCGCATACCGAACAGCGATGATGTCACGCCGGAAACGTTGCATGCGATGGCTGCTGAAATGCCGCGGGCGCTGGGGCTGCTGCCGGTCGCGCGGCCACTGGATGTCGTGGCATATGGCTGTACGTCGGCGTCAACTGTGATCGGGCAGGATAAGGTTGCCGAGATGATCCGGGCGGCGCATCCGATGGCGGCATCAACGGATCCGATATCGGCGGTGGTTGCGGCGTGCCGCCACCTCGGGGTGAAGCGGCTGGGTTTGCTGACGCCTTATACGCTGGATGTGTCCGCGCGGATGCAAGCGCTGCTGGAAGGCGCGGGCATCGAGATTGCGGCATTCGCGTCGTTCGAACAGGCGAGCGACGCGCTGGTGGCCCGCACGTCGCCGCGATCTGTGCGTGAGGGGATTGGCGCGGTGGCGCGCAGTGCGGACGTCGACGCGGTGTTTGCGTCGTGTACGAACCTGCAGACGTTCAGTATTCTGGATGCCGCCGAAGCCGATATCGGCAAGCCAGTGATCTCAAGCAATGCGGCGCTGGCGTGGGATATGCGCCAGAAGGCCGGCCTCGGGCCGAGCGCCGCCGGCCCCGGCCGGCTGTTGCGCAGCCAGGGATGATCTCGCACTGGACTGTGGCCTAGAATCTAGGCCGGCGGGTTGTTGATGACATAGATGATGCCGCCGATCGAGGCGACCCACCAAGCGATGGCGATCGTCGCCGTGATCTTGCCGTTGCGCATGCGCCGGCTGAGTTCTTCCGATGTTTCGCGTACGTAAGCCATGGGCCGGCCTTCCTGCGCCTAATGCGCGGTCAAGGCTGAACGACGGGACGGCGACCCGGCAGCAACGGAATTATCTGCCATAGCAGTTCGCATGCTCGGCGTATCATTGTGCAATGACGTGCCGTTCGGCCCGGCGGTTCAGCATCACATTTGGATGTGCCAGTTCACAGCGGCCTTGACGGGCGGCGATAAGCTCTCAATCCGAGCATGAGGGGCAGCCTCGATACAAATCCGGCCCGCCGCGCGCGAAGGAAGGATGCGTGCATCCAAGGAGCACGACATCGACCGCGCGATGGTGGACGTGATGGGGGCGGAATGCAAGGGGAAAGGTGGGGCGGTGGTGAATGGGAGGATTGGTGTGGCGGCGACTGCTGCTCACGGGAGGCAGCGGGATGCTGGCGGTCGTGGCGGTTATGACGGCGTGCGATCAGGTGGGCGGTACGTCAGCAGACTATATCGGACAAAGCGCTCCTCGGGGTGATTTAAAGCAATCAGCCAGTGTTTGGTATTTGGTTTCTAAGCTTGTGCCGACACCGACAACGGCGCCGGCTACGACCAGCGCAATGAGGCTTACCAAAATGGCATACTCCATGATCGCCGCGCCGGATTCTTCGCGCAGGAATACCCTTTTTCGCTTTCTCATATGATCTCGCTTCTCTGGTTTTTTTGTGCTCGCGCGATGCCATTGCACGGAGTACGGCCTCGCTGAGTACGCCTAATAACTGCACCGGACGAACCGGTGCAGGCAGCAGAAGCTTCTGTGAGCTTTGATAGCTGGCTTCTGGCAGCCTATTGAATGGCGTGCCAGAAGTTGATCATTGTAGAATGCATTGATCAGAATGCATATGACACTTCGGTGTCAGCAGTGCTGCCAGTTGTGGATATAGCATCCGTCGCGGTGCCAAAGATCAAGTCGGCAGACCAATGCCTATAGATGACCTGCGTGATCACTAGCAATTCGCGCTATCGACTAAGCAATCCTTGATTTTCGTGAAATCAGTGTTGATCTCAGTGCCGATCGCTGAGATCGCCGCTATTGATACAACAGCGATGAGTCCAACCAGGATTGCATATTCCATCATGGCCGCGCCTGAATCGTCGCGCCGAAACGCGGTGAATAGTTTTCTCATGATATCTCCTCAGAATTCGATGCTTCGGCGGCGCCTGATGCGGGCCGCGTTGAGCGCTTTGAAGCGCGCGTTAACCGTGCGGTATCGACTCGGAATTCGGCTTGAATGCTGGATGAATTTTTCATGTCATGCGATGGGGTGTGGCGGACAGCCAACGCTGCGACTGGTGCGCAGTACCTGCCTGGCGACGTGCGATGGAATGGACGCTGTAAGATCAGTAGTTTCAGTTATCGGATCGTCTTAAACTTCTTTGCGCCGACGAGATGTTCAGCTGGGTTCTTCGTTGCACGGCCTGGCGAAATTCGCAGTTTTGGATGTGCGCCGGAGCGTCCGGAGCGGTCTCGTTAGGCCGGGCGGCGTCGCCCGAGTCGATCAGGGCTGGGGCGCCTTGGATGCGCTCGGTGTTTTGACGGGCGGCGGCGTCAATTACTGTCGTCATGTCTATGTTGGTGCAGTGCTGTTCGGTTAAGACGCAAAGCGCTTCTGCAATGGGGTCGAATGGGGAGGCCTGGCAAGAAGTGGCTGCGCGATCCAAGCTTTTTGGCGCAGTTGCGCGTTGACTCATCACGATACCCGCGACGCGAAAGGCCCCGGATAAACACTGCGTGTTTTCCGGGGACGCGAACGTGGTGAGGCTGCGGGTTCCAATGGATGCGCGGTCAGTTGTCGCGATGCCGGTCGATGTGCTGCGAAGGCATCGTGGCCTTTATTCTTGGCGCGTCCCCGGACGGCTGCGCAGCAGACGATCCGGGGCCTTTCGCTTCTCCATTCAGTTCATGAGTCGATGATCTTGCGGCGCGACGCGCGACGAGGCGCCTAAACGCCTGTCCAATTTGCGTCCCTGACGATCCTCGCCAATGCAAAAGTAAGTCCTCGCAAGAAGCTGCTTTGATGTTGGGAGTTTTTAACCGGACCGCCGTGCGCGCGGGCGTTGATCCAGGCGAGTCGCTACAAGCGCCCAGTTTGCGGTGGTCTGTCTGGATTGCCGCCTGCGCGGCAATGACGACGTGGATGAAGTGCCGGCGCACAATGCTTGGGTTCAATGAACCGCGCCGGGTATGCCGGAGGCTTCTGCTCTTGAGAGTTCAGAGCGATGATAACAAAGCGCAACACATGGCAGAGATTTGTGCCCGCGTGCGACGATCCCGCCGCCAGCGCGTGAGAGATGACGGGGCGACCCCGGCGCATCGCTGACGGCTTTCGGGCATATCTCAGTGCGTTACGGCGACGCGACGTGATTGTCGAGTTGCTTGTCAGACCCGAGGCAGTGCACGGCCACCTATTGCCAGACCCGTCGCTAACATCGCGTAACCATTGACTTTTGCAGTGCAGCATACTATCTACGAGGACGTCGCGAAACCGCGACGTCCGGCGCTCCAGCCGCGTGAAGGGACAATGATCCCGCTTACCGCCCTTTGGTTTATTGCCGAAAGGCTCGAAAGCGGTCGTTTCGTCTCCCTGTTGAGCGTCGCATCACGAATTCACATTCAGGCAACCCAGGCCACGCGGGGTGTCGCGCGGGTTCCCTTGTGTCCCCGCTGCCACGCAACGCGAGCCAATCTTGGCAATTGACCTGTGCTATGCTGCACCGAAAGAACCAGATTTGAACGATTTTACATCCCTCGGCCTCAATGCGCCGATACTGACTGCGCTTGAGCAGGCAGGCTATACGACGCCGACGCCGATCCAGACGCAAGCTATTCCGCCGCTTATCCTTGGCCGCGACCTCGTGGGCATCGCGCAAACCGGAACGGGAAAGACGGCAGCGTTCGCGTTGCCGATCCTGCATCGACTGGCCGCCGAACCTAAGCGGGCCGGGCGCAACACCTGTCGTGTGCTGGTGCTGTCGCCCACACGTGAGCTTGCCACGCAAATTGGCGAGAGTTTCCGCACCTATGGTGCCAAGCTCAACCTCGGCGTTACAACCGTGTTCGGCGGCGTCGGGCACCGGCCCCAGATCCAAGCGTTGGCGCGCGGCGTTGACGTGTTGGTGGCAACGCCGGGCCGCCTGCTGGACCATATGGCAACCGGCCATGCCAATGTTGCCGAGACCGAGATCCTGGTGCTCGACGAGGCCGACCAGA
>JAGDYV010000053.1:0-7540 GCA_049116495.1 Hyphomicrobiaceae bacterium | reverse complement strand
TGACGCACGATCAGGTCGAGGCGATGACGATGGCCGACCGCCTCGTGGTCATGAACGGCGGCATCGCGGAGCAAATTGGCACGCCGCGCGAGGTCTATCGCGCGCCGGCAACGAAATTCGTCGCCGGCTTCATCGGTTCACCGGCGATGAACTTTGTCCGGGCGGTCCCCTCCTCCGACCGCCAAGGCATTACCGCCTTCGGCGTCGATCTGCCGGTGCCGGACGGCACGTCAATTGATGGCATCAACACGATCGACCTCGGCGTGCGCCCGGAGCACCTGAAGATCGAACCTGACACCGGCACAATCCAACTGATCGTCGATGCGGTGGAAAACCTCGGCAACGACACCATCGTATACGGCCGAACCGATGCAGCGCAGAGCGAAACCATTGCGATCCGCGTTGACGGCGACCGCGACTTCGAACGCGACAGTAGCATTCGTATCGGGCTCGACCCTGCCGCGATTCACCTGTTCGATGCCGAGACACACAAACGGCTTTGATCCACGACGATTGCCCCCTGAACCGTGATGCGACCGAAACCAGGTTTATTGCAAACCTCACGTCGTAGATGGTGATGAACTGCCATCGTCGCAAAAGCTTCGGATCGTCAGAATGACGCCGTCGAGTTGTTCGTTGTCCTCTTTGGCGAGTGCCGCCGTCATCAGGCGACGCGCCCAATCGGCTGCATCGTTGCGATCTTCGATCATGTCAATCGTGTTCAGGACTCGATCAAACTTGGACAACCCGCGCGCATGCGTGTCGCTGTAGCCCTTGATCAGCCGTCGCGCATTGACCACTTCGACGGCGAGTGCGTAGTTCTTTGCGAGATGGTCCGTCGCCCTCTCAAGCCACGCCTCTCGATGCACGACTTCGTCGTGATGACGCTGCAGCTTGCGCCGCCACCGCCGCAGCCCGCCAAGCGCATACAGGCCCAGGAATGGCAACAAGGCATCCGAGCGCCAGCGGCGCCCCTTGCGACAGCGGTTTTCGATAAAGCGATAGAGCCACGCACGCCGCGTCACGAACTGACCGATCGCTGGCGGCATCGTTCCAATCACCTCGTCGATCCGCGGGTGCATGTATTCCGTCACCTGCACAACCATGTCATCCGGCGCGTCGACATCATCGCGTACGCGCCGGGTGCGCGCACCGCGTGTCTTCAGGTCGGCTACCCGGATCACGTCGTCGTAACACATCGCATTGGCGAGATGCTTGGCAACCGCGGTCGTAAAGGCGAATCCGTGCCTGAGGCCATCATGCTCCCGGTCCTTCACCACGGCACGCTCAACAAGCGACAGGTATTCTGCTCCGTAGGCGAGATCCTGATAATCAACAACTTTCCGCAAGCCCGCTCCGGCCATGTCTTGAGCCGGTTCCGGCAACGCCTTGAGCTTAACCGCCAAGGCCTCCCAGTCCGCTTTAAGCCCCGGCGCAACCGGCTGCTTCGGCGCGTGCGGCGTTGCCGATGTCTTAGCCGGCGCCGCTTCTGCAACGATCGCACCGGATGCGAGATCACAAGCCTCTGCGAATGCCTTCAGACTGGCGTCGACGCCCCGTCCCGACGCCCGGATCGTCTCTTCAAACTGGGCGCGCGTAAACGGCAATGCACCGGAGCCGGCAAGTGCACCGAACAGGCTTGCCGAAATATGCGCACCATGCCGCTCGGCAACCGCCGCGAGGTCGTGGCAAATCAGATCCTTGGCCGTCTTCGCCAGCGTCTTCATAACCGGCGCGCTGCCGACCACACCATCGCCCGGGACGATTTTTTCGGACACCGCGTGCATCCGGTGCGATGAGGCAATCAGCATCGTCCGGTCGGCGGTGACCAGGCCGCGGGTCACTGCCCGCCCCGCCTCCATCATTTCAGCCGCAACAACAACGTCAACATCACCCGGCGACGGCATCAGTGCGAGCACCGGTTGCTGGTCGCTCTCGGGCAGCATCTCAAGGTAATAGATCGTCGCGCCGGTACGCTGGGCGACACCTGGCACCGACGTCGATTGCGCGACATAGCCATTGGCTTCTGCAACAGCCAGTATCCAATTGGTCAGCACCCCGCCGCCCTGGCCGCCGACCGCCAGCACGGCAAGCTTGATGATGCCGTCATCATTTACCGCTTGCGAGAGGCCATCTTCCTCAACCGCTGCAACACTCACGCGATTAGATCCTCAAGTTGGAGTCGCCGTCTTTCGCGGCGGCGCTGCAAGGCGGAAATAATCCATCGGCGGAACACGTCGAGTTGCCGCTCGAACCATCCGGCATTGTGCACCTTGTCGGCCTGATAGAACGACGGACACAGAATTGCTGCATCGGCGACCTCGCCGCAGTTGCCGCACCCGACACAGGATTGATCGATGTGCGCGACCGGATCATCGCGCAGCGGATCGTCGAGCTTCTTCAAACCGAGCGACGGGCAGCCGGACAACCGCATGCAGGCGTGATCACCGGTGCAGACATCCTCGTCGACGCCGAACTTCGGCACCACGATACGCTTGCCCGCCTTGGCGGCGGCATCCCGAATCGGCCGCTCACGGCGCTGCCGGTTAAGCATGCACTCCGACGACGCGATGATGACCTTCGGCCCCTTCTGCGATGTCGTCAGGGCCTCTTTCAGTGTGTCGCGCACTCTTGCGACATCGTAGGTACGGTTCAGCTGCCGGACCCATTTGACGCCGACGCCCTTGACCGCCCCTTCAATCGAATTGTTGGTCGACTTCGTTGCATTCTCGGCGCGCGACGACAGCACGTCTTGCCCGCCGGTTGCGGCTGAATAGTAGTTGTCGACGATCATCACCACACCGTCCGACTGATTGAAAACGGCATTGCCGATCGACGACGTCAGGCCGTTGTGCCAGAATCCGCCGTCGCCCAGGATCGAGATCGGCCGGCGCTCACCGCCCCCGTCAAACGCGGCATTGGATGCGGGGCCGAGGCCGAAACCCATCGTCGACCCGCCGATTTCGAATGGCGGCATCGTCGAAAACAGGTGACAGCCGATGTCTCCGGTAATCTGGTGATCGCCCATCTCATTTTGGACGAGTTTCATCGCCGCGAAGATCGGACGTTCGGGACACCCCGTGCAGAACCCCGGCGGGCGCTGCGGTATGATCTCGGCGAGTTCTCGTGTCTCTTCATGCATCACGGGGTCATTCGGCGCACGCAGCTGATCGGGCAACAGATCGGGCGCGGCATCGCTCAAGAAGGACGCGATGCCCCCGTGCACGACAGCGCCGGTGTATTCGCCCGCGATCGGCAGGTATTCCTTGCCGACCAGCCGTGTCGTCGCGCCGGCCTTGTAGAGCATCGCCGAGAACGCCTGCTCGATATAGTTCGGTTGTCCCTCTTCAATGACGAGCACCGATTTTTTGTCCTGGCAGAAACTGAGAAATTCATCGTCGATCAACGGATAGGTCACGTTCAGGACATAGATCGGGATCTGCGTTTCGCCGTAGATGTCGGCCAAACCGAGACGCTGCAGCGATCGAATGACCGTATTGTACATGCCGCCCTGCGTGATGATGCCAGTCGCTGCACGATCAGGTCCGAAGAACTCGTTCAGTTTTTCCTTCTTGATGAACTCGATGGCCGCCGGCCAACGCTCGTGCACCTTCTCTTGCTCGTGATGGAACAGCGACGGCGACAACACGATACGGTCAGTGCTGCGCTGTGGATTGCTCAGGGCCTCAGTGACGGACAGCGGCGGGCGACGGTTCTCTTGCGTGGTAAACGCACCATGCACATGGCAGGCGCGAATCCGAAGTTCCAGCATGACCGGTGTATTCGATGCTTCAGAGAGCTCGAATCCGTTTTTCACGGCACGGACCATCGACGGCAGGTTGGGCCGTGGATCCAGCAGCCAGATCTGCGACTTCATCGCAAACGCATGGCTGCGCTCCTGCAGAATTGATGAGCCCTCGCCGTAATCCTCGCCGATGATGACGAGTGCCCCGCCTTTGACGCCGGAAGACGCGAGGTTGGCCAGCGCATCGGACGCCACGTTCAGGCCAACAACCGACTTGAAGGTCACGGCCCCCCGGATTGGATAGTTCACGGAAGCCGCAAGCATCGCGGCAGCAGCGGCTTCGGACGCGTTCGCTTCAAAGCGAACCCCGAGATCCGCCAGAATGTCCTGGGCATCAGCAAGCACATCCATGAGGTGTGAGATCGGCGCACCTTGATAGCCGCCGACATAGCCCACTCGATTTTCCAGCAACGCTTTCGTGATTGCGAGAATGCCTTCGCCACGAAATTCCTCGCCGGCTGGAATTTTCAGCTGCTGCACTTCCTTCTTGAACGACCGTTCCGCCATCTCGTCCTCCTGTGCCGCGCACTATACAGCATTGGGCCAGCGTCGCCCATCGGCAGACTGCCCCTCGATCAGGCGCTCCAGCCCATCATCGCCCGCCAAAACCTGGTCTCCGCCACACGTTTTTGAACCTTCCCCCCACATGCAGCGACCAACACATGCGCGGTCAATTCCGGCCGTTACCTTAGGCCGCCGATTGCGCGGCGGTCCAACCCCGCGAGGAAAAAATCCATGACACGTCTGATGCTTTTCGGGCTCACCTGCATGACTATCCTAACTGCCGGCAGCCATCTGCCCGCCGAGGCCAAGCAGCTCAAGCGAAACAACGGGGCAAGCGCCATGGCCAAATCCGGCGCTGCCAAACATCAGCGCGCCCGCGCCGCGCCATCTCGGTCGTTCAAACAGCGCGGTAAGCGACACAGCCGCTCCCCCGCAACCGCCGCCAATATCCATGCGTTGAGCGTCTATTTGCAATGGCGAAAGTGCCTCGACAACATGCTACCAAGGTGTCCCTAAGCGGTAGGGCGGACAACGTTCAGACCCCATAATGAGGCGCGCGCCACCGCTGGTGGCGGCGCTTCGCCGGGCACCAAGCGGCATCAGTATGCCGCCCGCAGCCACTGATCCGTTGACAGTGATCCGTCCTGATCACCTATACTCATAGCCCCAGCCCGACCGGCAACCGTAGGAGACCCATACCGGCTATGGCATCATCAACCCGCGCCCCGCTTTCGGGCCCCTCCGTTTGGACCGGCGAAGAACTAAAAGCCAACGATACCTGGATTCACGAACTCGACGATCAGCAGATCGGCGCCATTGATGCAGGCATTGATACCTTCGCGCGAACCGATCGGAACTGGCAGGAAGCCAGCCAGCGCACGCTTCCGCTTTGCGCACTTGAAGACCTCTTTGCGCAAATTCGAAGCGAACTCGAAGAAGGCACCGGCCTGTTCCGCCTGCGCGGCGTCCCCGTCGACCGATACTCACTGGACCAACTCAAGGCATTCTATTTGGCCTTTGGCGATCACGTCGGCCAGCCGGTGTCGCAATCACTCAGCGGCCAGCGGCTGATGCATATCGAGGATGAAGGGACCAGGTCCAAAGACTACGGCATCATCGACACAAAGGGCTCTAAGGAAGGTTTTCGCTCGTCGCGCTCGCGCGCGTTGTCGACAGGCGGATTGCGCTTCCATACGGACCGCTGCGATGTCGTTTCTCTCATCTGCATCAACCAGGCCGCCCAAGGTGGGCATTCCAAGATCGCCAGCGTCCCCGCCATCCACAATGCGATGCGCGAACGCCGGCCGGACCTGCTCGACGAACTCTTCACGCCCTACCCGCGCAGCCGCTTCGGCGAAGAGGAAAGCGACGCCTCGGCGCATTACATGCTGCCCGTATTTGCGATCCGCGATGGCAAGTTCACCAGCCACTATTCACGCACCTATGTCGAAGCCTCGCAGACCAATCCGGACGTCCCGCGCCTGCGCAATACGCAAAACGAAGCACTCGACCTGCTTGGCGACCTCGCAACGGAGCTGTGCTATGAAATGACCTTGCAGCCGGGCGACATCCAGCTGCTCAACAACCACGTCATCTACCATGCCCGCGATCCGTTTGAGGACGATCTCGCCAGCGGCCGCAAACGCCTGCTCCTGCGCCTATGGCTCGCCATGCCGAACAGCCGACCACTCCCTGACGCCTACGAGGTACTGTTCGGGCACACCGAAGCAGGCGCGCTGCGTGGCGGCATCTGGCCTCCCGAAAAGCCCTACCAACTGCCCTTGTAACAGGCCTATCGCATGACCCAGCCTTTGAAGTCGACAGATCCCCTGTTGCAACCCTTCCAACTGAAGCATCTGCGACTGCGCAACCGCATTATGAGCACCAGCCACGCCTGCGGCCTCGAAGAAGGCGGCATGCCGCGCGATCGCTACCAGGCCTACTACGAGGAGAAGGCCAAGGGCGGTATCGGCCTTGCCATGTTCGGCGGCTCGTCAAACGTCGCAATCGACTCGCCCTCGGTATTCCAGCAACTCAACGTCGGCGTCAACGACGTCATTCCGCACCTACAAAACCTGTCGCACCGGGTGCACGCCCACGGCGCCGCACTGATGTGCCAGATCACGCATCTCGGCCGTCGTGGCGAGAGCAACAAAGGTGCGTTCCTGCCGACCATCGCGCCCTCTGTGGTTCGCGAAACGCTGCATCGCAGTATCCCGAAGGAAATGGAACCTAGCGACTTCGAACGCGTCATCGATGCCTACGCGGCGGCGGCACGGCGCTGCAAAGTTGGCGGTCTCGACGGCATCGAAACGCTCTCCGGCGCCCATCTCATTGGGCAGTTCCTGTCGCCCGTAACCAACCACCGCACGGATCAATACGGCGGTTCTCTCGAAAATCGCTGCCGCTTCGGCCTCGAAGTCTTTGAAGCCATTCGCAAAGCGGTCGGCGACGACTACATCGTCGGCTTCCGCTTCATTGTCGATGAAGGCCATGACGCCGGCCTTGGCTTCGACGATTGTGTCGCGATTGCCAGGATCTTCGAAGCTTCCGGCATGGTGGATTTCTTCAACGCGATCTACGGGCGGATGGACACCCAGATCAGCCTCGCTGTCGACAACATGCCCGGCATGTCGTCACCGCTCGCGCCGTGGCTCGACAAGGCTGCGGCGTTCAAGGCACAAGTCTCGCTGCCGGTGTTTCATGCTGCGCGGATTACCGATATCTCGACGGCGCGCCATGCCGTGCGCGAAGGCCTGCTCGACCTGGTCGGCATGACGCGCGCGCACATTGCGGACCCGCATCTGGTCAACAAACTCGCCGCCGGCGATGAAGACCGTATTCGCCCCTGTGTCGGCGCCACGCACTGCATGAGCGAACTGCGCCCGGCATGCCTGCACAATCCGGCGACTGGGCGCGAAAACGTTCTGCGGCACACCATTGAGCGCGCCGCGATACCCCGCAAAGTCGTTGTCGTCGGCGCCGGCCCGGCCGGCCTCGAGGCCGCGCGTGTTTGCGGCGAACGCGGCCACGATGTGGTTCTCTTTGAGGCCGCCGCCAGACCGGGCGGACAGGTCCTCCTCGCCTCCGAAGCCGGTTGGCGGAAAGACATCATCAACATCGTCAACTGGCGCGCTGACGAGGCGGCCCGGCTCGGCGTCGATCTTCGGCTCAATACGTTTGCAGCGCGCGACGACGTCATCTCTGAAGCCCCCGATCTCGTCGTCATCG
>JAGDYV010000052.1:0-31458 GCA_049116495.1 Hyphomicrobiaceae bacterium | reverse complement strand
TCGTTGCCGGCAACGAAACTGCCGTTCACCGCCGTTGCAACCCGCTGATCGGCATAGCCGAGTTCGCCGACAAGTTCGGCCAACGTTGTCACGTCACCGTCAAAGACCTCGCCGTTGACGACCAATTCCATCGATTCTTGTGCTCGCCGCATGTCCGTCGATTTCACGTTCCGTACCTATCCGCCCGTTATCTGATGTGACGACTGGCGCGACCAACCACAAGAGGGTGGCCACAACACACTGATATATATCGCGCATTCAACGGGCGCAGCAGCATAAACCGCAGCATCGCCACGTCAACTGCCACCCGTCGCCGCTTAACGCCGATAAACAGTAACAATCATGCAAACGCCAGTTGAACTTTCATTGCCTTACTTCGATCGCTGGCCAGATCAAATGCCTCGGTCGCCTGTTGATAGGGCAATGTCTGAGAGATTACCGGTGACACATCAATGAGGCCGTTGTTCATCATTTCAACAGCCGTTTCGAATTCCTTGTGGAAACGAAAAGTACCTTTGAGAACCAATTCCTTGGCCACAACGGTGTTCATCGGCAACGTGATGTTACCGCCCAGCCCGACCTGGACAATCGTTGCACCAGGCCGCAGCGCATCGAGCGCGCCGGTCAAAGCTGCCTCATTGCCAGAAGCTTCAAACAGCACGTCGAATATGCCTTTGTCTTTGGTGAACGGTTTCAGGGCGTCGGTATTCTTGGCAACGTTGAACACGAAATCGGCGCCGATCTGCTCGATCATCTTGAGCGGGAAGGCTGCCACGTCGGTTGCGGCAATCTCGATCGCACCAGCGCGCCTTGCTGCAGCAGCGCATAGCGCCCCGATCGGCCCGGAGCCGGTGATCAGCACCTTCTTGCCGACCAGCGATCCGGCGCGATTTACCGCATGCAGACAAACCGCCAGCGGCTCCGCCATCGCCGCTTCACCGGATGTCAACGACGGAAGGACCTTGAAGCACTGCGCTTCGTCCGCGATCACCTCGTCGCGAAACGCACCTTGGACGTGCGGGAAGCGCATCGCGCTGCCATAGAACCGCATATCCAAGCAGTGTGCCTGGTTGCCTTCGCGGCAATACGCGCAGGTGTTGCATGGTCGGCTTGGATTGACCGCAACGCGGTCGCCTTGCTTGATCCGTTTGACATCGGCGCCGACGCTTTTGACGGTTCCGGACACCTCATGACCGAGCACCATCGGCTGTTTGATGCGTACCTCACCGAAGCCGCCGTTGTGGTAATAATGGAGATCAGACCCGCAGATCCCGCCGCGCTCGATGCGCACCGTTACTTCGTCGCGCCCCTCCACCTTATCCGGGGCTTCGATATCCTCGACACGCAGATCGTGCGGCGCATGTACGACAATGGCTTGCATAGAGTTTCCCCTGGCGGATAGTGATGCATCAAACAACGCGGAAACTACACCACCGCGCACCCGGAGGGAAACGCATGCAAGCCTTTAACCTGGATAATCGTCTCGCACTGATCACCGGCTCGTCGGCCGGAATTGGCGAGGCGCTGGCGCGCGGGCTGTGTGAAGCCGGTGCCCACGTCGTGATCAACGGCCGCCGCCCTGAGGTCGTTGACAAAGTTGTAGATGAGATCGCAGCCGCCGGGCATACAGCGCATGCGATGCCGTTCGACGTCACGGACGCGGCACAGGCCGCCGCCGCCGTCGAGCGCATCGAGGCCGAAATCGGCCCGATCGAGATCCTCGTCAATAACGCTGGTATCCAGCGCCGCGAGTCACTTGAGAAATTCGAGGAAGAGACTTGGCGTGAACTGATGAGCACCAACCTCGACAGTGTGTTTTATGTCGCCAAGGCCGTCGCCAATCACATGATCCCGCGCAAACGCGGCGCGATGATCAACATCTGCTCGGTCCAGAGCGAACTGGGCCGGCCCTCGATTGCGCCCTATGCGGCTTCGAAAGGCGGCCTCAAGATGCTGACCAAGGGCATGGCGATCGACTGGGGCCAGTTTGGCATTCGCGTCAATGGCCTCGGGCCAGGTTACTTTGCGACCGAACTCAACAAGGCCCTCGTCGCGGATGAAAAGTTTTCCGGATGGCTGTGTGATCGCACACCGCTTGGTCGCTGGGGCGATGTTGATGAACTGGCCGGTGCCGCCGTGTTTCTCGCATCAGATGCGGCGAGCTTTGTCACGGGTCACGTTCTCTACGTCGACGGTGGCGTGACGGCGCGCCTCTGACGCCATCCCAGTCTTTCTTAGTTGTCGCCGTACGTCGTTGCCTTTGGCGACACAATCGGCGGCCGTTACCGTCTGTTAACCCAGAAACTATCGGCTTTCATGAAAAACTTGAACAATGTTCGCATTTCGCCATATTTGTATGTGAACAGTGTTCTCGAATGAAAACTGGAGCTTAACATGCCTCGTAATTGCCCACCGTATGCCCGTCCCTGCCCACACGCGGATTTGGGCTTCCGACCCAATCCGGCCTAAAATTAAGCATTTTCTTGCAACTGTAGCGGCATGCCCCTTCTCACTTCGCCGTTTCAGTGACGCGCAACCCGCCCTGTCCCCTTAGAGATTTCCGATATGTTTCAGGACCTTCTGACCTCACGCCGTTTCGTGCCAATCTTCATCTGCCAGTTTTTTTCTGCACTCAGCGACAACTTCATCAAGAACGCGCTGGTCATTTTGATTCTCTTCAAACTGGGAACCGATCAGGGCGCCGCCCTGGTCACGCTCGCGGGCGCCGCACTTATCCTGCCAATGTTCGTGCTCTCGGCGCTTGGCGGACAACTGGCTGACAAATACGACAAGGCCCGCGTCGCACGCTGGCTGAAAGTCGCTGAAATTCCGTTCGCAGCGCTCGCCGGGCTCGGCTTCATGCTCGACTCGATCCCGCTACTGTTCGCATCAATCGTCCTGTTCGGCTGCGGCGCCGCGCTGTTCGGGCCGATCAAGTACGGCATCCTGCCGGACCACCTCGAGCGTCGCGAACTGCCGGCGGCCAACGCCCTTGTCGAAGGCGCAACCTTTCTGGCGATCTTGCTTGGCACCATTCTCGGTGGCCTCGCGATGCTTGAGACGGCAACCGGTCCCCTGATGCCTGATTGGACGATTGCTGCCGCTGTCGTTGCCTTTGCCGCGATCGGCTGGCTGTCGGCGCGCGCAATCCAGCCGACCGGACCGGCGGCACCTGATCTCGTGATCACCAAGAACGTGGTCCGCTCGACATTCGACCGTCTGCGCGAGTTGCGCACCGACCGGCGCCTGTGGATCGGCGGCCTCATTACATCCTGGTTCTGGCTCGCAGGCATCGTTGCCCTGTCACTGCTCCCAACGCTCATCAAGGGACACCTCGGCGGCGGCAAGGAGTTGATCACACTCGGCCTCTGCGTCTTCACGGTTGGTATCGCGTTTGGTTCATACCTTGCCGCGCGCGCCAGCAGGCAGCGCCCCAACCTTGCCCTGGTACCAGTCGGCGCGCTGCTGATGGGCGTGTTCTGCCTCGATCTCGGTTGGACGGTCTGGGGTGTTCACGCCTCGGAAGGATCTTTGACCCTCGCCGGTCTATGGCAATCGGTTGCCGGCATGCGCGTCATGGTCGACCTGTTCGGCATGTCGGCGGCAGGCGGGCTGTTCATCGTGCCGGCCTTCGCCGCCGTGCAGGCCTGGGCGCCGGCTGACCGACGCGCCCGCGTCATCGCCGCCGTCAACATTCTCAACGCCGCTTTCATGACGGCTGCAACGTTGACCGTTGCCGGCCTGCAAGCTGTCGGTTGGCAGTCGTCGCATTTGTTCGTAGCGCTTGGCGCCGCCAACCTCATCGCCGTCATGCTCGTGCTGCGCGCCTGGGGACGCCAGGGCGTTCAAGACCTTGCGATGTTCATTTTTAGGTTGTTCTACCGGCTCGAAGTCAGAGGCATGGAAAACCTTCCCGAAGAAGGCGAGCGCGTGATCATTGCGCCCAATCACATCAGCCTGATGGATGGGCCCGTGATGCACGCGATCCTGCCGAGCCACGCCGCGTTCGCGATCGACCACGGCATAGCGCAGGCGTGGTGGGTCAAGCCGTTCCTCAAACTGATCAAGGCCTACACCCTCGACCCGACCCGGCCGCTCGCCGCACGCGCGCTCATCAATGAAGTCAAGGACGGCCAGACGCTGGTGATCTTCCCCGAAGGTCGCCTCACGGTCACCGGCGGTCTGATGAAAGTCTACGACGGCACCGCCATGATCGCCGACAAGTCAGACGCGTGGATCGTGCCCGTGCGCATCGACGGCCTGGAGCGCTCGCCGTGGTCCTACATGCGCAAGAGCCAGACCAAGAAGGTCTGGTTCCCGAAGGTGACCGTCACGATCCTGCCACCGCGCAAGCTCGAGGTGGATCCCGAATTGCGCGGCAAGGCGCGGCGCCAGACTGCCGGCCTGGCGCTGCAGGACGTCATGGTCAACACCGCGGTCGAAACCGCCAACATCGATAAGACGCTGTTCCAGGCACTGCTCGACGCCAAGGCGACACGCGACACTGGCAAGGTGATGGTCGATGATCCGCTGATGACACGGCTCAGTTATTCGAAGCTGATTGCCGGCGCCCAGATCCTTGCCGCCAAGCTCGACAAACCACTCGCTGAAACCGAGAACGTCGGCGTCATGCTCCCCAATACGGCCGGCGTCGCGGTGACGTTCTTTGCGCTGCAGTCGCTCGGCAAGGTGCCAGCGATGCTGAACTACACGGCCGGGCCGAAGAACATGGTGTCGGCCTGCGCGGCAGCCGAGGTCAAAGTCATTCTCACGTCGCGCGCCTTTATCGAAAAGGGCCGCCTGCAGGACGCCGAGAAAGCGCTCGGCGAAAACGCGCGGCTGATCTACCTGGAGGATGTCCGCGCCGAGATCACGTTCGGCGACAAGCTGCTCGGCCTGTTCGCGGCCAAGCGCGCACGCGTCCAACGTCAGCCGAATGACCCGGCCGCGATCCTGTTTACCTCCGGCAGCGAAGGCACACCGAAAGGCGTCGTGCTCTCGCACCGCAACATGCTGGCCAATGCCATCCAGTCGCTGACCCGGGTGGCGGCACATGGCGAAGACAAGGTGTTCAACGTGCTGCCGGTGTTCCACTCGTTCGGGCTGACGGCGGGCCTGATCATGCCGTTGACCGGTGGCGTGCCAATCTACCTCTATCCCTCGCCGTTGCATTACCGGATCGTTCCCGAGTTGGTTTACCAAACGAATGCCACCATCCTGTTTGGCACCGACACATTCCTCAATGGCTATGCCCGCGTCGCACATCCCTACGACTTCCATTCGGTACGACTGATCCTGGCGGGCGCCGAAGCGGTCAAGAAGCGCACGCGTGACATTTACATGGAGCGCTTTGGTGTGCGCATTCTTGAAGGTTATGGCGTCACCGAGACGGCGCCGGTTCTCGCGATCAACACGCCACTCGCCAACAAGTCGGGCACCGTCGGGCGCCTGTCGCCGCTGATGGATGCGCGTCTCGAGCCGGTGCCCGGCATCGAGGAAGGAGGTCGCCTGTTCGTGCGCGGGCCGAATGTCATGCTCGGCTATCTGCGCGCCGAGAATCCGGGCGTGCTCGAACCGCTGACCGACGGCTGGCACGACACCGGCGACATCGTCACGATCGATCAGCAGGGCTACATCACGATCCGCGGCCGGGCCAAACGCTTTGCGAAAATCGCCGGTGAGATGGTGTCCCTGTCAGCCGTCGAAGCGCTCGCCGCCGAACTCAACCCGGCCCTCCTGTCGGTCGTGGTGTCCATTCCAGACCTGCGCAAAGGCGAGAAGCTCGTTCTCGTGACAACTGACAAGGAGATGACGCGCTCGCGGTTCCAGCAGTTTGCCAAAACCAAAGGCGCCGCCGACCTGATGGTACCCGCCGAAGTCATGGTCGTTGGCGGCGTGCCTCTACTCGGCTCCGGCAAGGCCGACTACGTTGCCGCGATGGAACTGGTGAAGGAAAAGCTGGCGCCAAAACAGGTCGCCTAAAGCGACACGCCTGCGCGCTGGCAAAAAAGTGTCAGCGCGTTCCTGGAGCAGGATTGATCCGAGTGAATCTTGAGCGCATCGGAAGCACGATCTACGCGGCTTCTGACTTGGCCATGGTCGACTTGATCAGGTTGTAGGCCGTGTTGGACTGGCTGAATACGCCGCTCATGTACTGCACGACTTCTTCTGGCAGGTCGACGGTGCTGTACTGGTCCGGATGATAGCGCTTTGTGAGCTTCAGGTAGGACTTGCGCACCTCGCTCCAGTCCGCTCCCTTGGGCAGGCCCAGCAATGTATAGGGATCGGCATTGGGCTGCGGATCAACGTTCTTCAACTCGACCTTTGCTTTCAGCGTTTCCGACCGCAATTCAACAACAGACGACTTTGCGATCAACCGCACATCACCCGACAAATCCTCGAACTCGAGGAATTTGACATCATTGTTCATCGACCGTCCAAGATCGGCGACGAGCGGCAGTAACAGATTGCCAATCAGCGTCTCGCCATCGCTACGCAGAATCCGAACAAGGATTTTCTTTCTGGCATCTTCGTTGGAAAACATGCTGCGATCCCGGCTATACGCATTTTTTTATTATTGTTGTTTGATCTGTTACGCCCAGCCGAAACCATACCGCGGCAACCTTAGACCGAGGTTAACTGCCGCAGGCCACGCCGCGGCTCTTGATGAACATGCTTTGCAATTGATGAAGAAGCGTCCGAAAGCTGTACGAGCCTCGTTACTTGACGCCCGTGATGCTCGCGCTCATGGCACGCGGGTCGCGCATCGGCCATCGTCCGGCATCAACCTGGGTGACAAAGTCGTGCAGCGCGCGGTTGAACATCGCCGGCTCTTCGAGATTGATGGTGTGGCCCGAGTTCGGCATCACAAACAGTGCGGCGCTCGGCACGACCTCTTTCAAAAAGACGTTCGGCAGCAGGCACGGCCAATCCTCGTCGCCGGTGACGACCAGCATCGGTGTCGTGACTTGGCGCAGTCGATCCTCCAGATCATAGAGCGACGGGCGCTCTTTCTGAACGCCGAGTTGCGTGAAGGCCGAGCCCTCCGCTGAATGCTCCTTGAGCATGTCCTTGAATTCCGCAAAGCCGCGCATGTCCTTGTTCTCGAACTGCACGCGTGTCGGCCCGTGTGCATAGATGTCGGCATAAGCCGCCATCCCATCAGCGCGCAGTTTGGCGGCCCAGTGATCGGCTTCGCCACGGAACTGTTCGTTACGGTCTTTCTCCGCGCCGTAACCGCAGCCGGCGACGGTCAGCGACAACGCCCGGTCCGGATAGTTGAGCCCGAAATGCAGCGTTGCAAACCCACCCATCGAGAGGCCGGCAATATGCGCCTTGTCGATCTTCAGCGCGTCGAGGACGGCAAGGATGTCGTCGCAGGCGCGTTGCTGCGAATACATCGAGAGATCACCGGGCACATCGGACGGCGGCCAGCCACGGGCGTTGTAGGCAATCGCCCGGTACGAATGCGCAAAGTAGCGCATCTGCGGCTCCCAACTACGATAATCGCCGGCGAATTCGTGCACAAACACGATTGGCGTGCCGGAACCGGTTTCCTCGACGTAGAGTTTCACGCCGTCATCGGTTGTAATGTGCGTCATTGATCCGCTCCTCCAAGTTGCGATGCCACCGCATTAGATCGCGCAGCCTTGTCGTTCATCCGCCCGCGCCTCGCGAAGCCCGTGTTGCTCTTCAAGCAGACGCTATCAGGTCGTCTCCCGCACCAATAGCGGATGCGTAAAGTTATCGCTGCCAAGATGCTTCGCGACGACATCAGCCATCACGGGCGCCAACAAGAAGCCGTGCCGGAAGGCACCGTTGACGCGGATGATCCTGGCCTGTGCGCCCCGCCCTGGCAGGACGCGCGGAACATTGTCGGCAAACGAGGGGCGCACGCCCGCGGTCATCTCAATGATCTGCGCCTCGCCGAAAGCGGGATGCAACGCATAGGCAAGGCCGAGCAGCTCAAGGGCCGAGCGCACCGTGATCGCGCGGTCATCGTCGCTCTCGATCAGCGTTGCACCGACGAGAAACCGGCCGTCGCCCCACGGCACGATGTACGATGCAAAGCGCGGATGCAGGAGACGAATGGGGCGCGAGAAGAAGATTTCGTCGGTCTCGATCAGCAATCGTTCACCGCGCACCCCCCGCAACGTATCGAGATCATCTCGCGCGGCAATCCCGCGGCAGTCGATGAAGCAGTCCGCCGTGTCATCGGCCTCGCCCCGCCATTCGGATCCAAATTGGAATTGCGCACCGGCGGACCGGGCTAGGTTGAGAAGATCGTGCAGCGCTTCCGGTGTCGCCATGTGGGCTTCATCGGCAAAGAACAGGCCGTTGCTAAACCGACCGGCGAGGTCAGGTTCCAATTCACCTATGCGCTCCGCACCGACACTGCTATGCCCGACGGTCATGCGACTGTAGCGGCGCAATTCGGTCTGGTCGCGCGGTCCGGCAACCACCAGCGTGCCGTTGTGGACAAGGCCCGGGTAGACCTCTTTCCAAAGACGAGCCGCTTCGAGACCGAGGTCGCGGACAACCGGTTCGGCCGTCTCGGCCTCGCAATAGGGCGCGATCATCGCACCGGCGTACTGGCTCGCAGCCTGCTCGAACGGCACCGGGCAACGCTCAAGCACGCGCACGGCATGGCCGGCACGGGCAAGTGTCATTGCCTGCCAGATGCCGAATATACCGGCACCCGCGATCGTGATTTTCAAGGGTTTGTGCATGTCATCTCCAGCGCCGATCGGTCTCCTGGCCGACGCGTGAACCGAGTTTAGCAGATCGTTTCAATCGCCGCGTGCGACGCCTTCGCGCCGTGGGTCAGCCCCGCCATAGAGCTTGCCATGACGCCGCTCAACGATGTGCAGCCCCGACGTCATCAGATCGGGACGGACGCGATGGCCCAGCGCACGCAATCGAATCCCGCGCCAGATCGATGGCACCGTCGTCCAGGGCGCCAGCACTGTGGCCGTTGCCAGGGACGGGTCATACTCGATCTCGAATGCCGGGCCGCGGTTGCCAAAATTAGCGAGCGCGACAGCCGCCTGCGGATCAAGTTGCCAATCGATCATCGCGACCAGCGCCTTGGCAACGTAGAGGATGATGCGGCTGCCGCCTGGTGAACCAAGCGCGGCACGGAAACTGCCGTCGGCATTGAAGACGATGGTCGGGGCCATGGATGAGCGCGGCCGCTTGCCGGCGCCAACGCGATTGGCGATGGCCCGCCCGGCGCGATCGACGGGACGAAATGAAAAGTCCGTTAGTTCATTGTTGAGCAGAAAGCCGGCCGCCCACAAACCGGAACCGAACGCCGATTCGATCGTCGTCGTCATCGAGACCGCATTGCCGTTGGCATCGACAATCGAGATATGAGATGTGCCGACGCTTTCACGCGTGTCATCGGCCCCGAACGCATCGCGCACGGCCGTTGGCGGCACCCCGGGCCGCACGCTGACCGCCGCCCGTGTCCGATTGATCAATTTCGCGCGCTCGGAGAGATACGTCGCATCGAGCAGACCGCTCACCGGCACGGAGACAAAGTCCGGATCGCCGACATAGCGATTGCGATCGGCAAATGCCAGCCGCCCGGCTTCGGCCAGAATGTGCATGGCCTTGGTGTTCATCGGTCTTAGCGGCCGCCCGGCCAAGTCAAATGGCTCAGCAAGTTTCAGGATCTGGGCAACCGTCGTGGCGCCGGATGACGGTGGGCCCATGCCGCAAACCCGGGTGGTGCGGTACGCAATGCAAACCGGCTGACGCTGCTTGATCCGATAACCGGCGAGATCCGCGGCCGTTAGATCGCCCTTGTAGTTCGCCGCCCCGGCAACCGCCTTGACGATCGCAGCGGCCACATCACCGGTGTAAAACCCATCAGCGCCCTTGGCCGCGATCCGGCGCAAGGTGGCGGCAAAGGCCGGGTTGCGCAACGTATAACCAACGGGGCGGGCCTTACCGGCTGCATCGTAAAAATATCTCCGGGCAGCCGGCGCAAAACTTGCTGGCGCGGTCGCCCATTCCAGCAAGAAATTGAGCCGCGATGATACGCGAAACCCCTCTTCGGCAAGCTTGATGGCCGGTCCGAACAACGTTGCCCAAGGCAACCGGCCATGCCCCTGGTGGGCAACCTCAAGCAGACGCACGAGCCCCGGCGTGCCAACGCTGAGGCCCGACTTGACAACCTTGCGGAACGGTCGGCGCTTGCCATTCTCCATGAACCGATCCGGCTTCGCAGCCGCCGGCGCAGTTTCGCGCCCGTCGTAGGTTCGCAAGGATTTTTCAGTGGCGTCCCAGTGCAGCAGGAACGCGCCGCCACCGATACCGGACGACTGCGGCTCAACGAGATTGAGAACGAGTTGGACGGCAATCGCCGCATCGACGGCTGTCCCGCCTTGACGCAACATCGCGAGCCCGGCACTCACCGCGAGCGGATTGGCCGCCGCCACCATGTATTTTTGCGCCTGCGACGCGCTCTTGTCATAACGCCCGCTGCCAGCCTCCGGCGCGATGCGTGCGCGTTGCGCCTCGGCCGTGCCAGGGGCCAACCCCACCCCCAACGCCGCCGCCATGGCGCAGACCAGGCATAGCTGAATGGCACCGACGCTCGCAGCCAGGATACGTCTGCCGATATGCGATTCCATCGAGGCCCTCCAGCACTGCCTCAGGTATAGCAAAACCGCTCGGTTTCCAAAGGGCGATTTCCAACTTGTTCGCTGTCGGCTGCCTCTGAGGTCCGATCGCAATTGACGCGTTCTGACCAATTTTCTCCCTTCACGCTTGATTCAGAATGAAATTTAAATCCTCAATGAAAATCTCGTGACTTTGGCAGGATGCGCTCGTTGCGCGGATGACCGGCCCAACGCGGATGATCGGGCGCCCGTGCTGAGCCCGGATCGGGACGTTTGACCTCGTCGGCATGGGCGATCGGCACCGGCATTGCGTCCTCCATGTCGGAAAGCTCGGCGAGCCAGTCGTTGCGGTCAACCAGATGCGCCGAGACGATATGAATGATGTCTTCGTGGCGCTGGATCACGCCGCGAACCTCAATCAGCCGGGCGGTCATGATCACCTTTCGGTAGCGCTCCATCGTCTTTGCCCAGACAACAACATTGGCCACGCCGGTCTCGTCTTCGATCGTCATGAACACCACGCCCTTCGCCGTCCCCGGCCGCTGACGAATGAGTACGGCGCCAACGACAGCAACACGCCGGCCGTTCGGTAGCGCCCGAATATCCGCGCAGGACACTGCATGCTGTTTGATCAAGCGCGGCCTGAGGAAACTGACCGGATGCGCCTTCAGCGACAGGCGCAGCGTCTGGTAGTCGTTGACGACATGCTCGGCGAGCGGCATTTGCGGCAGCGCGACATCGTCTTCCGGACCAACGGCACTCGTCTCGGCCCAGGAGAACAACGGCAACTCCTGCGTCGGCCCGAGCCCGCGCGTGTCCCACAAAGCCTCGCGCCGGTCACGTCCCAGCGAGCGAAACGCATCTGCCGCCGCGAGACGCTCCAATGCTGCCCGCGACAACTGCGAAGAGGGCACTTCCTGCATGTTTGGCATCACCTGCGTCGCATGCACGAGATCGTCGATCGTCTGGAAGGCGAGGCGGTGCCGGTCCAACGGGCGTGCGTCGATTGTAATGCGCGCCTGTTGTGCGTGCCGTGCAACCACAATTTTATCCGCCTCGTCGCGGCGCAGGCCGTCGACCTGGCGCAAACCGAGACGTACGGCCGGACGACCCGCCTTCTCGCCCGGTTCCAGGGTCGCATCCCAATCCGAAAAGTTAACGTCGACAGGGCGCACCTCGACGCCATGCTCACGGGCATCGCGCACCAACTGCGCCGGCGCATAAAACCCCATCGGCTGCGCGTTCAGGATCGCGGCACAGAACGCCGCCGGATAATGCCACTTGAGCCAGGATGATATATAAACCAGATGTGCAAAACTCGCCGCGTGACTCTCGGGAAAGCCGTATTCGCCAAAGCCCTTGATCTGATTGAAACAACGCTCGGCGAACTGCTTTTCATAACCGCGCGCGACCATGCGCGAGATCATTTTTTCCTCAAGCAGATGGATCGTGCCGCGACGCCGGAAGGTCGCCAACGCCTGGCGCAACTCATTCACCTCGGCGTCATCGAACTTGGCCGCCTCCATGGCGATCCGCATTGCCTGCTCCTGGAACAGAGGCACGCCCTTGGTTTTACCGAGGATCTGCCTCAACTCATCTTGCGGACCATGTTCCGACGCCGGGGATGGATAGGTTTCCGCCTCAAGACCATCACGGCGGCGCAGGTAAGGGTGCACCATGTCACCCTGAATCGGCCCCGGCCGAACGATGGCCACCTCAATCACCAGGTCATAGTAGGTGCGCGGTTTGAGGCGCGGCAGCATGTTCATCTGCGCCCGGCTTTCGACCTGGAAGACACCGATCGAGTCGGCCTTGCACAGCATGTCGTAAACGGCCGCATCCTTTCGCGGCACGTTCGCGAGCGTCATGCGCCGACCGTGATGTTCCTCGAGGAATTCAAACGCCCGGCGGATGCAGCTCAACATACCAAGCGCCAGCACATCGATTTTCAAAAGGCCGAGCGCCTGCAGATCATCCTTATCCCATTCGATGAACGTGCGATCGTCCATCGCCGCGTTGCCAACCGGTACGACCTCGGTCAGCGGCCCGCGCGTCAGAACGAAACCGCCAACGTGCTGGGAAAGATGACGTGGGAACCCCATCAACTCGAATGTCAGGGCCAGGACCGCGCGCAGCAGCGGATCAGCCGGATCAAGACCGGCCTCGCGTACATGCTTCTCAGGCAGCACGCCGCCGGAGCGCGTGCCCCAGACCATGCCGGCAAGTGCTGTCACCGTATCTTCTGAAAGCCCCATCGCCTTGCCGACGTCGCGTACCGCCGAGCGCGCGCGATAGGAAATTACCGTCGCTGCCAGCCCGGCACGTTCGCGGCCATAACGCGCGTAGATGTACTGGATGACCTCTTCGCGTCGTTCGTGTTCGAAGTCGACGTCGATATCGGGTGGTTCCTTGCGCTCAGATGAGATGAAGCGCTCGAACAGCAGGTCGACCTCGGAAGGGTCGACGGACGTGATCGCAATGCAGTAGCAGACCGCCGAATTGGCCGCCGAACCACGCCCCTGACACAGGATATCGCGAGAGCGCGCGAACTGCACGATGTCGTGCACGGTTAAAAAATACGGCGCGTATTCCAACTCGGCGATCAGCGCCAGCTCCTTGCTGATGGCATACCTGACCTTCTCCGGCACACCGTTGGGAAAGCGCCATTGAGCCCCCTCCCACGCCAACTTTTCAAGTTGCGACTGCGGCGTCTCGCCCGGCGGCACCGGCTCATCCGGATATTCATAAGCCAACTCATCAAGCGAAAACCGGCAGGCTTCAGAAATCGCCAGCGTGTTGGCGATGGCTCGCTCATAGCCGCAGAACAGACGCGCCATTTCACCTGGCGATTTCAGATGACGTTCGGCGTTGGCGGCAAGCTTCAGGCCGGCTTCATTGATCGTCGTTTTCTCGCGCACGCAGGTGAGTACATCCTGCAGCGGGCGGCGCGCGGGGGCGTGATAAAGCACATCGTTGGTCGCAACGAGTTCGATGCCGACGCGTTCCGCGATCCGCGCCAAGGCTTCGATACGCGCCCGGTCATCACCGCGGTAGAGGTGTGTCGCAGCCAGATAGAGCCCGGCCGGCGCCACAGCCTCGCAAATACGATAGAGCGCCCGCTCGAAAGGCTCATCTTCAGGCGACGATCGATCAGGCCTGTCTTTAAGGGCGTCTGCTTGATCGCCTTCGGCTGTGTCTTGTGAGACGCCAGGAAAAGCAATAACCTGCGATGTCGAGGATTTAGTTGCTATCGGCGCCAGCGCCTCGCACCAACACCACGCATCGGGCGCCAATGCAATGAAGATCTGCCCTTGCGCATGGGCTGCGACGTCTTCGAGATAAAGGATACAATCGCCTTTTTCGGCACGCGCTTGGCCGAGCGACAACAGGCGTGAGAGGCGGCCATAAGCAGCGCGGTCCTTGGGCAGACAGAGCAGGCTCGGTGCATCGCGAAACTCGAGCCGGGCGCCGGTTATGACACGCAACCCAGCCGCTCTGGCAGCGGTATGCGCACGCACCACACCGGCCAACGTATTGCGGTCGACAACGGCGATGGCATCAAGACCCAGTTGCCCTGCCCGTTCAACCAGTTCATGCGCATGTGAGCCGCCATGCAAGAACGAGAAATTGCTCGTGACCTGCAACTCGGCGTAACCGACCCGCGAACCAAGATGGGTATACGTTTCATTCAACATCAGAACAGCCCCTGCAGATACCAGGTCGGCGTCGCAAGCAGGGGCGGCACGGCCTTTTCGACGTCACGCGCTGTTGCATGCGCTGCCTTGTTCGCAGGGCGCGCCGCATCTCGCCCCCGGTTTGCTTGCGTGTCTGGTTCCGTGTCTGGCTTGGCACTCGGGGCTGCAACCGGATCAACGCCTGGATATATGCCGGCACGGTAGACCCAGTAAACGCCGCCATGCTCGTCTTCGATGCGATAGTAATCACGGATGCGCCAGGCCGGTTTCGGCGTGCGCACAACCGGGCCCAACCCTCTATCCTCAGAATCTTCGTGCGCCGTGTCGCCGCCCACCACAATGTTTTCACCGATCAGGTGCCACCACTCCGGTGCGATCCGTTCCGGCCCTTCGGCACGCGCGACGCGTCGCGTCACCCGCCGCCAGGTAAACCGCACCGGTGGGCCATCCGGCACCTCGGCCAGCACGTTAATCGGCTCCGCCGGTTCCAGCAGAAAGGCCGGACGCGGTGGCTTGGACATGAACACGGCGGGCGCCGCCAGGCTGTTGCCCCCGTGCAAGGCTGCAACGCGCCGCTCAGCACGTTCGGGGATATGACTTGCAACCTCTTCGAGATGAAACACGGCCGCCGCGCCCAACCGATTGCTCAAGCGGTCGATCAGCACACCGGTACCGTCCGTCATGTTATCGTTTCGGCGATCATTGACGCCATCGCAGATCGCCGAGCCGGCAAGGCCTGTCTGCACCCGCACCAGTCGCTCGGTGTGCAACGCCTCAAGCACGACCGCATCAAGCCCGAGCCCGACGTCGAGATTTTCCAGCCGTGCCTCGAACAGCTCCGCGATATGGCCGGCCGCGCGGGCAGGACGGCTGGTGCGCACGGTGACGTTGGCAACTGTACCATCGGCCCGATAGAACGCGATGGCCAACGCGCGGGCACCCTCGTCCCTGGCCTCGAGCGTAGCGCACAACTGCGCCGCCAGATCATCGAGTGCCGCCAGCACGCCATCATGCGAGATCAGCGGTTCGGCATAGGCACGTTGCACCCGATAGACCGGCGGCTCGACAATGCCGCGCGCCGGCTCCCTCAGATCGCCCAACGCCTGATCGAGGCGCATGATGAGTGTTTCGGCCCAGCCGTTGTACGTCGCAGCCGGCTTGACGAAGCCGCGATGACGTTTACGTCTCTTGATCGTCTTGGGCGCAGCAGCGCGAAAGCGGCGCGCAAGTGCGACGCGGGGCAAGTCATAGAATTGACCAATCCGCTTGAGGCCGAGCCGGCGCAGCAGGAGGACAAGCTCGCCCGTCAGCTGCAACCCTTCAACCGGTAATTCGGCGAGTGCCGTCCGAACGCCACCCGGCGCCGAGATCGCCACCTGCTCGGTCATGCGACCATAGCGCCCTAACGCAAAGGCCCCCGAACGGGTGTCGGCAATCGCGACCAGTGCCTGAAAGCCGGCGCGTTTGAAACGCGTGACACAATCGCGCGCGAGAGCAGCCTCGCCACCAAACAAATGCGCAACGCCAGTGATATCCACCCATAGCCCGTCCGCACCATCGACATTGCGATTGGGGCCGTAACGCCCAAGCCAAAGGGCCAGTTGTTGGAGTGCGCGCGTATCACGCTCCGGCTCAGCAGCACATGTCAGCAGACCCGGCAGCACTGCACGTGCATCCGCCAGCATCTGTCCGGCATGAATTCCACTTGCCGCAGCCGACGGATTGACAGCCGTAATGCACACGCCGCGCGAGCCGCTTTCAACCAGCGCGAACGGTTGTGAGTGCGGCACCTGTTGCGGAGACACGCGCCGCATCCGATCGATCTGAAACGTCGGCAACCAAACGCAAACAAACCGATTCATCAGACCACTCCATAATATGCGCCTGACCTGTGACTTGGGCGGGCGCCGCCCGATAGCGCTCCAGCATCACAGCCAGCCGGCGTGCGCCCAATCCTTTGAAATGCATCTGTCGCGTACGCGACGCAGCCATCCTGTGCGGCATACTGAGGGGATGCGGTGCGCCAGGCGCGGCGGCGACGCGCCATCGTGTTGCTGTCGCAGCTATCGGCGGCATGCGGGGGTGGGTGAGCAAAAGGCACGGGGTGTGATGTTTTTGGGTTGCCAGCGCAAGCCGCCGCGCCGGTGTCAGCGCAACGTCATCGATGAGGCCGACAACCAGCGCGAGGCTTTCTGATTTCAATGCTTCTTCGAGTACCCAGAGGGTCTCCTGCGGATTACCGGTTTCGACAATCAGGACATCAGCCGGTGTTAAACCGAACGGTCTGAGACCGTGGCTATAAAGCTTGCCGTGTTCGGCCCTGGCACTGCGCGACATGCACCACAAAATCGGCTGTCGTTTTTTCTGACGACGGCGTGCAATCATCATCAAGGCCAGGCTGCGCGCCGCACCCCACGCCGATGCCCAATCGCCAGAACTGCCACCGTCGCCGAAAGAATCCAGGTGTCCCGCAGGCTTGATTTCGTGAACACCGCCCGCATCCAAAGCCAGCCGTGCAATGCCCTCGCGGGATGAACCGGCGCGTGACATGTCAAGGTCGGCGAGATGCTCCGCTTCAGGTGCCGCGCCCAGCGTCCAAACCGTCTGAGCGCCGCCCTTGCTCCATAGAGATGTTTGTTTTCGCAAAGCGGCAGCTTGCCCGGCCAAGGCGCCGGGAGAGGAGGACGGCGGTGTGGGGGGCATGTGGGGGGGACACGCACCGCCGTCCTCGTTAGCAAACCGGGTTGCGGGGACGCCGGCTTGATCTGACACGGGCTTACAAAAAAGCATCGTGCCACACACACCCTGCGCTTGCTGATCTATGCCATCAGACGATCCATCGACTGCAATTGCATCCTGTCCGAGGGCTGGGACGGGTGCAGGCTTTGCCGGATCAAGCCCAGGGGTACGCCTTTCGATACATCTGATCTGCTCACGTAAACGCTCAATCACAGTGACGGTACGCTTTGCCCCAACGCGATGACTGATAGGGCCGTTGCGCAATGATTGGCCGCCATCGGCGGACGCAGAACTCACCACCTTGTGCGACACGGCATTTCTCTCAAAGTGACTGAACAATTGGCAGATCGATGTTCGATCTTTGTTCTAATCCCCTCCAAGGAAGCCGTCAACGAAAAAAGAACAAAAAGGGATCAAAATTTCACACCTCACCTGATTTCTATGACGCTACCGGCACTTACGGAAATTCGTCAACGAAGCGTTAACCATAAGTCAGCACGATAGAACCTCAGGTGGTGGGCATCCGCCGCCACACGTTTTGCTTCAGTCCAGTCATCGAGTATTTGTCCAATGCGTATCTATCACTCAGGACGGGCCGGTATTTCCGCCTTCCTTGCCGTCCTGCTCGTCATTGTCACGAGCGCTTCCACGGCTTCCGCCCAGGGCCTGTTTCCCTGGCAATGGAACTTCGGCGGCACATCGACCACCGACGGCACGAGCCGCGAAGTCGTTGATTTCCCACGCGGCATCGCCCCGCGGCAAATCATTGTCAGCTTCACTGACCGCCGCCTCTATTATGTCCCTGAACGCGGCACCGCGATTGCCTATCCGATCGCAACCCCGCGCCGCCAGGACCGCTGGCAGGGTGTGCTCCGCGTGACGCGCAAACGCACCAACCCGCCGTGGACACCGACACGCGACATGCTGCGTGAAAATCCGTCGCTGCCGCGTCATGTTCCCGGCGGCCACCCGCAGAACCCGCTCGGCTCGCACGCACTCTACCTTGGCTCGACACTCTATCGTATCCACGGCACTGATGCGCCCTGGACGATCGGCCAACCGGTCTCAAAAGGCTGCGTGCGCATGCATAATGCCGACGTCAACGACCTCTACCGCCGCGTTGGCATCGGCACCAAGGTGACGGTCACCTGGCGCAGCTTCTTCGTCAGCTGACCGAAACCGGCCGCCGCACGCAAACGCATCGAATTAACGCTGTCGTTTAACCGCTGGATCGTAAAAACCGGTTGGTTAAACAACAGTGGCATGCGCCTTGAAAGGCGATGGGCAATCCCTTTTGAAAGGTTGCCCATACGCCATGCGATCACTCATTTTCTGCTTGCTAGCCGGTGCACTCACCATCGGCGCTGCAGCGTTCGCACTGCTGCCCGTCACCGCCGCACCACGCCCGGCAAGCGAGCGCATCTCGAAGATGGATGCCGAACTGCTGGTGTTTGAGGCCAAGGGCTGCACCTACTGCTTCATATTCCGTCGCGACGTCGTGCCGAACTATCTGCAGTCACCGAGCGCGCGCGACGTGCCGATGCGCTTCATTGATGTGCGCAAGGCCGACATGTCAAAGCTGCCGCTCCGCACACCACTGACGACGCTGCCGACGGTCGTGCTGATGCAGAACGGCCGTGAAGTCGACCGGATTACAGGTTACATGGGGCCTGAGCCGTTCTTCCACATGGTTTCGCGGCTGATGAAGTAGCCGGCGCGCGGCCGAACGGCGTCGCCTGCGGGCACGCCGTTCCCGATCACTGTCCCTGCCAAAGCCAGACTTAACGCCCAGTCCTGGCGCCAGACCCAAAGACCACCTCCCGGCCTAGGCCGCGACGCTGGCCTTCTCCGCAATCACCTCATCGGCCAGGCGGCCCGAGAGTTCCGCGAGATGATCAAACTCGGCCGTGAACGTACCGACACCAGCCGTCGCCGAACGCAACTCGATGATCAGATCGCTCAATTCGACCGCCGGAATGTGCACCTGCACGACATCCCAACCGGGCCACCCTTCGCGCCCATCATAGCCAAGGATTTGCCCGCGGCGCTGTGCGATCATCGCATTGATCCGCGGGGTCGCCTCGTTCGGCACGGCGATGTCGACGCTCATGATCTGTTCGAGCAGCACCGGTCCGCAATCGGGCATGCCTTCGTTCATCGCCATGCGGCCGGCCTGGCGAAACGCCATGTCTGATGAATCCACCGAATGGTAGCTGCCATCGCGCAGGATCACCTCAACGTCGACAACTTCGAAGCCGAACGGGCCGCGCTCCAGATAATCCCGCACGCCGGCCTCTACCGAAGGGATGAACTGCTTCGGCACGGCACCGCCGACAATCGTGTTGGAAAACGCAAAGCCCGCACCTCGTGGTCGCGGTTTGATCTCGATCACCACATCGCCAAACTGGCCATGGCCTCCCGATTGCTTTTTATGGCGCGCCCGCACGGTCGTGGATTTGCGGATCGTCTCCTTGTAGGGCGTTGCCGGCCGGCCGGTCTCCACCGTGATGCCGAATTTGCGCTCGAGGCGCTCGGCAGTCACGCGCAAATGCATTTCACCTTGGCCATGCAGCAGCATTTCGTGCGTCGCCACGCTGTGCTCAAACTGCAGACCGGGATCTTCCTCTGCGAGCTTGGCAATGGACGTTGTAAGCTTGACCTCATCCTTGCGATCCTTCAGGCCCAAAGCCATCGCATAGACCGGTGACGGTGTTTCCTGCGGCAACTCAATGGCACTGCCCTTCTTGCCGGATGTCAGTACGTCACCTGTCGTAATCGCATCCAGACGGCCTAGCCCGACCACATCGCCGGTTTGCGCTTTGCCACGCTTGCTCATATCCGCGCCCGACAGATCGAATACGCCAGAAACCTTGCTCTCCTTGTCACCCGCGCTCACGGTGGCGCCATCCTGCAAAACGCCCGACAGCACGCGCGCGACCGAGACTTTGCCGGCATGTGGTGTGTGGATCGTCTTGATGACATAGGCGTGCGCGTTGCCATCGTCGCTGACACCGACACGGTCGGCCGTTTCGCGAATGCCAGCCACTTCGTGACGCAATGCTTTCAAGAGGCGACCAATACCATTGCCCTTTTCCGCAGCGCCGAGCATCACCGGACAGATCACGCCGTCGCGGAGTTCCTGCGCCAGGTCATCAAAGACCATATCTCTCGGCGGCTCCATGTCGGCGAGAAGTTGCTCCATCAGGTCATCGTCATAGTCGGCCAGTTGTTCGAGCATCTGGTAGCGGGCGTCATCGCGGCGCGCGCTGACATCTGCCGGTATCTCAACGATTTCCGAGGGTGCGTGTTCGCGGTATACGTGCGCGCGATCGGCGGCCAAGTCGACATAACCGGTCGCGATGCCGTTTTCCCAGATCGGAATCTGGCGCAACACCAGCGGACGTGCACTGGCCGGCTGCAGCACCGGGATGATGTCGCGGACAGGCGTATTGAATGTATCGATCTTATTGAGAAACAGGAAATGTGGCACGCCCAGCTCTTCCAGGCGCTTAAGCGTGAGTTGAAGCGCTGGCACGCGCTTGGGATCCGGCTCGCACACGACGACGGCTGCATCGCAGACCTGCAACGCCATCGCACCTTCGTGCTGGAATTCGATCGAACCGGGAATATCGACAAATGTAAATGTATCGCCAAGATATGTTGCTGAGGCGACGTTGAGCTCAACGCTCATCTGGTGCTTGCGGGCTTCGGGACTGGCATCGCCAAGCGTATTTCCATCCGCAATTTTGCCTTGCCGTGGTACAGCCTCGGTTCGCGCCAGCAGCGCTTCAAGTACCGTGGTCTTGCCGCTGAGATAAGGGCCCACAATCGCAATGCAGCGGCTTTCAGTTCCGGCCATGGTCGGCCGGGCAGAGTCGTCTCCCATGTCTATTGCTCCTTTACCCAAGCGTCAGTGAACGCCACGCCCGCGCCTGGGAGACAGGACGCGACAACCGAATGTTCGCGCCAAGTCCGCAGAAAGGCAAGACGTCATCGTAGTTTTTCGTTGGCACTCCGCCGACTGAGCAAACCACTCTGCCGTGCCCCGCGCCGCAAACCGCAACGACGCCTCGGTCGCATGACAACTCTCGCGCGCATCAGTTACGACCTCTTCACACGAATCATTTAACATTGCTGGAGGACGCGGCGACGAATCAAATTTCTTCGCTTGTCAACTTAGAAATGGCTTGACCTGCGACTTTTTAACCGCAAATATGCGATAATGTTGCAGTGATTATTCCACCTTCGAATGGCACGTGCGGCAGCCATTCTGGGGTGAGGGAAATAAAACGATGGGTGCCAAGAGATTAGAGACCGCCGCGCAAGCCGCTGGGTTTGCAATGGTTAATCCGGACGATTTCGCTGGCGAAGCGACGCCCGTCCTACAACCTCGCATCCAGCCGGCAGCCAAAGCAAAGCCCGACACCGCGATCAAGAGTTGGCTCAACTGGGATTATCTTCGCCTGGCCGGGGGCAAGGCGCCCGCCTGAGGTGCCGACCTGAGGCTCTGACCTGACGGGGTCTCAGTGTGAGAATTATCTGCGGTATCGAGCGGCGCAGCATCCAAAGATGCTCGCGCCGCTTCTCATTCCAGGACCCGGCAACGCCCAACAGAATTGCCCCGCCAGGGCCATGACGCGAGCGTGTTGCGAGGTCTTACGCAGAAGTTTGGGCGCAATATCCAGGCGCGCACAGCGCGGGGATCCATTGTACCGTAGGGCGCACAACAGCCGCCATTTTACGCTGCAAATCCATCCATACCGCTTGCATCGCGTGCCGTGCTTGCGACATTCTTTTGGCCTGACGTTACAGCTGACTTCCGAGGTAGCCATGTCCCCTACAAAACAGGCACGTGTCCCGGTTTGGGATCTGCCAACGCGATTGTTCCACTGGCTCCTTGCAACACTGATCTTGTGCTCCTGGCTCAGCTACGAATTCAACGAGGCGTTCGGTGATCCCGAACTCACCTGGCATCGCTACAATGGCTACGCAATCCTCATTCTTGTGCTGTGGCGTCTGCTGTGGGGCGTGGTCGGCTCGCCGGCATCGCGGTTTGCCAATTTCCTTTTCTGGCCTTGGAACGCGATGCGCTATGGCATCGATCTGCTACGCCGCCGAGAGCCACACTATCTCGGTCACAATCCACTCGGCAGCTACATGATCCTGGCCTTGTTGGCACTGGTCGCAACACAAGGCATTTTCGGATTACTGGCAACAGAGCACAATTCAGTCACGTGGGGACCATTGGCGCTGCTGCTCAGCGACGAAACGAGCCTATGGTTTGCCAAAATGCATGGCTGGTTGTTCGAAGATGTTCTGCTGATTTTCATCTTCCTGCACATTGCAGCAAACGTGCTCTATCGGTTAATCAAGAAAGATCAATTGATTGAAGCGATGGTCATCGGCACCAAGCCGGCAGACGACTATGCTGACCAGGATGTCGTCGCAGCCGATGCGGCCGACGCCCGGCGTCGCACGCTGTTGCGCGCGGTTGTCTGTCTGGCTCTGGCGGTTGCGATTTTTGCTGGCGCGATTATCGGCCTTGGCGGCAAGCTGTTCTATTGACCCGAATAGAGCGTCGGGCGCACTAGTAGAACAGACTGGAGACGCTTTCTTCGCGGCTGGTACGCGCGATCGCCTCGCCAATCAGCCCGGCAATCGGTAACACGCGGACGTTGTCCGCAGTCAGGACGGCTTCGGTCGGCTCGATCGAGTCAGTCAGGACCAGCGACTTGATGTTTGAATTTTGAATACGCGACACCGCGCCACCGGAAAGCACGCCGTGGGTCAGGTAGGCCATAACCTCTTGTGCGCCATCTTTAAGCAGTGCGTTGGCGGCATTGATCAGCGTGCCGCCCGAATCGACAATGTCATCGATCAAAATACAGGTCTTGCCCCTGACGTCGCCGATCACATTCATCACTTCGCTTTCACCCGGCCGCTCACGACGCTTGTCGCAGATCGCGATCGGTGCGCCGATACGTTTGGCCAGACTGCGGGCGCGAACCACGCCGCCGACGTCCGGTGACACGATACAAAGATTGCCGAGTTCGAAATTCTTCTTGATGTCCCGGACCATCACCGGTGCCGCAAAAAGATTATCGGTCGGCACATCGAAGAAGCCTTGAATCTGGCCGGCGTGCAGGTCCAGCGTCAAGACACGGTCAGCCCCCGCACGTTCGATCATATTGGCGACAAGCTTGGCCGAGATCGGGGTCCGCGGACCCGGCTTGCGGTCCTGCCGGGCATAACCGAAATAGGGCATGACTGCCGTAATGCGCCGCGCTGATGAACGTTTTAGCGCATCGATCAGAATCAGCATTTCCATCAGATTGTCATTGGCGGGAAACGACGTCGACTGAACAACGAACACATCCTCGCCGCGCACGTTCTCCTGGACTTCGACGAACACTTCCATATCGGCAAATCGACGACAAACGCACTTGGTCATTGGCACGTTGAGATGCGACGCGATCGCCTCTGCCAAGGGTCGGTTGCCGTTACCGGAGACAAGCTTAATGCGCAGCGGACGTTTATCAGCGTTCGCTTCAGGCGGTTTCGTCGCCATAGTGTCTTGCCCTTGAAGGTTGTCCAACATGGTTCGGCCGACCTGGGGTCTTGCCGAAACACGGGAGGATCAACGTAGCTGTCGCCCCAACTACACGGAGCACTTCATCCGCGCGGCGTTCTAACAACTGAGCCCGGCCGTGTAAACACGGACCGGGCCCAGATTATGTCAAATTTATGTCTACAGTCGCGAAAGTCACCGAACAAGGGGCGACTTAGCGCGACGCCGTGCGTTTCGGCAACAGCTTCAAAATACCCTGTGTTGCTGCGGTTGCGGCGGCACTTGCGGTTTGCCCCCATTGACCGTTAAGCGAACCACCAGGAATTTTGTTTTCTTGCGAAACCGTACCAAGGTTCGCGCCTTTCGGATCTCGAACAACCCAGTCAATTCGGATTGGCTGCTGGCCGTTCTCGACCGGCCCAACCTTAACCTTACCCTCGACGCGATATGCTGGCGTGCCCGGTGGGGACGGCTTGATGCCATTGCGCAGCAACTCGTTGCGCAGAGCGCTTGCCAGGGAGCGCGATCCATCGCCCGGTGCGCCGACGACTTGCGGCACAAGTGCCGTAACGGGACCTGCCTTGCGAATGCTACCGGTCGTCGAGGCCGTCGAGCGCGGTGGCACGACCGGTGTCGGCTGCAAGCCCGAACGGGCACCAGCCGCGGTGTTGGTCGCTGCTGCGACTTTCGTCGCCGCCGTTGCCGTTGCTCCGGCCACCTTTTTCGTTGGTGCCAACAGCGGCTTCTGCGCAACCGGCACAGCCGCGGCCGTCGGTTTCGCCTTCTGCGGCATCCAGGTGTTGAGTTGCTCTCCGGTCTTGGCTGCGATCACCTGGATCAACTGCGGTGAAACAGAAGCCCACGGATCACCGGCACCGGCACCTTTGACGACCTCTTCTCCCGTGATGCGATGAACGCGCGCGCCCTTCGGATTGGTCACGTCCCATATATAAGAGACTTTCGTGCCGGTCGATTCACGAGCCGCTACGATGTAGCCGCGCAGCGTGTAATCAACCTGCTCGCCCGCGGTCTTGGCAATGCCGATCTGGTTCTTTGCCGTTTCCGCACCGAGTTGCGCGACGATCTGCTTGGCGATCTGATCTGGCGCACCAATAACCGGTGCAATTGCAATTTTGCCCCGTGATGCCACAGACGACGTCGGCGCTTTGAGCGCAGTCGTTGTGGTCTGTGAACTGGCGCTGTCACCTTGCAACAGGTTGCCTATATTGGCGCCACCATTTGAGCAGCCGGCCAGGCCACTCGCGACTAAAATTGTCAACGCTGCGATTGTGCCCCGCATGCCTACGTGCATTGCCGCAGCTGCATTGATGGTCGTCACGATAGACGTCCCCCTCTCAATGTCCCGCTGTTATCCGGCGGCCGTCGTACAAACTTTGCGGCCATGCGTTGTGCACCGGTACTCTTGTGACCCGTGGTATCGCCTCGGAAAGACAGCGTCTAGCCGTAAAAACTCGTTTCGCCCGAAACAAGCCCCATCTTACGGACCATAACCCGGCATTTCTGTGGATTAAACCTTTAAGTCACGACAATGGCAGCTATTTGGCGGCCGTAATCGCCTTCATTGCGATGCGTTTTGCGCCGGTAGCTGAAGAAAAGCGATTCGTCGGCATACGTGCAGTGCCCGAGATCTTCGACGTGCGCCAGGCCCAATTGCTGCAGCGCCTGAGCACAATAGCCCGGCAAATCAAAGTGATCGCGCGCGCGTCCAGGGGGAATCATAAAGAATTGTGCGTTGCCAGGCGCCTGGGCGAGAAACTGCGCCTTGAACTCCGGGCCCACTTCATACGCATCTTGGTGGATGGTCGGGCCGATGACCGCGCGAATCCTTGACCGGCTGGCACCCAATTCCTCCATCGCCACAACGGCACCGGCCAGAACACCGCTGACGGCACCGCGCCAGCCGGCATGCGCGGCTGCCACAACCTTGGCCACATCATCGGCGAACAGCACCGGCGTACAATCGGCAGTCAGCGCGCCGATCGCCAGCCCTGGGCGGTTCGTCACCAGCGCGTCGGCCTTTGGTGGACCGTCCGGACCGAAGGGCGCCTCGACAATCACGGCATCAGCGCTGTGAACCTGATAATTCGTCACGATATCCGGAAAGGCCTGCCCGTCCACTTGGGCGCCCAGGTGAGCCGCCACCCGGCGGCGGTTCTCAATGACATCGTCACGCTTGTCTTCAGAGCCCAACCCGACGTTCAGGGAATCATAGTCGCCGGCCGACACTCCCCCTTGCCGCGTGAAAAAACCATGCCGCACACCGTCAATTCCGCTCAGGGCCTCTGCTTCCAATACCGCGCCGTTGATCACGTGAGTTTCCCAGTTTCTGTTGAAAGGCCCCCGCGCAGGTTATATCAGCGGGTCCCGGTTGCGAAGCCCGGCAAGGCGGCAAGCCCGATAGAGCGCACCGCAACAGCATGGAAACGCGTCCCCATGCCAGGCGATGCCATCAGTCGAAAAATCGCGCTTTCGATGTCGTTGGCGCGTGCCGGATTGGTGGCCATCAGTTTCGAGGCCCGTTCCGCGATTCCGAGTTGGCCTAAAAACTCGGCCTGGACGATCGGTCCATCGACCACCAGGGCCTGCGCCTCAACGGCGCGCGTGAACGCGGCGAAATCTACCGCCAGTGAGAGATCGGCCTCGCCCGGCGCGGCCAGCGGATGCTCCGGCTGGTGACCGCGCACCGCCTGCAGCGTGTCACCCCAGGCCGTCACGGTGTGTCCGTAATCGACAAACAATGCGGCAAGCGGTGCTGCGTCCGCCATCGTCTTGAGACGGGCTGCGACTTTGGACATATCGGCCCAGGTTAAAATGTCATCTGCTCCAGGCTGCGGCGGCACCGCCTGATCATCATGGAACGAAGGTTGCGCTCGCGTTGACACAAACTCAAGGAGCTGGTCATCGTTGACGCCGACGCGCACCTCGCACCACTGCCCTTCCGGATCGCGTCGCCACTGCGCGCCGGGGATCGTATCGAGAAACTCATTGGCAATGATGATTGTAGGGTCGGGCCCGAGTTGCGGCCAGGATTCATGCCAGGTCGCTGACACGCCCGCGTCCGTGGCCTCCAACTTGGCCGCTTGCTGCTCGCGAAACATCGGGTTGATTTCGCACAGATGAAGGTCAACCGCCGTCAGAAAACCCGGCATAATCCGCGCGGCGCGCAAAGCATCTGCGATCAGTTCGCCACGGCCGGGGCCCAGTTCGACAAGATTGACCCGCGCCGGCCGACCCATTTGCTGCCAGACGACTGCGGCCCAGAGCCCGATCAACTCGCCGAAGACCTGGCTGATTTCCGGCGCCGTCGTGAAATCGCCGTCACGCCCGATACCCGAGCGCGTGGTGTAATAGCCATGCTGCGGATCACTCAGGCAACGTTGCATATAAGCGTCGATACCAATCGCGCCGCCAGTTGCGATCTCCTGTGCCAGTTGGATCGCAAGCGGGGTCTGTCGGCGTGTGTCCCGATCCTGTGTCACGCGTAGGCGGTCCGCTGCGCCGCGGCCGAACGAACAAACCAAATCCCGAGCAAGATCATCGGGATCGAATAAACGATGCCCGGGGTCAGGCCATAGACGGAGAAGGCGTGAACCGGGTCGAACTGGCGAAACAGCTCACTGAACGATCGCGCGCAACCGTAACCGATCAGGAAAACGCCGGTCGCCAGTCCCGGCGACTGCAACGCCCCTTTCGAATGTGTGAGCACCCGGATGACAAGAAACAGCACCAAACCTTCGAGCGCTGCTTCGTAAAGCTGACTCGGATGGCGCGTTGCCGGTTCAATGCTCGGATACTCCAACTTGGCGGCTGGAAAAACCATGCCCCAGGGCATATCGGTCGGCCGGCCAAACAGCTCGCCATTGATGAAATTGGCAAGCCGGCCGAAGATCAACCCGAGCGGAACGGCCGCTGCACAGACATCCATCGCGCTGCGCGCGCTGACCTTGTTGCGCCAGGCAAACAAACAGATCGCAACGCCGCACCCGATCAACGCGCCGTGAAAGGCCATGCCGCCTTTCCAGACAGCCGGAATTTCGAGTGGATTGGCGAGGTAGTACTGCGGTTCATAGAGAAAGACGAAACCAAGGCGGCCGCCGACAACAACGCCGACCGTCATAAACAACAGCAGATCGTCAACTTTATCGGCGCTAAACGGTGCGCGGCTGAACGGCCAAAGTGCCGGCGTACTCACCAAACGACGGATATAGAGCCATCCGAGCAATAGGCCTGCCATATAAGAAAGGCCGTACCATTTGATCTCTAGCGAAAAGAGCGACAACGCCACCGGGTCGAATTCGGGGTAGGGCAGTGCAAGCATGACTGGTTTTCCTGTCCAGACTTCATACATGTAGTGCATCAATGGCGCATGCCCGTTCGTCAAGGTGCACGCGCAAAATGCAGCACGCTGACGCCGATGGATGTGGCATATATATAAGTGCCGGGTCGACGCGAGCCGCAAGGAGATAAAGAGCATGACGCAGACAAGCAACCGACTGCTAGATGAACTGGCCAAGGTAATGACTGATGCGGCCGGCGCGGCACAGGGTGCGCGACGTGAAGTCGAAGCCCTGGTGCGCGGTCAGGCCGATCGCGTGATGGCGGAGATGGATGTCGTGCGCCGCGAAGAATTCGAAGCTGTCAAAGAGATGGCACAAAAGGCGCGAACCGAGAACGAGGCACTGACCGAGCGACTGGCGCAGCTTGAGGCGCGGCTTGACACCGTCGATCGGCGCTAAGTTTCAACGTCAGGCTCGACGGGCGAATTGAGGCGCACGGCGCTTCTTCGTTGGCCCACGACCATCGTCCATCGTCGGCCCGCCACTTGGCCAATGCACCGAAGAAGACGAATCCGTGATGCTACAACCCATTGGAATCACATGTTTTGATGTCAATGACGGAGAAATGTCGGGCAAATCATCCACACAATTGCCCCCACCCTCTCCACAGGTTGTCCTATCAGGCCTCTTTTTTATTGCACTCGACTGATTCATTCCTCTTTCGCAGTGGACAATAGGGTTGGCCGGTTGCGAGCGAAACGGCCATCTGGTTTCGTCCACTCAACGCCGCAGGGTGATTTGCCCTGACCAGTAAGCGTTCGCGGGGGGCGGACCAACTGACGGCGGCGGCGACAGATGCGATGGTCGATTAATGATTTGAGCGTCGTCGTCTTAATGCATTGGAAAGGGCTGCAATGGGAATGGCTGCACACGGATGCGAACAGATGGCTAATCCGGTCGATCTCGTCGAGCAGATTGCTCACCGAAACGACTGGGCCTTTGAACGCACCAGCGATGACGAGTTGACCCTTGTCGTCGGCGGCACGTGGACCGATTACCACGTTTCACTAAATTGGCGCGCCGATCTCGAGGCGCTGCATCTGGCGTGTGCATTCGATTTCAAGGTACCGGATCAGAAAGTCGGCGAAGTCTACCGCCTGATCGGCCAGATCAACGAACAGCTGTGGATCGGACATTTTGATCTATGGACGCAGGAAGGTCTGATCATGTTCCGCCACGGCATGCCGCTGCATGGTACGCTCGCGACGGTGGCGCAGTGCGAGGCGCTGATGAAGGCCGCGTTGGAGGCCTGCGAGAAGTATTATCAAGCCTTCCAATTCGTCGTATGGGCCGGCAAGCCGAGCCGCGAGGCACTGATCTCGACAATGTTCGAAACCGAAGGCCAAGCATAGCCGCCAATCGCACCTGTTTCAGTAATTTCGCAGCGATCGATTTGTTCCTTCGACAAGATGCATTAAAGATAACCGGGCCGTAGCGCATGCTGCGGCCCGTTTGTTTGTGCGTTCGATGCGAGGAATGACGCCGTGAGCGATAAAATGGGTTTGGACGGTAAGCTGGTTCTGGTCGGCGCTGGCAAGATGGGTGGTGCGATGCTGGAGGGCTGGCTGGCAAGCGGGCTTGAGCCAGTTGACGTGATCGTACAGGACCCGGCGCCACCTCCGGAAATTGCAGGTTTGCTCGACAAGCATGGCGTCAAGCGCGTGGAACAATTGTCAGATGCTCAGCTCGATGCGCCACCGGCTGTCATTCTGACCGCGGTCAAGCCCCAGATCATGGATGACGTCTTCCCGGCTGTTGCGCCGCTTGCCGGCCCCGATACGGTCACGCTGTCGATCGCGGCCGGCAAAACTGTCGCGTCGTTTGAAAAGCACCTTGCACCGGAGCGCGCCGTGGTGCGTACGATCCCCAACACCCCGGCGGCCGTCGGCCGCGGGATCACTGTTTGTGTCGGTAACGCACACGCGACGGCCAAGCACCGCGATGTTTGCACACAGTTGCTCTCCGCCATTGGCGAAGTTGGTTGGGTTGACGATGAAAGTCTGATCGATGTTGCAACCGCGGTATCCGGTTCGGGGCCGGCCTATGTCTTCCTGCTCGCCGAATGCCTTGCCAAGGCTGGCATGGCGCAGGGCCTCGATGCGACGCTTGCGGCCAGACTTGCCGAGGCGACCGTAGCCGGTTCCGGCGAACTGATGCGCCAATCTGATCTGCCACCGGCAACGCTGCGCGAAAATGTAACCTCACCGAACGGAACCACCTACGCCGCGCTGCAGGTGCTGATGGCCGACGCCGACGGGCTCGGGCAACTGATGGCGCGTGCTGTCGATGCGGCCACCAAACGCAGTCGCGAACTGGCCGGCTAACCCTTGGCCAGCCGGACGCATTGCGTTGGGAGCCCGCATGCCTACATTTGAGTGAGTGGCCGGACCGTCCGGCCACGCAGAGCGGAGTTTCTCATGATGATCGATCAAACGACACTCGAGGGCAAAATCATTACTGCGGCGTTTGACCTGGCTGCATCGCCGGGCTGGGCCGACGTGTCATTGCGCGACATCGCAGATGCCGCCGGGTGCTCACTCGCTGACGTCATGGAGCAATTCTCCGACAAGGATGACGTGCTTGCTGTTTTCATCGAGCATGTCGACAGGAAAATGCTGGCCGACGCTGGCGATGTCGAGCGCGAACAGTCGTCGCGCGACGCGGTTTTCGAAGTCATCATGAGCCGTTTTGATGCGATGGCGCCCTACCGTGCGGGATTGACGTCAATCATGAAGACGCGCACGCCGGGTTTTGTTTCCGATCCGCAAACGATCCGCATGGCCCTCAAGACACAGAACCGGATTTTGCAGGCAGCCGGCATCGACACGTCTGGGGCACCAGCGCTGCTCCGGCAACTCGGCCTGTCGCGAATTTACGGCCAGGTCTTCCACGTCTGGCTCGACGATGACGATCCCGGCATGGCACGCACGATGGCAGCCCTCGACCGACGACTGCGGCAAGGCGAACAAACCCTGCGCACGATCGACGACGTCGCCAAATCCGGTGAACGTATTTGCGAGCAGGCGACAACGTTCGCAAGCCGCGTGCTTTCCGCGTTCCAATCAGCTGCCGCGCAAGGCCGTGCCACACCGGACTCGGACGCAACGGCTGCACCTGACGCACCACCGCCGCCAGCCGATGCGCCCAATACATCGCCCGGCAATCATCCCGCCTGAGACGACGACAGGCTCTGAGCAACCAGGACGAGACACAATCGATGAGCGAAACGACCGGGCTGACGCCTGAGATTACATTCGACGACTTTTTGAAAGTTGACATTCGGGCTGGCACTGTCGTCGAGGCGGAACCCTATCCGGAGGCGCGCAAACCAGCCCTCAAACTGCGCATTGATTTCGGGCCGGAGATCGGCGTGAAACGCTCATCGGCGCAGATCACCGTGCACTACGAGCCGGCGCAGTTGGTGGGGCAGCAGGTCATTGCCGTTGTCAATTTCCCGCCCCGCCAGATCG
>JAGDYV010000051.1:0-43179 GCA_049116495.1 Hyphomicrobiaceae bacterium | reverse complement strand
ACCATTGCGTCATGGCATCCTGCACGCCAGCAAAGAGCGTGTAGCTCTTGGTGCCGGTCAGCGAGACGGGCACGCTGAGATTGTTGATGATGTGCAGCATCGCGACGGTTACGATGAACGCGAGGTAGAACCAGTTGGCAACGTAGATATGCGGTTCCTTGCGCTTCCACAGCGTCCCGAGGAAGACCAGCAGATAGACAACCCAGACGATGGTCAGCCAGAGATCCGCATACCACTCCGGTTCGGCGTATTCCTTGGACTGCGTGACGCCGAGGATATAGCCGGTGCCGGCGAGGACAATGAAAAGCTGATAGCCCCACACCACGAAGTAGGGCGACCAGCGGCCGGCCAGACGGGCCTGACAGGTACGCTGGACAACGTAGAAGGACGTACCAAGCAGAACGTTGCCGCCAAATGCGAAAATCACAGCCGAGGTGTGCAGTGGCCGAAGCCGACCAAAACTGGTCCAGGGCAGATCGAAATTGAGCCAGGGAAACGCCATCTGCCAAGCAATGATATCGCCGACGAGAAACCCCGCGATGCCCCAAATTACGGCAGCGATGGTCGCAACTTTGATTGGGCCGTCGAAATAGCCGAGTTGCTGCTCAGACGGTCCGCTCGTACTGACGGCATCCTTAAGCACATAGATGCCGCCCAGCAGGCCCGCCACGAGAAGCAGAAAACCGTGAAACGCCATCGCCGGATCAGCCGAGCCAAAGGCCAGAATTGCCCCGAGCACAACCGCAACGGCCGCACCAAGCACCGCAAGTGCGTCCGATAACGCTACTCGCTCTTCAGAAATAGCGGCCATGCAATATGTCCCCTCCCGTCACACCAACAGCTCGCGCCGCCGAATTCTGGCTGGCGCACCCGGTGGTCAAATTGCCCAAGCACCTATTGCGGATCTTTGACTTGGATCAATCCCGAGAGAACTTTGGGTGCGACAAAGAGATTGTCCCACAGAGCCGCCATTCTCCGCAGGGCATTCTTGGATGCCGCAACAGATATTCGCATCATGCCCTGCCGATTCTAATCGCTTTAGAACCGGAGACCTACCACCAATTTGTCTATCCGTGGGCGGAAGCCAAAAAACGCTGCTATGCGTAACGCTTAAGAGGTGTTCCGGCGAGAGCGGCTATGTTGATTAAGTCTCGTGCCGTGATCGACGAGGTAACGATGTGTGCCCGGTTTCCCATACCCATTAGTATGGGCCCGACCTCAATTCCACCGGCAACCGCTTTCAACGTGTTGCGCACGCCACTGGCAATTTCGGTGTTGGCGAAAATCAACGCATTGGCGCGCCCGGTCAACCGCGAGCCTTGGAACAAGCGATCGCGCAGTTCGGGATCGATGGCCGTGTCGAGACGCATCTCGCCCTCATATTCAAAGCCGCATTCCTGCCCGTCCAGGCATTTCACCGCAGCCCGCATCAATCGCCCTGTCGCGGTGTCCAGGTCGCCAAACTGCGAATTGGAGCAGAGCGCGACCTGCGGCTTCAATCCAAAACGGCGTATATGGCGCGCCGCGCCAATCGCGGTCTCGGCGATCTGCTCCGCAGTCGGCTGCGGATGCACCTGGGTGTCGCCGACAAACAGCGGCCCATCGTCCATAATCAACAACGACAAACCACCGACCGGATAAAGCTCGGCGGTGTTCAGCATCTGCTCGACATACTTCAGATGCCAGAGATATTGGCCGAAGGTGCCACAGATCAGGCTGTCGGCCTCGCCAAGGTGCACCATCACTGAGCCAATCACCGTCGTGTTCGTCCGCAAGATCGCTTGTGCCAAATCCGGCGTTACCCCGTGGCGCTTCATGATGGCATAGTACGCCTCCCAATGACTGTGAAACCGCGAGTCATTTTCCGGGTTCACGATCTCCATCTGCTCGATGACGTTCGTTGGCAGGCCAAGGCCGCCACAACGCCCCATGATGACCTGCGGCCGGCCGATTAGGATGGGCTCGATGGCCGTCTCTTCAACGATCGTTACCGCCGCGCGCAGAACGCGTTCGTCCTCGCCTTCCGCAAACACGACCCGGCGACGCTCCGACCGTGCCTCTTCGAAGACCGGCCGCATCAGCATCGACGATCGATTGACCGTTCCGCGAAGGCCCTCGGCATAGGCTTCAAAATCTTCGATCGGCCGGCTCGCGACGCCCGTGTCGACGGCAGCACGGGCAACGGCGCACGCGACAACCGGCAGCAAGCGACTGTCGAACGGTTTCGGGATCAGATAGTTCTTGCCAAACCGCAGTTCCTCTCCGTGATACACCGCCGCAGCTTCAACTGACGACGTCTGCCGGGTGAGGTTGGCGATCGCCCCGACACAGGCAATCGTCATGGCATCGTTGATCTCGCTGGCGCCAACATCCAACGCACCGCGGAACAGGAACGGGAAACACAGCACATTGTTGACCTGGTTTGGATAATCGGACCGACCGGTGGCTACGATGGCCTCGGGAGCTACTTCGTAAACGGCCTCTGGCATGATCTCCGGCGCCGGATTGGCCAGCGCCATGACGATCGGTTTGTCCGCCATGCTGCGCACATTGTCAGCAGTCAGCACATTTGGCCCAGAGAGCCCAAGAAACAAATCCGCACCAACCAGCGCCTCGACAAGATCCAGTTGCTCACCTTCTTGCGCGAGATCGGCCTTTTCCGGGTTCATCGGCGCATTGCGCGCCGTGTGGACCAGCCCATCGATATCGTAGAGCCAGATGTTCTGCTTCCGCACACCAAGCTTGATCAGCAGGTTCAAGCAGGCAATGCCCGCCGCACCGCCGCCGGTGGACACGATCTTGACGTCTTCAATGCGTCGGTTGGTAAGATAGAGGGCGTTGGTTACGGCTGCACCAACGACGATTGCCGTGCCGTGCTGATCGTCGTGAAAGACCGGAATGTTCATTTTCTCGCGGCAGATCTTCTCAACGATGAAACAGTCCGGCGCCTTGATATCTTCCAGATTGATTGCCCCGAACGTCGGCTCCAACGCTATAACGTGTTCGGCCAACTGCTTCGGGTCGGTGGCGTTCAATTCGATATCGAAACAATCTATGTCGGCGAATTTCTTAAAGAGAACGGCCTTGCCTTCCATGATCGGCTTCGACGCGAGCGGGCCGATATTGCCAAGGCCCAGCGCTGCCGACCCGTTCGTCACCACAGCCACCAGATTGCCGCGCGCGGTATAACGCGACACGGTCGTCGGATCCTCCTTGATCGCGACACATGCATCAGCAACCCCAGGCGAGTACGCGCGCGACAAATCACGCGGCGTGGCGAGCGGCTTGGTCGGCCTGGTCTCCAGCTTTCCCGGCTTGGGAAACTCGTGATAACGCAGGGCAGCGCGGCGCTGTAGATCGTCGGAATGCGTGGGCATATGGTTCCTGGTCAGGGCGTCAAATATTGCCAAATCGAAACGAACGCCGACACTATCACGACATCGGCGGTTGTTGACCGCGTTTTCTCATGAGCCGGGGTTCCAGACTTCGCCAGCGACCCCGGCAGCCGCTGAGACCGAAAAACAACCATAGTTTCCACGACATACACCGGCCGATTTGGAAGCAGAAGCGGCCACGTTAACCTCGTCGTCTCCGATATCCGTCCATTTCACGGCGCCTTTACCTTATAATGGTCTCTTCTCGGATATTTGGTATGCATTGTGCCTGACTTTTTCCGATGGGCACAAATCTGTCCTTTTTGAATGAACCTTTTCGTACCGTCCCGCGACTAACCCTGTAACTGGCAATGAGGCGACAGTAGATCGAGTGGATCACGCCATCAACGATATCGAGCTTCTCAACCAAATTGCCGCCGGAGAGCAAGCCGCCGTACGGTCTCTGTTTGCCCGTCATCACCTGCGCATTTTTCGTTTTATCATGCGCAAGACGGGCAATGAGGCGACTGCGGAAGAGCTCACGAATGAGGTTTTTCTGGAGATTTGGCGCCATGCGGGAAAGTTTGAAGGACGCTCAAAAGCATCGACATGGATGCTTTCGATTGCACATAACCGGACAGTCAGCTTCCTGCGACGGCGCTCCGAGGCGCAGCTTGAAGACGGCGTCGCCGAGGCGATCCCCGACAATGCGGACACACCTGAGACGACGTCGTCAAAGCGCGACAAGGGTGAGCAGATCCGCGCCTGCATGGAGCAGTTGTCGGGCGATCATCGCGAGGTTATCGATCTGGTCTATTATCACGAGAAATCAATCTCAGAGATCGCCGAAGTCCTCGATATTCCGCCAGGCACCGTTAAAACCCGCATGTTTCATGCCCGCAAAAAGCTTGGAGAAATTCTGCGCGATGCCGGTGTCGACAGGGGCTGGCCATGACTGATCATATCAATGGACAAGCACCCGCAGACGGTGCCCGCGAAGAAATCGAACTGTTGCTGCCCTGGTACGTCAACGGCACACTCGACACATCAGACGTTGCCAAAGTGGAGGCCTATCTCGGCCAACACCCTGAAATGGCAACGCAACTGGCAACGCTGCGCGAAGACATGGACGAAACCATCCATGCCAACGAGGCTATCGCCGGGCCGAGCGGTGCTGCGCTTGACCGGTTGATGGCCGATGTCGCGCAGGAAACACCGATGCGCCGCCGGGTGGCACAAGCCAAGCGCGGCTTCCTCTCTTCAGTGGATGAATTCCTGCGATCGCTCTCGCCGGGCCGCCTCGGCTGGGCTGCGATGGCCGCCGCTGCCGTCATCATGCTGCAAGCCGGCGTCGTTGGCACAATGATGATGAACCCGCCAAACGGCTCGGTCTATGAAACTGCGTCCGGCGGCAAAGCGTTGAGCGGTACCTTCGTGCTCGTCCAGTTCAAGCCCGGTGCTTCCTTGGATAAAATCAGCACGCTGCTGACAGAGCAGGGGGCAGAAATCGTTGCCGGACCAAAGCCCGGCGGTATCTATCGAGTACGTGTCAGCACCAAGAAGCTGGACGAAGAACAGCGCCTAGCGGTGATTGACAACCTGCGCAGCAACGCAGCGTTGATCAATATGGTCTTGCCGTCACAATGACCGGTGCCAACATCATAAGGCCCGTGGCCAGCATTGCCGTCGGGTTGGGCATCGCCCTCGCACTGCTGATCGCATGCCTGAACGGTGCTTCGGCGGCAGCGATCGCAACCGGCCTCAGAGCACATGCCATCATGCCGGCCCCGACGTCCAGCACCTATCAATTGACGCAATTGTCACGACCGGGCGCGAATTCGCAGCGACGGTGCCCGCCAGGCACGATCGGACGACACCCACGCTGCCGGCCGACCATCGCGCCGCCGCGTCGTTGTCCACCCGGCACCACCGGGCGCTACCCAAGGTGCATGCCGATCGTCACGCCGCCGCGCCGCTGCCGGCCCGGAACCATCGGGCGGTATCCACGTTGCCGGCCAATCGTGACACCGCCGCGCCAGTGCCCAAGGGGGACCATCGGGCGCTCCCCGCGTTGCCGGCCAATCGTTGAGAAGCGGTGCCCGCCCGGTACCTATGGGCGTTGGCCAAAATGTCGTGAGCGCGTCGTCAAGCGCTGCCCACGCGGCTGGGTCGGACGCTATCCGAACTGCCGAAGAGTGAAAACGCGGCCTGTGTGTCCACGTGGCACGCGCGGCCGGTGGCCGAAATGCAAGTCGATCGGGTCACCGAAGAAACCTGTGGCCAAGCCACCACGGCGGGTTCGACGGCAGGCGCCACGCCCGACACGCACGCCACCGCCCCGTCGCACCGTCGCGGTGCTGCCCGACCGGCGGCCGGATGAAATCGTTGTCCTGCTCGATCAGACGCAAGCCGGGAACGTCGAATTCGCGATTGCACAACAGTATCGCCTGGTGCGGTTGCAGGGTGAAAACAACGAAGTGCTGCAGGCGCGTGTGCAGCGCTACCGCATACCCGATCGACGGACGCCGGCCGATGTGATCGCCGCAATGCAGGGCGATCCGCGCGTAAGCCTCGTACAGCCCAACTATCTCTACCGGTTGCAGTCCGGCAAAAAGCGCAAGCGGCCGGCAGACAAGAAGCGATCGATGTCGGCGATGCAGTATGCACCGGCCAGCATGCACCTCGATGCCGCACACAAGTTGGCAACCGGGCAGCAAGCCGTCGTCGCCGTGATCGACTCTGGCATTGATCCGGATCACCCCGAACTTGCCGACGCCCTAGCCGGCGCCTTCAACGCCGTCGGCGACCGCAAACCGAAGCCAGATGCCCACGGCACGGCGATCGCCGGCATCATTGGTGCACGCGCGAAACTGCTTGGCGTTGCGCCGAGCGTGCAGCTGTTGGCGGCGCGGGCATTCTTTCGCGAACGCGGCGGCCCGCCACTGACGACGACGTTTGTCCTGCTGCGCGCGGTGGATTGGAGTTTTCGCAACAAGGCGCGGGTGTTCAACCTGAGTTTCACCGGCCCAGAGGACAGCGCGGTACGCAAGATCCTGAAGACCGTGCACAACCGCGGCGCGATCCTGGTGGCCGCCGCCGGCAACGCCGGGCCGAAAGCGCCTGCGGCTTATCCAGCGGCCTATCCGGAAGTGTTGGCGATCACCGCGCTCGACAAGACCAACAAACTCTACAAGAAGGCCAACCGTGGCGGCTATGTCGCTGCCGCCGCGCCGGGGGTCGACGTGCTGGTGCCGATTCCAAGGGGCGGCTATGACGTGAAATCCGGGACATCGTTCGCCGCCGCTCACATTAGCGGATTGATCGCCCTGATGCTGGAACGCAACCCGGCCCTGACCACCGAGCAGATCAGAACGCATATCACATCGGCAGCGCATGACCTTGGGCCCAAAGGCCACGACAACCAGTTCGGCGCCGGCCGCGCCGACGCGCTCGCGGCCGTTCAGGCCGTCATCAAGAACGCCGGCAAGGCGCCATTAACCGCGCAAGGTCGGCCGCCGGTCTCGCAAGCGTCCGACCGCAAGTAGCTTCAGCGTAACGATGCCAACTCGCTAACTGACGCATATTCCCTTCCTTTTTCAGATTCTTCCTTTGCGTGCCGTTAACCATCGCAAGCCCCCACTCCACAAAGCATTCCGGCTTGTGAACCTTTTCGACCGTTGACGCGACACATGAACAGCCGCGGAAAACCCTCGTCTGCGCATCGCGACATCAACGGAGAATTCACAATGTCAATCAACTGTAGAGAGGCGGATTTCTGCATTGGCAGAATATCTGCATATACTTCAGGAAGGGCCGATGACGGACCTTCAAGGCGGCAACGCCAGTCACGAGATAATAGGAGAGGCGACCACATGCCGGAAACGCGCGCGGTTTCGCGCATCATGGTGGGGCTGGTGTCAGCCTCGTTTCTCGCTGCCGGCGTTGCCTCGGCCAGCGCGCAAGAAGCGGTCCTCGACCGGGGCGATTCCGTCGTCACCGGTTTTTCCGGTATCCGGCCCTCTGACAAGCCTGTGCCACCCGGCGCCAATCCGCTCGATCATTTCTTCATCGACCTTGACGGCGCATCTGCGCAAATCCTGTCCATGACCGGATTGGGTGGCCGCCCCGCCGGCCAGGTTGTGTCACCTGCCGCAAAACGTCAGATCAAGGCCAGCGACGTGGGACAGGTCTTCGCCATCACCCTCGACGATGGCCTCGGCAACAACGTCCCGAACATCTATCTCGGAGCCACTTCGGCCTACGGCATCCAAATCGTCAAGCCGGATGCCAGCGGCAATCCCGAACGCATTAAAACGGGTGAGCCCGGCGCTCAATTCATGGATGGTCAGTTCGGCCCGTCACCCAACGGCAACCCGGGAACGATCTATCGCGTTGATGGGGCGACCGGCGAGGTCTCAGCTTTCGCCACCTTGCCCGGCAACAGCGGGCCGGGCCTCGGCGATGTCGTGTTCGACAAGCGCAGTAAGCACTTTTATGCATCCGATCTTGATCAGGGTCTCATTCATCGCGTCGCAGCGGATGGCACCGTGATCGACACGTTTGATCATGGCGTCAGCGGTCGCCCGGCCAAGGGCCTCGCCGCGATCGCCGACGATGGCAACGTGATGAACATCGCAAGCCCGTCATTCAACAGCGAAGATCCGACGACCTGGGGTTACACGCAAAAGGATCGCATGGTCTACGGCATGACGATCCACAACGGCCGTCTCTACTATGCCGTGACCGGTGGCCTGCAGGTCTGGTCAATCGGCCTGGGCGATGACGGCAGCTTTACCGGCGACCCGCGTTGGGAGCTCGACGTCAAGTCGCTGCCCGGTACCGGGCCGATCACCGACATGGCGTTCGACAAACAGGGCCGCATGGTCCTCGCCCAGCGCGGCGAGCAGCGCGGCAGCTATGACTTTTCTGTGTTTGCCGAAGCCGGTAAATCAGCCGTCGTGCGCTACGCCCTGGAACAGCCCGATGATCCCGATACGGACAGCGTCTGGCAGCCCGTCAGCGACGAATACGCCGTCGGCATGCCGGCACCTCATAATCAGTCCGATGGCGGCATCGCGCTCGGCTATGCGCATGACGAAAATGGCTCACCACGGCCAGGCACCTGCAGCACGATGCTGTGGACCACCGGCAGCCGCTTGCGCGCCAGCGACAAGCCCGACGCCGTTGATGCCGCCGCTGACATCACCAAAGCCGACATCCACGGACTACAAGGCAACGACCTTTCATTGGTTCGCCCGCAGAACGTGCCGCCGGCACAGGCCTACTATGCCGACTATGACAACTTGTTCGGCGATGCGGAAAAGTCCGGTCATCTTGGCGGTGTCGAGATCTGGCAGCCGTGCGACAAGGTCGAGTTCGGTGCCGTTACCGATGGTGCGCTGCCGCCAGGCTACACGCCGCCCGGCGAACCACCGACCCTGCCGCCAGAGTTCCCGCCGCCGGTCTACGAGTACAACACCAATCTTGAACTGACCAAGCGCGCTGCAACGCAAACATGCCTGCCTTACGGGCCTGGCTATGCCTGCATCTATCAGGTGCGCGTGCGAAACACTGGTCCGGACAACTACGTCGGTCCAATACTCGTCGACGACACGCTGCCTGCAGCTCCGGCCGGCGCCCTGATCGGCACCACCGGTCCATGGAACTGCTGGACCACAGGGCCTGCAGGCTTCAAGTGTCATCGCCCCTGGGCGTTCCTGGCACCGGGCGCAAGCCTGAGCTTCAACACCGTTGTCTGGGTTCCCAACACCTACAACGTCTGCCATCTACAAAATATCGCGCAGATCGAATGGGCGCCTGGTGGCACACGGTGGAACACCAATCCGGCGGACGACATCGACAGCGCCACGGCTCTGATCCCAGCAGAAAACTGCCCACCACCGATCGGCCCGACCAACCTGACGTTGGAAAAGTCGGCCAATCCGGAACAATGCGTCGCGCAAGGCAACGGTTTCCGATGCCGCTACGTGGTCACGGTGACCAACAAGGGCCCGGGCGTCTACAACGGTCCGGTCCAGGTTCAGGACAACCCGCTCGGTGGCAGCACCGCGCTGTTCACTTGGCCATGTGTTGCGGCCGGCGCCAATTACAACTGTACGCATCCGCCGGTCAGCATGATGCCGACAGAACAGTTGTTCATGTGGACATGGGTTGACGTTTCAGCAGAACTGGCACGCGCCAACAGCTGCGAGATACCGAACCGTGCCCGCATCACGTTCGCGCCCGGTGGTACGTTCCAGAACACCAACGCAGGCGACGATCAGGACTCGGCGACGGCATTCGTTCCAGCTAGCTTCTGCCCACAGCAGCCGTTGAACATTGTTGCACCGCCGCCGCCGCCCAAGGCCTGCCCACCAGGCTACCGCCTGAGAAACGGCAAATGCGAGCCGAAAGGCCGCCGCTGCCCGCCGGGAACGGTTGGCAAGTACCCGGACTGCAAGACGCGCATCGTCGATCCGCCCAAGCAATGCCCTCCAGGCACCTACGGCCGGTATCCGCGCTGCAAGGAAATCGTCGAGCCGCCAAAGGTCTGCCCGCCAGGTACGCACGGACGCTATCCGCGCTGCCGCCCGAACGTGTGCCCACGTGGCCAGGTCGGCAAGTGGCCGAACTGCTACCGCCCGGAACCGGAAGTCTGCCCACGCGGAACCGTTGGCAAATGGCCGAACTGCCGCCGGAAAGTGTGCCCTCCCGGCACAACCGGTCGCTATCCGCGCTGTAAAACGATCGAACCACCTCGGGTCTGCCCTCCGGGTACGCATGGACGCTTCCCACGTTGCCGTCCGAACGTTTGCCCACGTGGCCAGATCGGCAAATGGCCGAATTGCAAGCAGCGCCCGAAAGTCTGCCCTCCAGGCACACATGGTCGCTACCCGCGCTGCATCAAGAACGTGTGCAAACGCGGCACTGTCGGACGCTGGCCGAACTGCAGGAAGATCGTACGGCCCAAATGCCCACCAGGCACGCGTGGCCGGTTCCCAGCCTGCCTGCCGATCGCACGGCCGAAGTGTCCGCGTGGTACCGTTGGTCGCTTCCCGAACTGCCGACGCATCGTTCGCCCGAAGTGTCCACGCGGTACTGTGGGGCGGCCGCCGAACTGCCGCCGGATTGTTCGACCAAAGCGCTGCCCGCGGGGCACCGTTGGACGGCCGCCGAACTGCCGACGCGTCGGCCACAATCGGCCGCAGGTACGCCCACGGCCTTCAAGACCACGTCCGACCGTTCGGCCAAACCGGCCGCAGCCGAAGCGCAACATCCAACGCAATCAGCGTCAGATCAGGTAGATCTGCTGCGACCGAGATGAGACAAATGAGCAGGCCGGGACGCTTGTCCCGGCCTGTTTTTCATCGCATTGAAAGTAACTCTAAGACGATTGAACGGCGCTTGTGGCTGACGCATCCGGCTGCGCTGGAACCCGCAGCAGAACGCCCGGCAGAATAGCCAGCGCTGCAACCGCTGCCATGGCCATGATCGCAGCACCAATCTCAGCTGAATCGGCAACAAGGCCGAACCCGACAGGACCGGCAACGCCGGCAAAACTGGAAGCGGCATAGACCAACGCATAGCCGCGCGGCGTCCGGTCGGGGTGCACCAGATCATCCACCATGCCGTAAGTGATCGACGTCGAGCCCTGCAAGACGACACCAACAAACGGCAACAGGATAAAGGCAAGAACACTCGGCGCGATCAGAACCGCGAGCAGGCCAAGCGCCGTCAACGCCTGCACGATCGTGAAGGCGGTGCGGACACCAATGCGCTCGGCCAGAAAACCGCAGGCTGCCTTGCCGCACATGCCACCGATGAGGAGCGCAACCGCAGCCAGTGTCGCGATTGCCAACGGCAGACCTTTAGCAACCATAACAAAGGCGACGAACGTCAAGGCGCCAGCCTGTACCATGCCGTCCAGGAACACCGCGGCCAGTAGCGCCGAAAAACCACGGCGATCGAGGATGCCCCAGCCGGCGACGACTGTGTCGGTCGTCGCGTCAGCACCCGATTGAGGCAACCGCGGTTTGCCGGTACCGGCCGCCCCGAGTGTTGCGTAGACACAGAAAGCCCCGACGATCGCGCATGCCCCATAGACAAACGTGACTGTCGGCCAGGTCAGACCGGCGGCGATAAACAAACTGAAGCCGCCCGTGAACAGCAACTTGCCGGCATCGCCCGAGGAGTTGTAGAGGCCAAGTGCGCCGCGCCGCCCGCCCGTGAGATACGCTCGGCTGACCAATGCCGATGCGGGCGCATGCTGAAACGCACCGCCTATACCGACAACCAGTAGGGAAACCAAAACGACATTGGCATTGCCGGCAAACGACAGGCACATGTAGCCAATGCCTGCCAAAGCCAGGCCGAAGACGAGCAACGCGCGTTCACCAAATCGCTCCGAAGCCAACCCTGACGGTAATTCGAGCAGGCCCTGCGCCAGACTCTTGATGCCCTTGAAGAGCCCGATCTGGCTGTAGCTGAGACCAAAAGCCTGCGCGAGGATCGGCAGCAGCACGTAGACCGCCGCGCTGAGCCCATCTTGGATTGCGTGCGTCGCGCAACTGGCGCCAAGCACTGTCTTGCGCCGCGGCGCGTCCATTTCGGAAGGTAGCGCCATACGGTCTGCCCGCGCATTCTGGTTGGATGGCGATCGGTGAGTTGCTTTGCCCCCTGTTATGCACGTCGGCAGGCGCTGTCACAAGCTGTCCGGATTTGGTGGCCCAATTCTGGCGACCAGAGCAGCATATCTCACAAGAAGGTGGACAGCCTCCGGGCCGTCACTTGATCTGCACGAAAGGAATGAACGGTACCCGTTCCCGTCGCGCAATGAACGGCAGCATTTCATCGACAAATGTCTTGAAATGTGCGGTTTCCTGGTGCGCAGCCCAACCCGTTTCATTCTCGTACAGCTCAAAAACGAAAAAGACATTGACCTCGGTCGGCGATCGATAGGGTAGAAAGAGCTTAACGCCCGGTTCCGCCATCGTCGGTCCGACGAGGGCCTGCAAGGCGTCGGCCAGTCTATCTTCTTCACCGGGCATCGCTTCAAGTTGAATGGCAACGACAAAGCCATCATTGAGATCGCCGGGTGTGAACGCTTGTTCGTGCATCATCGAGTGCTCCCTTGTAAGACGCTTACGGATATGAGCAGCACGTAGGCGGTTACATGAATAGTCTTCACACCAGTCACTCCTGACACGGGCCGTCAGGAATGTGCCAAACGCGGCAACGGGGTCAAAGTCACATGCGCGTCGTTCGACGGTCATTCACGCGAAGCACTGTTGCCTCCTTGCATGATGCCCAAACTGGGCATCGGTCCTCAACCATCAGGTTGCTGCTGACGCGGCCGCTTCAATTCACCGCCCAGGCGATTTACGGTGTCGGCGACATAACCGCAGGCCGGCCGGCAAGGGATTGAAAATGGACACGCAGACCTATGACTACATCGTCGTTGGCGCGGGCTCGGCCGGCGCCGCGATTGCCAGCCGCCTGAGCGAGAATGGCCGACACAGCGTGCTGTTGCTCGAAGCCGGCGGCAAGACGCATCCGCTGTCACGCGTGCCGATCAGTTTCGTGCATTTTCTCACGCGTCCCGGCGTCAACTGGCTTTATGAGTCGCAAGCCGATGAAAGCACCGGCGGGCGCAATATCCCGGTGCCGCGTGGGCGCATGGTTGGCGGTTCGAGCGCGATCAACGGCATGGTCTGGGTGCGCGGCCAGAGCCACGATTACGACCACTGGGCTCAGCTTGGCAACCGCGGTTGGAGTTATCAGGACGTGCTGCCAATCTTCAAGCAGCTGGAGGATTATCACGGCGGCAATGTTGAACTGCGCGGCCGCGGCGGCCCGCTAAAAATCTCCGACATCGACGAATGGAACAAGCTCTACGAGAGCATGTTCAAGGCCGCTGAGCGGTTCGGGATCAATCCCAACCCGGACTACAATGGCGCCACCCAGGACGGCATCGCGATGACGCAGGCGTCAATCCGTAATGGCCGCCGCATGAGTACCGCGCACTGCTATCTAGAACCGGCGAAATCCCGCAAGAACCTGACGATTGCAACTGACGCTCTGGCCGAACGCATCCTGTTCGATGGCAAGCGCTGCACCGGCGTGCGCTACACTGCCAAGGGCACGACGCAGACAGCCAATGCCGCGCGAGAAGTCGTCGTGTCGGCCGGGGCGATCGCCTCGCCACAGTTGCTTGAACTTTCCGGTGTTGGTCAGCCGGAACGACTGAACGATCTCGGCATCAACGTCGTTCATGATCTCAAGGGCGTCGGAGAGAATTTGCGCGATCATTGGGCACCGCGCATGAAATGGCATCTCGGTCGCCATGGCGTTACTTTCAACGAACGGGCACGCGGGCTTGGCGCACTCAAGCAGGGGCTGCAATACTTCGCCCGACGCAATGGTTTCCTCAGCTTGCCGGCATCGCCGCTGCGCGCATTTGTGCGCACCCGTGACGGCCTACAAAGCCCGGATGGTTACGTCATGATGCAGCCGTTCCTGGCAACGCCAGACCTGAAGCTCGCGAAGGAACCTGGCATGTCGGTCATCGCGCACCAACTGCGCCCGGATAGCAAAGGCAGCATTCACATTGCGTCGACCGACGCAAAGGCGCACCCGGAAATCAAGTTCAACTTCCTGTCCGAGTCCACCGATCGCGATTGCGTTCTGAGTGTCATGCGGTTGGTGCGCAACATTGTCGAAGCGCCGGAGATGGCGTGGCTCGGACCGCGCGAATTTGCGCCAGGTCCCGACGTCCAGTCCGACGACGAATTGCTCGATTACGTGACGCGCAACGCCGAGACGACATACCATCCGGTCGGCACCTGCAAGATGGGGCAAGATGCAATGGCAGTCGTCGACGAACAACTGCGCGTTCATGGCCTTGAAGGCTTGCGCGTCGCCGACGCGTCGATCATGCCGACACTGACATCGGGCAATACCAACGCGCCGTCCATCATGATCGGTGAAAAAGCGGCCGGCATGATACTGGCGGCGGCCTGAAATACGTCAGGCGCAATCCTGAGTATCATTGAGCCAACCAATCACGCCCTTGCCCGCCGCGACGCCGGTCGCAAATGAGGCCTGCAGCAGATATCCGCCGGTCGGCGCCTCCCAATCGAGCATCTCGCCGGCAACGAAGACACCCGGCCGATTGCGCAACATCAAGTGAGTGTCGAATTCCTCAAATCGCACACCGCCAGCGCTTGAGATCGCACGATCGATGGATGACACCTCGGACAGCGTGAGCGGGACCACCTTGATCGCGGTGGCAAGCTGCTCGGGCGTCAACACGCCGACAGGCCGGCCGGTCTTGAATGCGACCTCCTGCAAAAGTCCGATCGCAACGGGGGATAGCCGCGCCGTCTTGCGCAGGAATGTCGACATCGATTGTTTTCCCCTCGACTTGGCGAGCTGCGAGGTCAGACCGGCGTGGTCGACATCTGGTTTCAAATCGATGGTCAGCGTTGTGTACCCATCCTCTCGCAGCGCATCGCGCAGCGCGGCAGAAACGGCATACACCGCACCGCCTTCGATACCGGTCGCCGTGATTAAGGCTTCGCCCCGTGCCGATGAACCGTTGCTGGCGGAAACCGCAATGCTTTTGAGCGGCTGACCTTCAAAACGCCTGCGAAAGATGTCTGACCAGGCAACCCGGAAACCGACATTCGCCGGCTCCAGCGGCGCAACTGAGATGTCTGCCCTGGCAAGCAAAGCGACCCACGCCCCGTCAGAGCCCAGCCGCGGCCAGCTTGCACCACCAAGCGCAAGAACGGTTGCATCCGCGTCAACGGCTTGCTCGCCATCAGGCGTGCTGAACCGCAATTGACCATCTTCGTTCCAACCCTGCCAACGGTGCCGAGTCTTTAGTGTGACATCCGCCTCATCGAGCCGTCGCAACCAGGCCCGCAACAAGCCGGACGCTTTCATGATTTTCGGAAAGATGCGCCCGCTCGTGCCAACGAACGTCGGCTGGCCAAGCCCTTCACACCATGCCCGCACATCGCCCGGCGACCATGCTTCGATGTAAGGGCGCAGCTGATCGGCCCGCGTGCGATACCGGGCAGCGAACGCATCCATTGGCTCGCTGTGCGTGAGATTCAGGCCGCCCCGCCCCGCCATCAGGAATTTCCGTCCAACCGACGGCATCGCATCGTAGATGGTGATCGTACAGGTCGCATCACGTGAAATCACCTCGGCGGCTATCAGCCCGGCCGCTCCGCCGCCGATGATCGCGACGTGTCGCTTGTCAGAATGCATCATTTAAATGGCGTCCACGACCAAGGCATTCACGTATCATGACGTCCGAAACGGTTTGCCCTGCGCTTCGTAGTCATCATAGCCGAGCGTTCTACGTAGATCCGAGGGCGATAACGCCGTGGCTGCTTCCGCCTCGCCAGCTTTCAGCGCGGCAAGTCCCGCTTTGATACCCGCGGCAACCGGGGAGATCATAGCCGTCGGGTAGGTGCCGATCTTGAAGCCAAGTTTGGCCGCCTCGTCACGATCCGGCGTCGCGCGCGGCGCGCCTGGTGACAGCACTGCGAACGACGGGCGCCCTTGGGCCGCGTCGATCCCGCGTTTCGCCTCATCATTGTCGGCCGGGGAATCGAGAAACAGAATGTCGGCGCCTTCGTCTACAAACATTTCAATGCGCGCAACTGCTTCATCAATGCCCTGTGTCGGACGGCAATCCGTGCGCGCCATCACCAGAATGCCGGAATCTTTGGCCGCTTCGATCGCCGCTCGAATCTTCATCTTCGCTTCCTCACGCGGCAGGCAGGGCTTGCCGGAGGCAATGAGTTCGCGAGGCGTTATTTTGTCCTCGATAAGAACTGCAGCCGCGCCGGCGCGGCCATAGGCACGCACCGTTCGTTGCACATTCATCGCGTTGCCATGCCCATGATCACCGTCTGCCAGCACCAGTGTATCGGGCGCCGCGCCGCGCACCATCTCGAAGCTGTCGAACATTTCAGCAAACGATACGAGATCAAGGTCCGGCCCACCAAGTCGACTGGCCGCAACACACGAACCGGACAAAAATGATGTCTCAAAACCAGCTTCGGCCGATAATTTGGCGCTGAGCCCATCCCACACGGCCGGCATCACGACAAAGTCTGGTTTGGCCAACAGGGCGCGGAAACGTTCTGGGGCTGTCATAACGTGCCTACTTTCGTGGAATACGGGTTGGGGATGGAGACTGGGTATACGGGTTGTCGCAATTGCCGACATACCTAGCAAAGCACCATCGGTCACCCTCATTGTGGCGGTCCCCGCACTATCTCATCAAGTAGAAAGTAGTCCTCGCCACCGAACAATCAGAGTATGATCATTAAGCGGCGTCGATCGATTGGTCGGCCTGTCGCCAGATTGTCATGCGCACGGTTATCGGAGGCCTATATGCTGACCATTGACGCCCAGGTTCACGCCTACGAACGCGATCATCCCGGCCGGCCATGGCATGCCGTCCTGCATGGGCCGGACGAAGTCACGGGTGACGATATGGTCAAAGCCATGGATTCTGTCGGCGTCGACGGCGCCCTGCTCGTCTCACCGTTCACGATGTACCGCTACGATGCGAGCTATGCGCTGGATATTCACCGCAAGCATCCGACGCGGTTTGCCTTGATAAAACCCGTCGATCCAACCGATCCGGGCGTTGCCGAAACCATTGCGGCATGGGCTGCGCTCGACGGGACGGTTGGTGTCCGACTGATGTTGAACAAGGGTTTCGCGACCGGTGCAAGTGACACTCAGATCGACAATGCGCTTGCGGCCGCAGCGCGGCATGACATGCCGGTCAATGTTCTTGCCTGGGGCGCGCTCGACCAACTCGATGGAATCGCCGCGCGCAATCCCGCCACGCAACTGGTTCTTGACCATCTCGGCATCAAGCAGCCCTTTGAGCAGCCTATTCCAGACAACCCATTTGCCGTGATCGACGAGGTCATCGGACTTGCCCGCCACGACAATCTGGCCATCAAGATTACCGGTGCCTGCACGCTGTCGCATGAGCCTGATACGTTTGCCGATATCTGGGACCCATTGGCGCGTATCTTCGATGCCTACGGGCTTGAGCGTTGCATCTGGGGTACCGATTGGACTCGTGCCGTCGAGCTGATCACATACGCGCAAGGCGTGGAACCGTTCCGGACAACCGATCGACTGTCGGACAGTGACCGCAGCACATTGATGGGCGGCACGTTGCAGAAGGTCTACAAATGGGCGCCGACCAAGGCATGATCCATTCTCATCATGTTTTGACCGGAACACACAAGCACGTATCGAATTGGCGCGCCCGCCGAGAACTATGCGTGCCTCGTCGCCGTGAAGTGATGCCCCACATGACTCATCATCTCGTCGTGACTTCACGGTCGTTGCACAGCGTATCTGCCCGTCAATCAGCGCTGTGCTCCGCTTCGTATGCGTCACGCAACCGGATGATGTCGAGTTCCAGAGCATCATCCGGTTGAACGATCAACCATTCATAGAACGCCCGTCCTTGATCGTCGTCCGGCGGGGCCGGCAGGGGTTGGCCCTTTTCGCGCGCGCGTCGCACGCGATCTCGCTGGCTGCGCATCCATTTCCAAAAGCTGTAGTAGTCGAGCTTGATCTTGAACTGGAAGCCGCCGAGGTCTTCTGCAACGAACCCCTCGATGTGCTGATTACGCCATTGATAGTGGCGGCCATCGCGCTGAACGGCATCGAGCCACCCCTGAAAGTCCTTCCAGGTCCTGAAGGTCGGCCCGGGTTGCTTAACGCCAACGCCGAGCATTCCGGCGATTTGTTTGAGTTCCTCATACGCGACACAAGCAAACGTTTCCTCGCGGCGGATCGCATCCAGCAACACGACGTGGGGCTTTTCGTAGGCGATCATGTGCGGGTCGCGCACCGGATCATTGACTTCGAAAACCAGCGACAGGTTGCGCTTATTGACGATATCGCGGGCGCGCGCTGCGCCACGTTCGCCTGCCTGGTCCTCGAAAATTTCCCGGAACCAGCCGGCAAAATCCGACTCAGGCGTGCTCTTTGACGCGTAAAACAAGTCCGAGCCGACGTGATCCCAACCCAGAATGCCGAGATATCCGTTCTCCTTGACCCACAGTCTCAATGGGAACTGCAGCGAGTTGCGCAGGTTGCGCGTCTGCGTTTCCGCGCGCTCTTCCAAATTGAAGAACTTTGGATAAGAACGCGCAACAATGCGTCGGTCGTCGGCAACGAAAAGGCCTCGGGCCATGATGTTGACGTCGTCCCACTTGCCATCGAAGAAGGCTTTGCGCGTGAAATTCAGCGAGCGAACATGGGGGTGTGTCACGAAACTTTTCGATTGCACAAGTGCATGCGTCTCAAGCTTAGCAAGCAGATCCGCCGACAGCTTGCCGCGCTCACCTTGGTCCTCTTTTGCGATCGTATCCGAAGCACCCGCCTTGCCTTTGCGAAAGACATTGTTCTTGATTTCGCGTGTTTCGGTTTCGACGCCGCTTGCTGTCGCGACAAACGACATCACGCGCAAATGACCGCCAAATTCGATCTGCGCTTCGAGGTTGAAACTAGCCGGTGCAGCTTCGACCGCGAGATCATGGCTGTTGCGGTGGCCGTGAACCTGGCACCAATCGGTATTGGCCATGTTTTCCGCGAAGGTGAGGTCTACCGGGTCGTCGTAGGTTCCGGTGCCTTTCCAGAACTGCTGCGAGGCCATCGACACCAAACGGTCGGGTACACGAGAAAGACCGGCGTGCGTGACCAGCACCCGGCGATCATGGAAGCGGTACGTGAACGCATCCTCGGCCTTGTCCATCAGCGCATTCGCTTCTGACTTGGTGAACTTCACCGCTTCGATTTGCGGCAGTGTATTGAATTTGAACTCCCGGCTGACCGGCTCAAGGTTCTTGGCGAAGCGATGGATGTGATACTCGTGGTTGCCCCAGATCAACGCCGTGTTGGCACGCGGCAAGATCTCGTCAACGGCAAAGCGGATGCACTCGCCGTTCTGGATGCCGCGATCAAGCAGGTCGCCAATGAAAATGTAGTACGTGTCATCTCGGAAGCCGTCAGCGAACAACTCAGCCACGGGGGCATAGCAGCCCTGCAGGTCGCCGATGTGCATAACCTGCCGGTAAGATGACAGGTCACGCATGGGCGGTTCAAGCTTATCGAGCAGCGAACAGTCTTCTAAATCGTCGACCGCAATGCGCTTGATCGACTTCGGAATGGCATGCTCGGCGAACCGTTTGTATGCGGTCTCAACGACGTGGTCGGGCACGACCTTCCAGGCATCACGCTGCTTGTTGCGCTCGTGCGCAAGGTCTTTCGGGACACTTGAAAAATCGACGCAATGGACGGCATATCGATGACGCTCTGCCAACTTGATCGCAAGCGAGAAATCGCGGCCGCGCTGAAACGTGGCATCGAAAATGACAAGCTGCCCCTGCGCCATTTTGAAATCGAGCGCATCTTCGATCTCACCCCAAATCATCTTTTCATGAGCGTGACTGATCGACAGGTCGCCATCCGGCGTCATGACGACACCACCCCGACGCATCCGAAATTCGTCTGGCGAAATCGTATATGGCTTTAGGCCCTGATGCTTGACGAAAGTCGACTTGCCGACGCCAGGCGCGCCGCGCAAGAGAATAAGGTGACGCATGGTCAGTATCCTGGTTCAAGTTTTCCGGTCGACCGTCACAGTGACGTTGCTCGTCGATCCGATCGGCTCGAATGCTATATCGATATCTAGAAATTTCCCGATCGTCATGGCATTGGTTTTGGTGTGCGGCGTTGGCGCAGATGTCGTGAAAGAACCGCCGCCGGCCATCGCCATGGGCAAAAGCATCTGGTCCGCAAGATGAGGACCAATCGCAATATTGCTCTCGAGATATGCGTTGACCTCATCGGCAACGCCATCTGCGACGTCTTCGGCACGAACGCCGCGCCGTCCAAACGCCGAAACCATCTCGGTGACATACGCACTGCGCGCAGTTGCAGCAAGCATGTTACCTGGGCCGATCGACTTGACCTCGCGAACCATGGTCGATGTTTTCGGCAGCGACAGGCGCTCGCAGAGACGACCAAGTTCGCGTTCTGCAACCTCAAATGGGATGTTAGCGAAATAGGCTTCGGCGACGACATTCGGCCCCTCACCGCGTTCGCAGACATTGATCGGTTTGAGCGCGTCGCAAGGCTTGATCGTCGCCATCACCTTGCCGCCGCCCGCCGGCATGAAACCGTATTGCATGAGCTTCAGATCAAGTTCGGCGCCCATGTTGCTCAACAACGGTAGAAAGCACTGCTCGACGAACTCGTAAGGGGGCGCCGCCGGATTGTGCGTCCCACCGGAAATGATCACGCGCGAAGGTTCATCGGCCTGCAGAAGCGGAAACAGGATCGTTTGCAGAACCAACATCGCGCTTCCGGCCGTACCAACGGCGAATTCGTAGCTGCCGGCACGGATATCGCCCGGATAGAACATGAGCTCGGTTGCGCCCACAGTGGCACCATCCGAGTACTTGCCGCCGCAGATGGCCGCCGCCGCACGCAACGCCGTAAGGTGCTGGCGCAGCAGGCCCGGCTTGGCGCGGCCAGCACGAATCTTCTCGATTGTGAACGGCTGGCCGGTCAACGCTGACAAGGTCAACGCCGAGCGGAGTATTTGGCCGCCGCCTTCACCTTCAGAACCATCAAGTTTAATCATGGCAATCGATTTAAACGCGTCGCAAGCCGTAGCGACAAGGGTGTGATGAAACGTTTCCCGCTCTACCGCTGAGCTACCGGCCCCTACGTTTCCCCGGCAGGGCGTTGGTGGACCGGGCGGGATTCGAACCCGCGACCTGGTGCGTTCAAGGCATGTAGTTCCATCGGCATTCGCCACGGCTTGCTCTGCGTCTCAATTCCTTTCGATACGGTATGCCCTCGTTCACGACGACAACGGAGTGGCGAAACATAACCCATGCGCTCTGCCAAATGAGCTACCGGGACTTATGGCGTTTGCCCGGACGGGAATCGAACCCGCGACCTCATGGTCCCTAATGTAGTTCCACCGGCATTCGCCGCGATATTCTCATGCTATCGTTCCATTGGCCCAGCCACAGCGACAATGTTCTTTGGCGAAACGAACTTCGCATGCTCTACCACTAAGTTACCCCGTGCCAGTGCGCGTGGCATAGGGACGGGAATCGAACCCGCGGCCTTGCGATTTACATGTAGTTCCACCGGCATTCGCTGCGACGTGTTCCTTTATATGCCAGTCCAGGGGACAAGAGTTTGACGAGACTTTCTTTTGGGGTAAAGCCATGTAGTCCCGCCGGCATTCCCCCGGAGGCGCTGCTCGATGAGGCGCCACCAACAACTGTGGCGCCTCATCATTCTTCTACAATCGCACCTTGGCGATCTCACCGGCCCAGTGGTCCCGGCCAAGGCGATCGCGGGCGAAGTCGGCGATCAAATCGAACGTCACGTCCGAAAAACCACCGATGTTGAGCACGTCCGGCCGCTCATGTGCCGGGGTGTTCACATATGGCGCAATGTCCAAGCACACGAGCTTCGCGTCCGGGTTACGCCGCTTCAGCTTCACCCACTCGGACATCACGCGCGTGCCGCCACCGTACGACTGGTCAACCCACGACTGGTTGTCCGATACCAGGATGACCATGTCGACGCGGGCCTTTTCCGCGTTGAGCTTGACCAGCGGTGCCGAGCACGCCGTGCCGCCGCCCCAGAACGAAGCGAGCTTCTTGGCGTTATCGACAACACGGTCACGCGGCGTGATCTTCACGTTCTGCACCTTCGTGTCGAAAGGCATAACGCGAGCTGTCGCATTGCGACGCAGCATCGCCGAGGCAACAAGCGCTGCCACATCGATGTACGTCATCGCCGACGTTGCACCCTTGCGCCGGCCCATGACAGGAGCTGTCATCGAGCCCGACACGTCCGGGCAGACCACGACCTGACCGCCGAGTTCCGGTGCGTTTTCAACCGCAATTTCCATGGCAGCTGCCAAGGCATCGCGGATCTCCGACGGCACCCGCTGGTCGATGTTCATCCAGGCCGCCAGCAACTGGTACGGAAACACCCGTGCCTTTGCGATCGCGTTCCGGTTGCTCAACCGCTCAGCGATCGACCTGCGAACACTGGCACGCTCGAACACACCGTGACGCTGGAACGTGTTCAAGTTCATGCGCAGCATCTGCCAACCGGCCCGCTCGGCAACCCGCGTCCACTGCCGCTGGTTGAGCGGCAGTGCCGTAAGCATCTGGAACGGCACGTCCGGTACAGGCCCGCCACCCGACGTTTCGCGGAAGGCCAGGTACTCCTGCACAGACCGTGGCAACAACCGCACATCAGCCGGTCGACCGATCAGCCAGGCGTAGAACGCTTCACGTTCTTTCGACGCCGGCTTCGGGTGGACCATCTTAATGATGTCCGCCAGCGACGGCGACTGGCCAACCGAAGCACGCAGCAACTGCTCATCCGAGGCCGCATTCAGCCACGTCTGGACCAGCTTCTTGGGGCGCGTACCGAGCGAACGACGACCGGTTGCACCCGACCGAAGGATCTGCACGAAGTTGCGCAACATGCGACCGTTGTCGATCACCCGCGGAAACGCCTGTGACAGGTGCTCCGGCGAAATCGAAGCGAGCGCTGCGAGCAACACGGCCGGCGTATCCTTCATGTGGCCGTTGCGACGCGAGTAAATCGCAGCCTTTGCCAGATAGTCAGGCTCAACCCGGCGTGCCGCTTCAAGAAGCTCGGCAAGCTGCGTTTCAGCATCGACATAGTAGGCATCAGCCAACGAGCCCGTCATTGCGAGCTGGGCAAGCGCCGCGCGATCTTCAAACGCATAGGCCTTGCCACCAGCCTGGTTGCTGATAAGTGCCCGCTTGATCCCACGCAAAGTTCCGAAAAGTACCTTGTTCGCCATGATCGGCTCCATCGCTTCGTCCGCCAGTTGTCGGCGGCAACTGGCACGGTACATTTCAAGCAACGGGCCAAACTGCGCGGCAGCACTTCAAAAATTATTAACACATTGATTTCGCTTATTTAAAAACGTTAATCTCCGATTTTCACGCAAGGTTGACGGAACCATGAATTGAAAAAATATATATTTTTATATCGTTTTATATATTTTTGGATACAATTTGATAATGCGAAAAACCGTGGTCATAGGCTTCCTGGGAACGACGCTCGATAAAGGACGCGGCGCCGATCGCTGGAATCGATGGCGCCCAACGGTTGCGGTGTGTCAGCAACCGGATCTGGTGGTCGACCGATACGAACTGCTGCGCAATCCGATACACGCCCGGCTCGGCAATGTCGTGATGGCGGACATCGCCCAGATATCGCCGGAAACAACGGTTGCATCCCATGATCTGCCGCTGAAGGACCCGTGGGATTTTGGCGAGGTCTACGCGGCACTGCTCGATTTTGCATCGGACTATCCGTTTGACCCGGACAATGAAGATTATTTCATCCAGATTACCACCGGCACGCATGTCGCCCAGATCTGCATGTTCCTTCTCACGGAAGCACGCTACCTACCGGGGCAACTGTTGCAAGTCTCGCCGCCAAAACGATGGGACGATGGTCGGCCCGGCAATTATACGACGATCGATCTCGACCTCTCGAAGTACGACCAGATCGCGGCACGCTTCCGGCGCGACACCTCCGATGCGACATCCTTCCTGAAATCCGGGGTTGAGACGCGCGATCCCCGGTTCAACAAGATGATCGAGCAGATCGAGCATGTCACGATCAGATCGGACTCGCCCATCCTGCTGACCGGGCCGACCGGAGCCGGCAAGACGCAACTGGCGCGGCGAATTTACGAATTGAAGAAAGCCCGCCATCGCGTGCAAGGCGACCTGATCGAAGTGAACTGCGCGACCCTGCGCGGCGATCAGGCCATGTCAGCATTGTTTGGCCACAAAAAGGGAGCGTTCACCGGTGCCGTCTCCGACCGATCTGGATTGCTCAAGACAGCCGACAAAGGCCTACTGTTCCTCGACGAGATTGGTGAACTCGGCGCCGACGAGCAGGCAATGCTTCTGCGCGCAATCGAGGAAAAGCGCTTCTTGCCGGTTGGCGCCGACAAAGAAGTCGCCAGCGACTTTGTGCTGATTGCAGGCACCAACCGCGATCTCAGCGCGGAGGTGCAAGCAGGACGATTTCGCCAAGACCTGCTCGCCCGGCTGGATCTTTGGACATACAAGCTGCCGGGGCTTAGCGAACGGCGAGACGATATCGAGCCAAATCTCGACTATGAACTGCAGCGCTATGCCGAACGAACCGGCGATCGAGTGACGTTCAACAAGGAGGCATCACAGGCATTTCTGCGATTCGCCCTGTCGCCGGGCGCCCTATGGTCGGGCAACTTCCGAGATCTTGCCGCAGCCGTAACGCGCATGTCCACACTGGCGCCGTCCGGCCGGATCTCAACCAGCGTCGTCGAAGATGAAATCGCCCGGCTTGAGACGCGTTGGGCGGGGGAAACCGCAACCAATGCCACTGGCTCTGGCGATGACCTGCTTAAAGAACTGCTCGGGCCCGATCGCCTCGCCGAGATCGATCCGTTCGACCGGCCGCAACTCGCCTTTGTGATCGATACCTGTCGGCGGTCGCGATCAATGAGCGAGGCCGGACGATCGCTTTTCGCGGCTTCGCGCCTGAGAAGGAGCACATCCAACGACGGCGACCGGTTGCGCAAGTATCTGGCCAGGTTCGGCCTCGATTGGGCCGCTGTGTCGGCGCACTAACCTGGCGTCGGCGCAGCCGCATCAATCAGCTTTTCGGACTTGAGGTCTGCCCACAGGTCGGACGGAATGTCGACGCGCATCCAAGCGTTGATCTGGCGGAATTGTTCAGGCGAATTCGGTCCCGGAATCACGGACGCGACAGCCGGATGCCCGAACGGAAACTGCAGCGCAGCCGCAGGCAGCGGCACATCATATCGCGCGCAAACGGCTTCCATCTTGGCAATGCGGGCCATGATCTCCGGCGTTGCCGGTTGATAGCGGTAATTTGCACCTTCGACGGCGCCGGTTGCGAGAATGCCGGAAGCAAACGGTGCGCCGACCACAACGGAAGCACCATGCTCCAGACAAAGCGGCAACTCGTCATCAAGAATTTCCTGATCCGTCAGCGTGTGCGGCATGGCAACAAGAAAGAAGTCGATGTCAAAGCGCTCAAGAAAACGCGGGATCATGCCGGTGTGATTGATGCCGGCGCCGATCGCGGCAATCTCGCCGCGCGCCTTCATATCGGCCAGTTCCTGATAACCGCCGCCATCGGTCAGCTGTCCAAGCGCGTGCTGGACACCTTCCTCACTTTTTTGGTGGCGCGCATCGAGATCGTGGATCAGCAACGCGTCAACGGTCGTGAGTCCCATGCGCATCAGGCTTTGCTCATAGGAACGCTGCACACCGGCACGGGTGTAGTCAAACTCAAGGTCAAAGGGAAAACCGCCAGCCCAGCGCGCTTGATGAAATGTCGCCGGGTCATCCGGTCGCTTGTAGACGCGGCCGACCTTTGTCGACAACACGAACGCATCACGCGGCTTGGTGCGCAGGATCCGCCCCGTACGGTGCTCGCTCTTACCGTTGCCATACCAGGGCGACGTGTCGAAATGGGCGACGCCGGCGGCAAATGCCGCCTCGATGGTGAGCTCCGCCTGATGGTCGGAAGTGATTTCGGAAGGGTCGCCGAGTGTACCGGCGCCGAAACCCAGACGGGTCACCGCCATCGACGACGTCCCGAGCGTCACGCTCTTTAGCGGGTCCATGGCAAGCTCCTGGGGTGTGTGGTGGAAGGTAGCAAGGCATCATGGATGGCCCGCCAGCGCGGCGCGGTCAAGGCGGCGCCTCGGTTAAAATCTCAGTTCAATTCGCGTTGATGTAGCCAATACGCCCGTGCGCGCGTCGCTCGGCATCGCGATCGGCAACGTCGAACGATACGGCAAGCTATCGGAAAAGGCACCGCGTCCTATTGAGACACGAATGCCTTCCCAACAAGATCATGCCTTCGCGTGTTGGTCGACGCATCTCAGCGCAAGCAGCATCACCATCATCGTCGGGTTCGTCCCTCCCGCCGTCGGCAATACGGATGTCGACAGCAACTGAATCTGCGGAAGCGAGAAAAGGCACAGATCGCGATCGACGACCCCATCAGCAGCATCCCACGCCATGCGGGTTGACCCAGTGGGATGGAGGAAAGCATCAGGCTTCTGGACAGTGTCAGCGCTTGTCCCCGGTGGCAATTGCTGCCACGTGCCATAGTTGGCAAGTTCACTTCCAGTCCAAGTCTCTTCAAAAAGCCGAGCCGCGCTGCTCAGGTTATCGACATCAGCGTCGCTGATCCGCCAATTGATCTCAGCCAACGGAACACCGAGCGGGTCCCGCTTGGTCTGGCTAAGTGCGATATAGTTGCCAGCGACTGGCACCTGCGCGATGACGGTGTGGGCGACGAGGCGAGAACCTTCAGGAAACAGTAGACGTCGATGTACGAAACGCCACCAGACAGCGCGCATCAGCCAGGGCAAATGGCCAATGAGGTTGCAAACTGAACGGAACGATGGCAGCTGCTGTTTCTGTATTGTTCGGTAAATCTCGCGTAAGGCATCGAACCCACCAGCGCGCTGAAGATCAAAGCGTACATCCATGAAACAGGGCGGCAATTGCTTGCGCGCTGCGGCATCACCGGAGAGTTCAAAGCGGATATTACGCATGCTGCCACCATCGCTGAAACGGAAGCCGATGATCTTGTTGAGAGCCTTCAATCGCCGTGGTTTGATTTCGGCAATGCCCATCGATATGTGATCACTAAAATACTGACCAAGACGGGGACTAGGCGTTGTGATCGCATCTCTGTTCTGCTGGTTGATAAGCAACGCAAGGCGCGTCGTTTCGATCGCACCAGCAGCGATGATCAAGCGCGACGCCGAGACCCGGAGGCGATCGCCGGCAAGTGAACGGGCCTGCAGCATGACTCCTTCGCCGTTCGGGCCGACCCGGACTTCGACCACCGTAGCGCCCAGCCAGATGTTCAGGTTTTCGAGTCTGCGGCTGTCTTCGCCAACAAGATCGACTACGTTGCGTTTTCTGAATGCCGGCCATTTCGCCAAACGGTTGACGTGGACCTTACCGAGATCAAACGGAAAAGACGTGTCGCAATAGGGACCAGGCTCCAAGTCAAACAGCGATTCAACGTCGAGCAGATAAGGCTCGAGATCGGCAAGTGACAACGGCCAGTCATCACTCGCAAGATCAGCGGCTTGAAACGGAATGAGCGCGCCACCCCATCGGGTTGACGTACCACCCAGACAACGAAATCGACCGGTCGCCGCGCCCACGTAGGGTGAGGCGAGATGTACGACCTCGTTAAGTGGATGTGTTTCTGCTTCCTGATGGGCGCCGCCTGATTCGAGGCAAATGACGGATTTACCCGTTGCGCGAGCGAGCAAGACGCTAGTCGGCAATCCCACTGTCCCGGCGCCAACAACAATAAAATCAGCTTGGTCGTCTAAGGTTCCTTGGCCATGCAAATCACGGATCACGAGACACCCCTTGCCGACGCACGCATTCACAAGGAGCGATTCTTCTTCGTTGCGAAATCGACTACGGAACTGTCGCGCTGCTCACAGAGAATGGATCGTCAATAGTCTTTGAACAAACTAAATGCGCATCGCTCGTCGTGCAATCTTGTTGCAATCCATGGGTGATTTCTTTGTAAGAACGCGTGCCAGCCCAGCAGTCGAAAATGCTGCTATTCAACGACGCTCTTATCCAGCCTGAGTGCAGCCGCAGTTGCGCGCTGGCGACGAACGTCTTGATCAATCGGCGATGGCCTTCGTCACCGACAACGGCACGCCTTCAACGGCGATAGTGCTATGATCGTTCGCGTTGAGGGTGACCCTCAGCTTATATGGCACAGCAGGAAGCGCGGCAATGTGAAACCAGACGCCGTACACTCGCGCCAATTTTTTGTCATCAACATAAATGTGCGCATGCCCGCGGCCGACTTCATTGGGCGCGTTGACCGTCTCTGGGCTGAATGCAAAATGCGTGGTCTTGATATGCAGGTTCCAACCACCGGCAGCATCTTTGAGCAGGTCGAAATCAAGCGTCGGCGCCGTCGGGCCGGCAGGTAAGTTGACGATCTTGCTATGATCGTGCCCGGCATGCCCGCTTTGCTGCTGATTGTCCGATTTTGCAGCTCCCGCATGCACCGACTTTCCAGCCCGCTGCGGGTCAGCTTTCGATTGCAGCGGAATAGAGGCGCCCATACCGCCGACAAACCCAGCGGCGAGTGCAACCAAGATCCAAATTTTTGACATGCCTTGCTCCTCGAAACAGACGTCCGTCACGCGATGGGCGGCACGCGGCAAACAACACCTTCCTGGAAGAAAAGCGGCCGATCAGCCATTGCGGGAATGCCGTGCTGTGATGACGCAATCGCGAACGCGGTGGCGACGACGTCGTCGATATGTCGGTCAGCATCGACGCCGGCAATAACGTAGCCCCATGCACCAGCAGCTTGAAAAGCAACCGTAACCGGGCGCTCGCAAACCGCCATGCATGGCGCGGATTTGACGGTTAACGATGGGTATTGGCCAGCAATAAGCTGGCTCAGCCTGTCAAAAAGCAAACGGCCCGGACAACGCGCCGCATCTTCTGGAAGACCCGACTCGTCGCCACACATCGTGCAGACGGATATCGTTGTCATGCGCGCCGCAGTCATCAGACACTCCGCACCCCAGCCCCCGAATGTGCACTCAGTGAAAAACGTGCGCAGCCGGAATGCGTTTCTCAGGCTGCTATGGTTTCGTCCTCACCGTGTTGCCAGACATAGCCGGCAACCGATCCAACGAGCGCCCACATGACGGCATGCACCACCAGCGATGCAGACGAGAAATGACCGGACAACTCCGACGGCACCTTGCTGGTAAACTCAACGGGGTGTGGTGCTCCGACGATATGCGGGAGACAGATCAACGCAATCCCGGCCGCAATCGTCAGCGGTGTTGAGAGACGCAAAGCGAGGAACAACCCGCCCGCGGTCGCAATGACGGTGCCCAGCCACCAGCTTTGACGCGCAACCAGTTCAGCTGCCGCCGAGCCAGGCAACTCCGGACTGAGTCCAAGGGCCGGAGCAAGACCGGTTGCTACAAACGCTGCCGCACCCCATGCAAGACCCGAACGCGCCGTGATCCGTGCGCCAGCGATGATCATCGCAGAGAGCAGCATCAACGCAAAACCGAAACCAGTCGCGATGGTAGAGATGGAGGTATAGAAGGTCCGCTCGACGCCAGCACTCGGCGCCCACGCATCAGCATCACCGGCACCATGACTGGCATCAACATGGATTAATCGAGCACCATGCCAACTGTCAAAATGGCTGCTAGACTTCTCCACGCCCGCAGCAGCCGGCATCTCATATGCCTCGGCCTGGATAATCAGTGGTGTCGTGGTGAATTCCTGCAGGACTGCCGTAGCAGCGCCCGCAAGGATCCCTGCCGCGAGACAGGCGGCCAACATTCGATTTAGCATTGACAGATGCTCAATGGCAGGGAAAAGCCAACGCGTGGCGCGAATCGTGTGCCGCGTTATGCAACGTCGTGCTGTTTGCAAAGCCAATCGTGTAGACGAGCGCGGCGCCAGCAACGAATAGAACGGCGGCAATCATGCGCGTGCTGGCTGCAAAATTGGTCGAATGAATAGTTGTGGCTGTCGTCATCATTTGCTTTCGCCTCCTGACCGTCCCGTCGACGGCCTTCGAGTGTGGTCACCACGCCATGGCAGGTCTCCTGGCTTGCGCTTCAACCCGCCGAATCGCCTTCCCAGCATTTCATGCTAGTGGCAGTGAATCCGACAGTCTTCGCTTACAGTCGCGCGGGCGGCCACAGATTCGAACCAGGAATTCAGCCCGGCCTCACTGTGTTCCCTTTTCATGCGCCACACCCAAAGCAGATGCGACACAACCATGACAACGTCACTATGGCACACAACATTGCGCACCACCACCATAGTTTAATTCAGGCAAGGCGCGAAAAGATGGATGTCTTACTTGAGATCAACCGAGCTTGGGCCTCCCAGCCAACGAACATCGCAATACGCTCAGCGGCCGCGTTTTCGGTTACGCATCAGGTTAGCGCTGTGACATTCGTGCGTTATCAAGTGTTCGGCACGGAACACTAGCCAAGAGATGAATAGACAATTAACATTTTCTCTCGACAATGGACCGCCGGTCGGGGCCGTCGGGTCCAAATCCATCCGCGCCGTCTAGCAGTTTTACCTATTGCCAACGACGAGGCAAAGTCAGGGATGCAAACACGAGTGCTGAACAACACGCTGATCGCTCCAACCGGCGCGTCGTTTGATGCTTATACGCATTGGCAATCGCAGGATCTGGCGCGCTGCATGTCACTAGCATCCTACGTCGATTACGCATGTCGCAATCTCGGCTACATCGCGATTGAGAGGCATCCGCGAGCCGTATGCGTGTCAATGCGGCCCTGCGCCATTGATGACACTGGCGAGATCAGCATGCTCTATCAGCTGGCTGAGTTGAATCGCTCGCATCGCCACGTTCTGCGAATTTTTGACCGTGAATGGACCCACACGATACTTCCAAACTTCAATGAACTTCTCAGCGAATTGCAACGCCTACGCGCCGCAACCTTGCAGCCTGACAATTTCATCAGGCAGACCGTCGCACCAGATGACACATCCGTGCCTGAAAATCTGCAGAAGATGATCGGGGCATGGCGGGAAAATGGCATAGACATCAATCGGAACGACGACCGTGAGGAGTACGTTTCAAGCCTATGTGATCAGTTCCTCGTGGTTCGCAGGCCCAAGCAGGGCGGAATGTATTTCGAAGGACATGGCAAAGGGGTTTATGCCGTCCTCGGCGGCATCGGTCTGGCCCCGTTCAAGGGACGATCACTGACAAGCACCGCCAATCAAAACTATGTCGCCAAGGCATCGCAGGCGTACTTGAGAGCGTTCGAACAGCAGCATCCAATCCTGGAAAAAGTTGATGCGTTGTCGTGCATGAACGGCAATCGAACATTGGAGCGGCTGCGGTATTGGCGTCTTTTGCTGCCCCAGCAATTAGGAAATGGCGACGCGCTTTTGATTTCCTCCTCGGTCGACGACCAATCGATCAACTTGCGGCAGGACAGTATCTAGCAACTTGACAATATGGTTGAGCGCCTCGTTCCGATCGATCCATAGAAATGCAATATCAAGATCGCCAATCGAGGCGTTTCGGGCATGCACCGTCCAGGAGACGTTGCTGTATCCTGTCTTGTCGGCATGTCCACCTTCAACGACGCTTTTGGCCATAAAGGTGACCGTATAGTCATTGTCCCAAATGGCCTGCGAACAGGCCCGGCCAATCGATGACACGATCGACGTGAAGCCGCGCTTTCTGAACGACGGATGGCACCAAACCGCCCCGGAAAAGGATACCCGTCCGCTAATCGAACGCATGGCAACGGCAGCTTGGCCTGAAAGCGTCCAGCTCTCGTTTTCATTCGGCGCGTCAGAAGGTTGCCCGTAAAGATGGCGCATCTTCTCTGTCAAACTGCCGAAATCTGCGTCGGCCCGATCGTGTCCGAGATGATACAGCCTGGCAGCCCGCGTATAGATGATTTCATTGTTGTTGTTGAGACCGACTATACAAAACGAGTTGTCACGATTGATCTGGCGAAAGCGGTGGTCAAAGATCGACAGCAGCGGCGACCAGCTGTCTTGATTGCAACGATTGATGTCGTACAACCAGCTGATCGGCGCGAAGAAAAGCCGAACACCTCGGCGCTTACATTCCGCGCAGGCATGCAAGATAAATTCACCCAGAAGCGCTCGAGGGCCGTGATGTATCGTCAGCTCATCGACCAATGGCCGTAATGCCGCGACATCAAAGCATTTCGCTTGATTTGTTCGCTCGTCAGGATTGGAATTTATCGCGGCATTTCGAGCACTGCGAGGCACCATAGCGACCCACCAATCACATCTACCTAAGGTTGAGCTTTGTTTATGCGAGTCGTATTTGGTGTGATAAATTGGATACTACGGTGCCGGTTGTATTCCGTGGATGAGTTAAAGGCGTATACGATCTTGCCATTGAGGCGGCCGGTGCTCCAGATTCCGCTCCACACAAGCGATATCGACTGTCAAGTCGAACGGCGAACCCACCGAATTGACGGACCGCCGACCCGCATGTGAGGATACCCAGTCATCAGCGCAATCCTGAGTTTCATCTCCTGTGTCGTAATTTCAAAAAGATGCAATCATGAGAAAAATCATGATCAAGAAGATCGTCAAAACATCGAACACCCCATCACGAGTGGCGCTCGCCCCAATGCTGGCGAATCTGGATCGCCTCAGGGATGAACTCGACGAAGCTTTGGCAACAAGAGATTTGGAGAATGCTCGAGAGTTACTCATGAGCATTCGTAGAGTTGTCAATGAGATCGATGTCCTTTCACATGACATCGGTACGCCAGAAAACGGTCGTTAATATAAGGCCATGTTCTGGTGTGTCGCTCGTCGCGTTCGCCCATAAGGCATTTTTAGAGAATCATGTCATTTCAGACGATATCCGCACCGCCTCTTATCGCCCCAATCCCCTTCAGTGAGAGGGATCGGTTGAAGACGCTTTATCGTACAGGGCTTCTCGACAGCACGCGGCATCCAACATTCGATGCGATAACCCTGAGGGCCGCAAAGCTTTTTCAAACCCCCTTTGCGTTGACATCACTGATCGACAGGCACCGCCAATGGTTCCTTTCCAAAGTAGGCTTGACGATCAGCGAAACGCCCCGTTCTGCATCATTGTGTTCGCATGCAATCTTAAACGCTTGCGACGATATTTTGTACGTTGAGGACGCTCGCCAGGATCAACGCTTCAATGCAGGCGAGGTTGTGACCGGCGAGCCGTTTATCCGCTTTTATGCCGGTGCACCGATCGTTGCCCGCAGTCAGCACACCATAGGCGTGTTATGCGTTTTGGCCCCATACCCGAGGTCAACTTGCGCGCAGCACGAAAAGGACGGCCTGAACGCTCTGGCCAAAGAGGCGAGCGCTGCCGTCGACGCAATCCTAGACGTTAAATCGTCCAAACCCGCTCTGGACATCAAACCGATCGACGCGCACGTTGGCAAACGGTTGCACGATCTTCGTGCCCGACGCGGTGTCACCCGGAACCGATTGGCTTTTGAATTAGGCATTTCGCTGCGAGATGTTGAGCGCATAGAATGCGGCGAGATGCGGATGCCAGCCGATCAACTGCTGACAGTGTCTGAATTTCTAGCGGTGCCAATCGCCGATTTCTTCGAAGGGTTTTCTAACCCGATATAGATATTATCGCAGCGACACAGCTTACACGATGCCTATTTGAACGTCGCTCGATTGCATCACTTAAACGAATATCGCGAAACAGTTATTCAAAATCTATTGTCCAGCATCATGCGAATTGATACTGAGATGATTCATGGATGGTAGGTTTCAAATGTGCGTCGCCACCAGAAAAGATCCAATTCTGGGAACTTCGAATGAAACGCACCCTGTTGTCGACTTTGGTCGTTGGCATATGCATCGTCTTGGCGCTGCAGGCATCTGCCGATGAAAGCGGTTTTGCCTCTGCCCACAATTGGCGTGTTGAGGGCAACAAAACCTGTTTTGAGGAACACACCCACACCGGCGGCGCCGACGGCCGCACAAAGAGGCTCGCCAAGAATGCTGCGATAAAGGAATGGCGCGCTTTTACTGCCTGGGAATATGGGGCGCATTGGGCTTTCTACCGGCATGCCGCAAGCAAGGTCGTTAGCTATGCCAAAGCGGAAAAAGGTTGGAGCGCGCGCGTTGAGGCGCGTCCGTGCCATTCAAAAAAGCTTCGGAAACGGCGTTCAACGCGACCCTCCACGGCACGCGTGCAGTCGCCTCGGCCAAAAGCGGCAAGCATAAAGAAGCGCCATAAACACCGTGTAGCGAGAGCGCGTCGAACAAGGACAGTCAGCGCCTGCAACCGATCGTCCAAGAAACCAAGCTTTTGGTGTTAGGTGATCACGGCAAATCTGTCCGGCGCGGTAAGAGTTCCAAAGACTACTTACCGCCCTGCGCGCTGAAGCTTTGGTGCATAACAACGATTGTGGAGGAGCACACGTCTCTCATTTGTTTTCTTTAACGCCAAGTACCGCGCCTAGAGAACTGATATTCTTAAAAAATGTGGATAGAGCGCGCACGGACATTCCAAATCTCGCTCAGGTCAGGCAAACGGCAGTAAGTGGATCTTGCAGGGCGGACCCGGACCATGACGACATGTGCGTGTTGCGGACAGCAGCTACGATCGCAAACAGTGGGCAGTGTCTTTGCCGAAGAAGCTCTGTTGGCGAGTTGCCATCGAGCGGAAGAACTGGCCCGAACGGCAGGTTCGTCGACGATCGATATCTCACATCTCCTGCTGGCGCTGATGCAGACGACAGCGGCTCGTGAAGCCTTTGCAAACCACCACATTGACATCCACAATCTCATGCAAGTCGCCGCACATCAGATGGAAGCCGCCGCGCCCGGTGCAACAAATTCTCCTCCGGAAGCTTCGACAGGTTTTTTGCAAGCGCTAAGGCGCGCCGAACACAGCGCAGCCGTCTCCGGGCGCAATACGGTCACCATTCGCGACGTTGTCGAAACACTGCTTGGTCATGGTCGCGAGTTGGACGGCGGCGCCTTCCTGCAATTTGCACAGCACGTGAGACGGCGGCGCGCAACCGCAAGTGATCGACGTAGTGTCAATAACCATCATCGAGACGGCGGCGCAGAACGCGATAGAAAGCGCTATGACGGGCGAATGCAGCCTCCACAGAGCCGGCAACGTCACGCTCCGGACGCAAGCCACATTGCAAAACAGACCCGCACGGAACGACATTCTGTTGCAGAATATGAGAGCGATCCGTTCCAGCTACGCGTCGAGCGCGCGCCGAACGATGTTGGCACAACGGCACGTGCCACCAAACACACGGCGCAGCAGGCCTCAGACCGTGATCGAGAACGTCACACATCTTCTACAGCCGATGCCAAGATCACCAGCACCTTGCCGGAGCTTATTAGGCATTTCGACGAACGCATGCGCGATGTGCAGCAGCGTCTGGGCGCCGTCGCCGCAAAACTTGATCACCTGTCATCGAGCCAAAGTGCAGCAACTCAGCGTAGCGAACGCACGCACGGCGACGGCGCACCCAGCGGGCGCCCTAACTCGCATCGCGAGACATCAAGCTCGCGCGGCCCATCGGATCGGGATTGGCAGCGAATTCTTCGACTGCTGGAGCGGCTCGATGGAGAGGTCCAAGCACGTGACAGCCACAACAGTTCCCGCCGATCCGGTGGACGATCTGCGCGTCGTTTTCAACACCGGTCCAAGCATCGCATTCGCAGCGCCCGGCAGGAACGGCGACGCTACTTGAAAAGCCGCCGCGAACAAGCCGACCGCGACTTTGCTGACAAGCCCTGGAGCCAAGAAGACAACCAGCGCCAAAACGTCGACCAATCACTGTCACTGAAGTCCAATGCCTTCGAGGCGACCCAGCGCGATTGGGAAGGGAGCGATGAAACTGACGACGGCAAGCGCTTCTATCTCGAAATGACTGACGAAATCGTTCGGGCGCCATCGATCGGCCCACGTACTGCAGAGCACCTCACGCCTCACGGCATAGAGCTCGTGCGCGATCTGCTCGCCGCGGACGCAGCCAATCTTGCCGAGCGCATCAGCGTGCGACACATCTCAACCCAACGACTTGAGGACTGGCAGATGCAGGCACGGCTGGTGTGCACCGTACCTCATCTGCGCGGCACACACGCCCAACTGTTGGTTGGTGCGGGCTATACTACGCCTGGCGACATTTGCGCGGTATCAGGTGATGTTCTCAGTGCCGACATCTTGAAGTTTGCATCAACCCGTGACGGACAACGGATCCTGCGCTCGGGCTCACCACCGGAAATGGAAAAAATCCTTAAATGGGCCGAGCATGCTGCCGAAGCGGAACTTGAGAGAGCCGCCTGACCGCAAAGGGTGAGGCCGTGCATTCTTGCGGTCCAAGAGCCGCGTCGTTGCGCCGTCCGTCAGCGCCCCTCGCGCCACCAAGCGAAAGTGATCAAAAACAACAGAGCGGCCAGTGCGGCAAGGCCGGTGAACATCGGTGTTAAACGTACGCCGCGCGTGACGTAAGCCTCGCGATCGCGCAGACCCATCCAGTTCGAACCTGACAGCACGCGTGCTGCCGTCAGCATCGTAACGCGCGGCACCGTGACATCGGCCGGGTCGCTTGAAGAAAGCAGGTTGCGTGTCTTGGTCCAATAGACGCTGCCACCGGTTTCCTCGATAACAGAGCGCAGTTTCTTATCGGTTGCCGTCACTTCAGACATTTCGCGCGGGTCGGCTATTCCGGCATGCGCGACCGCGGTCAGCTTACCCGTCGACGATTTCGTTTGAAACTTGTAGAGCCCGGCCTGGGTTGCAGTCATCGACGCTTGCCAGCGTCCCGGGCCAGCCTCGGTCAGCTGTAACTGGGATGACTTGCCGCCCGGCTCTGACACCGTGAGGCCAGCAACCTTATCCTCCATCGAGCGCCGCTCGATAGTAATAATGAGCCCTTTGGCCGTCGCGCGCAGACGCTCCTCTTCGAGGTCCGGTTCTTTCATCAGCCAGTGCGAAAGCCGGCGCAGCAACTGCGTGTGCGGCCCGCCGCCATCATACCGTCGCGCCCAGAGCCAGGCTTGATCGGAAGTGAGCAGCGCGACACGGCCTTTGCCTTTACGGTCGAGCAGCAAGAGCGGCTTGTCAGCGACGCCTTGCATCACTGAACGGCCACGTTCAGGGATGACGTCAATCTGGCGGTACCATCGCCCCCAGTTGGGATCTTTGATGGCGCCACCCGGCAGGTCGCGCGTGACGGGATGACGAATGCCGTCTTTGGTGAGACGAGGGCGGAAGGGCTGTTCGATAATATCACCGGTCGGCATCGCGGGCAGCACCGGAAAGAGTGGCGTGCGCACGATACTCTGCTGGCCGGCATAGGCTTCTCCTGCTGCCACCAGCAACGCACCGCCATGCCGCTCAACATAGCGTGCGATGTTGTCATAATAGAGCAACTGCAGGATGCCGCGATGCTCATAGCGGTCAAACACAATGAGATCAAACTCACGAATTTTTTGTGAGAACAACTCTCGCGTCGGAAACGCAATCAGCGAAAGTTGATTGATCGGCGTGCCGTCTTGTTTTTGCGGCGGGCGCAGAATGGTAAAGTGCACCAGGTCAACGGCGGCATCCGATTTCAAGAGGTTGCGCCAAGTGCGTTCACCGGCGTGCGGCTTTCCCGAAACCAGCAGGACGCGCAGGTTCTCGCGCACGCCCTCTGCAACAACGACAACACGATTGTTGGCGATTGTCAGCTCACCATCCGTCGCCGAAAGCTCAAGCTCGACGATATTCTGCCCGGCATGAGGGAATTTCATTGGGATCTTCAGGCGCTGGCCGACACGAACACCGCGGTCTTCGTCTGCTTCACCCTCACGCCGCACCCGCAGCGTCAACGGCGCATCGCCATTTTTCGGTTTCGCGCCTGTCTCGCGAATAACGAGCTCAATTTCGCGAGATTGGCCGACAATGCCATATCGCGGCGCCTTGATCAGTTCGATACGGCGGTCGAACTCTTTCGGCCGACCGGTCAGGAGCGCGTGCACGGGCGCATCGAAGCCAAGATCCTTGGCCTGCTTGGGCACATCGTGCACCTGACCGTCGGTAACCATAATGACGCCGGCAAGTCGGTCTGGCGGAGTATCCGCAAGGGCGCGATTGAGATCGGCAAACACGTTGGTGCCCGCGCGCGCATTATCGCTCGGTCGCGATGAGGTCACCCATTTGACTTCGAGGTTTTCGATACGGCCAAGCTTGGCCTCCAGGTTTTTACGGATCGCCGCGGCTTGCGCCGGACGCTCGGCTAGCGTCTGACTGGTGCTCTCATCGAGAATGACAATGGCGATATTGCCGAGGTTTTCACGCTCTTCCTGGCGCAATGTCGGATTGGCCAGCGCGAAGATCAGGGCTCCGAGCGCCAGCGCACGCATCAACGCACCACGACTGCCGCGCAGCAAGAGCAACGAAACCAAAAACACGGCCATGATCACCGCCGCCCAGTAAACCGGCAGCGGCAGCATCGGCGCAAAATCGAGTGACCAGTTGGACGACATTATTTCACTCTCACCCGCCAGCTTCGCATGCTTATTGCCCAAGGCGCTCAAGCAGCGCCGGGATGTGAACCTGATCGGCTTTATAGTTGCCGGTTAATGCATACATGACGATGTTGATACCCGTGCGATAGGCCATTTCACGTTGTCGTTCACCGCCGGGCACAACAGGGAACATCGCCAAGTTGCGATCATCAAGCGCCCATGCTGCCGCAAGGTCATTGGAGGTAACAAGAATAGAGCTGACACCATCAACGCGGCTTTTGCGATCCCTGCCTTCCGAAGAGGATGCGCCGCCCGCTTCGACCCAGAGCTGACCGCCATCCCAGCGTCCTGGAAAGCTCCGCAGCAGATAAAACGACTTGGTCAACACATGCCCTTCCGCCACCGGTTCTAGACGCGGAATATCGAGCCGGCCGATCAAACGCTGCAATGGCGTCTGCTGATCGTTGCTGGATCGCTGCGTCAACCGGAACGGAATACCCTGGCCGTAATCCTGCGTATCGAAGATGATCATGCCGCCTTGCTTCATGTAGGCATCGATCTTCGCGAGTACCGGCGCCGCAAGCTGTTTGGTGCTTTTTGTCACCGGCCAATAGAGCAGTGGAAAGAAAGCGATCTCATCGCGCTCGATATTGACGCCGATCGGATCACCGGGCTCGACCGCCGTGCGGGCTGTGAGCACCTTAACGAGACCAGCGAGACCGGCCTGGCTGGTAGCGTCGGTTGTCGCCTCACCGGTCATGACGTAGCCGAACGTGACGCGACTCGTAATCCTCAAGGCGAGCGCGTCATCGCGCTGGTCTTTGGCCGTCGGCTGCGCAGTTACGTTCGACGGCGGCGGAGAATTGGCTTGCGCCGCCACCTGGTCAAATGGGGCCATTGCAAGCAACATCGCCGTGCCGGCCATCAGAACGGCTATCGCACCAGTTGTAGCCGCCGCCGCAGACTTGCGTCGCGAAAAGAGCCCACCACCGGCGAGCAGCATGATGGCTATAACATCGACAAACAGCAGCCCCAATGCAGCGCCCAGAAACCAAGGTTTCAGCGGTGTCGAGGTTTGGCCTTCGTAGGCGCGCCGAATGGCGCTGGCAGGAAGCGATGGCAAAGGTTTCAAATCCATTTTTTCCGCTATTACATTAAGCGCGCGTGGCCGACCGGCGGCCCCGTAATAGCCCGGCGGGGTGGCAATCGATGCCGTGGCTTTGTCAAACTTGCCACGCGGTACGGCCTGAGCCGTTGGTGGCGGAGCGCGAAGTGCGCCATAGCCATCCAGCACCTGGATCGGTGGCAGCACCGATTGTGACGTCTCGCGGGTCGAACCGCCATCACGTGTCAAAGTACCGGAACCTTCTGAACTGCCGCCCAATTTCCCGAGGGTCGCAAGGCGGCGCAACATATTCACGAACAGCCCGGAAAGTGGCAGGTTCGACCATTTCGTATTCGCTGTAACATGAAACAGAACAATCTGACCGTCCCCCAGTTTGGACGCCGTGACGAGCGGTGTTCCATCCTTGAGGCGCGCCCAGACGTCTACGCCCGGACCGAGGCGTGTCGGGTCGGCGAGGACCTGCCGACGGATCAGAACCTCCGGTGGTACTTCAAGTCCTGAAAACAAGCTGTCATCACCGAACTCTGCCAACGGTTGCGGAGTTGACCACGAGAGCGCCCCACCCAGTTCACGGCCACCGAGACGCAGCGGGATTGGCATGAGTTCATCACCGCCCTTTTCAAGGCGCGGGCCAGCGAACCGGACCAGGACGCCTCCATTCTCCGTCCACTTCTTGACGTCGGTGGCCGCTTCATCGGCGATCGTGCCGATATCGGCGAGGATCAGAATAGACGGCTTTTGCGCCAGAATACGCTTCAGACCCGATGCAAGGTTTGCATCGTCGGTCTCCGTCAATTCAGCGAACGGACCGGCTGCCTTGCGGATATAGTAGAGCGGATCGAGCAGCGGTTGTGCTTCCTCACGCGCCGTTCCGGACAACAAGCCAATGCGATTCCACTTGGTGCGCGCATCCATCAGGCTGACGGCACCGGCGGAGCGTTCGGTGGCAAGCGCGATGCGTGAAACCTGATTGCGCAACTCAAGCGGCATATCGAACGAGACCGTCGTGCGGCTTTCATCCGGTGCGAACTTGAAACGCGATTCCCCCAGCCGCTCACCACGGCTGGAAAGAGCTAGAACAAGGCCTTCACGCGCGCCGCCCTCTGCGCGCAAAACATTCGCATCGAGCCGCCCGCCCTTGCCAACGGTGGCTAATACACCCAGCGCCTCGCCACCATCCCCGGTTTCAATCACGGTGAAACCATTGCCAGCGAGATCCGAAATAGCTTCCATGAATGGCCCGGCATGGCCGTGATCAATGCCATCGCTAAGCCAAACCACGCTTGCGTTCGTGCGTTTTCCGAGCGCGGCCTTGAGACGGTCGATTGCAGCTTTGCGATCGGGGGGGTGCGACTGCGGCGCCAACGCGGCGGCACGAATACGCGCATCTCCAGGGGCTTCTATGCGTGCCGCAACATTCGCAGCCGCAGCGGTAGCAACGACGACAAGTGGCCGACCGCGACTTTCGGCTTCGTCAATCAAGCGATCGATCATCAAGGAGCGCTCCGACCAGCCGGCAGCAGCACTCCAACCATTGTCGACCACAAGTGCGACCGGACCACCATCTTTCAACGCATTGCCGCGATCCGGGTTGAGCACCGGCTCAGCCAAGGCCAAAATAATCAGTGCTGCCGCGAGCAGCCGGATCAACATCAACCACCACGGCGTCTTGTGCGGTGTCTTTTCTCGATTATCGAGACCGACCAATATCCGCGTCGGCGGAAACTCAACCTGGCGCGGGCTCGGCGGAACCGTGCGCAGCAACCAATAGATGATGGGTAACGCCGCAAGACCGCCAAGCAGCCATGGGTTCAGGAAAGCAAGGGCGCCGATACTCATGCGATCCCCCTTGTCAGCCCGAGGGTCGCCAAGCTGGCCGATCGATCCTGCAAGCGCATTGACAGGCTCAGCAACGGTTCCGCCGCGGGCCGGTCAGTATGGTGGATCATGAATGTCCACCCAATCTGCGCGGCGCTGGCCGCCAGTTCATCCCGGTGCGCACGCAGGCGATCCTGGTACGAACTACGTATGGCTTCGACACGATCCGCTATCCATACCTCACGCCCGCCGGGGCCGAGAAATTCAGTTCGGCCATCATAAGGCAGGCTTTCTTCGGCCGGATCCGAAATCAGGATCATATGTCCCTGCGCTCCAGCGTCAGCGAGCGCGCGCATACGCTCGATTGTTGCAGCCGGCGGATCCAAGAAATCGGAGAACAGGACAACACCGGAATGACGCGGGATACTTTGCGGTGGCGGCAAGCTTTCTGTCAAAGCGGCATCCGACTGATGCGCTGCAAGGGTCTCAGCAATACGCGACGCCGCCTGACGACTTGCAGTTGGCCGTGTCAGACCGAGATAGGCGACACGCTCCCCTGAACGAACCAACAGCTCGGCAGCCGCCAGCAGCATGACCAGTCCGCGATCGCGTTTGAATGTCGAGGCCAGATGGCTCTTGAACAACATCGACGGCGACAGATTGGCCCAAAGCCAGAACGTGTGTGCTGCCTCCCATTCGCGTTCGCGAACGAAATATTGATCCGAACTGGCGGAGCGTCGCCAGTCAATCAATGCAGCGTCATCGGTTTGCTCATAATGGCGGAATTGCCAAAAGGTTTCCCCCGGCCCGGATCGCCGGCGACCATGAATGCCGTGCACAAGTGTATTGGAGACACGCATCGCTTCAACCAGCAGATCGGGCAACCGGTCTGCCAGTGCCTGGGCCTCGCCTTCTGTGGCAAGTGCGGGCGCCGGCTGATCAATATCGCCTATCGCCGATCTTAGTCGGTCGATCAATGCCACTTGGATCTACTCCAGCGCGCTTGTCAGATCGGCAATAATGGAACTGATCTCGCGATCCTCCGTTCGAGCGGTAAAGGTCAGAGCCATACGATGTTTGAGCACTGGTTCAGCCAAATCGACAACGTCGTCGACCGATGGAGCAAGACGGCCATCAAGCAGCGCCTTGGCGCGCACCGCAAGCATCAGCGCCTGACTGGCACGTGGACCCGGGCCCCAGGCCACGTATTTGTTCGTCACTTCACTGGCGCCTTCGCCTGGGCGGGCAGAACGCACCAAGGCAAGAATGGCCTCTACGACCTTATCGGACACCGGCATTTGGCGAACAAGCCGCTGAATCTCCATAATTTCGAGACCGGACAACACCGTCGCAGCCTTCGCGTTCAGCGTACCAGTCGTGGCGATCAGCATCCGGCGTTCGGCCTGCTCATCAGGATAGTCGACGTCGATCTGTAAAAGGAAGCGGTCGAGTTGTGCTTCTGGAAGCGGATAAGTGCCTTCCTGCTCAAGCGGGTTTTGAGTTGCCAAAACATGAAACGGTTGCGGCGTATCGTGTCGGGCACCAGCCACCGTGACGTGGTGTTCCTGCATTGCCTGCAATAGCGCCGACTGCGTGCGCGGGCTGGCGCGATTGATTTCATCGGCCATCAAAA
>JAGDYV010000050.1:0-10224 GCA_049116495.1 Hyphomicrobiaceae bacterium | reverse complement strand
AGCCAGAACGAGATGTTGTTCATGCGCGGGAACGCCATGTCCGGCGCGCCGATCATGAGCGGCACCAGCCAGTTGCCGAAACCGCCGATCATGGCCGGCATGACCATGAAGAAGACCATGATCAGTCCGTGGCCTGTCACGAACACATTGTACATGTGCTCGTTGGCAAAGTACTGCATGCCCGGATTTTCGAGTTCCATGCGCATGCCAACCGACAAAGCACCGCCCACGATGCCGGAAATCATCGCAAAGATGAGATAGAGCGTGCCGATGTCCTTGTGGTTCGTCGAATAGAGCCAGCGTGCCACAAAACCTGGCTTGTGGTCATCATCGTGGGCGTCACCGCCGTATCCTGCTTTACTCGCCATTTTCCGTCAGGCCCTTCCCTTCAATGATCCAGCTTCAACGCAATCAGACAAAGCCGGCCAGTGTGCATTGGCGCAGTGCGCCTTTCATGTCATCCGGCGCCGCGGCGGCACCGGCCGTATATCCCGGTTCCTAGTTCGCCGTAGCGGCGGGCGCAGCCTTGGCAACTTTTTTCGAGGTGTCACCGTTGCCGGCTGCCGCCAGAATTTTGTTGGCGTCTTCCATCTTGTCCGCCTTCACCGCGGCGATCCACTTGTCGAACACGCCCTGCTCAACAACCCGGATCGCCTTTGGCATGCCGGAGTGCTTGAGACCGCACAATACCGAGCATTGCCCGTAGAACATGCCCGTCTTTGTCGCCTTGAACCACGTCGCGGCGACACGACCAGGGACGGCCTGAGTCTTTGAACCGAACGACGGCATGTTCCAACCATGAATGACATCGTTGGAAGCAACCAGGACATGGACGACGGCGTTGAGCGGGACAGCAATCGCGTTGTCGACAGACAGTTGCCGCACCAGTTTGCGTTCAGCCCAGAGCGGTTTTGCCGCGGCATACATAGCCTGGGAGCGCACGGTGCCTTCCAGCTTGCCGAATTGCGCCTCGAACTTGTCATCACCAAGCTTGGTTTTGAGCAGATCCTCGTCCGTCAGCATCGTCGACGTGACAGAGACATCGTCATAATCCTGATAGCTGTGTTCCCAGAACCATGCGTTCGCCGTTGCTTTGATTGTCAGGTCAGGCTTCGGGTATTCGTACTGCATAAACAGCAGCTTGAACGAAAAGATACCGATGAATACCAGGATCAGAACCGGCACAACGGTCCAGATCACCTCGATCATCGTGTTGTGGGTTGTCGAAGACGGTGTCGGATTGGCGGCGCGGTTGAATCGCAACAGCACGACAAGCATGAGAACCAGAACAAAAATGGTGATGGCGATAATGATGTAATTCACCATATCGTAGAACGTGTGGATCTCCTGCATGACCGGCGTCGCTGCGCCCTGCAAGGCAATCTGCCCTTGTTCCGGCTGGCCCATTCCCTGCGCCATCGCTGCTCCGCCAAGCAGCGCAAGCGCGGCAAAGGCCAGTCCAAGAAAAGACCATGTTCTTGTTGTGTTGTTCATGCTTGATGCCCCGTCAGCGCCGAGATCGCTCGCGTCAAAGTAGATGAGTGGCCGTGGTTTCGCAGCATTCCTACGTACCTCAGCGCGGAGTACAAGTGCTCGAAACGTCTCAGTGGGACTATTGTACATTTATTTGACGTCTTGCGTGTCAATTCAGACCTGCGCTACGGCGTAATTCGGTCCCAATCGTTGCGCACAGGGTGTGCGTGGCGACCATCCATCCAAATTGGCAAAAGGGCGAGGTGACGTGCGGCAACTGGCGAGCAGCGCAGACAATCCGATCGATCAAACGATGAGCCCGGCCAAGCAGGCCGGCCATGCGGCAACGTCGCCCCGGATTATTATCCCCCGAATACTGGCCCCACGAATACTGGCCCCACGAATACTGGCCCCACGGATCCAGGTCCAACGGATCCAGGTCCAACGGATCCTTGCAGAAAAGCAGCTGGCTTTCTGGAAGCAGGTTCGAAACCTCGCCGTCTTATGCGTCGCGATGGTACTGCTGGCCGCATCGTCAGCGCACGCACAACGACCTGTCGACGGTGACGTGGTTGCTCAACACGGCGACTGGCAGGTGGTATGCAAGCCGCCGCCGCCCGGTTCTCGCAACAAAGTCTGCGCTCTGGTTCAGAGTGTCACGGCCGAGGACCGCAACAATGTCGGCCTGACGGTCTATTTTCAGAAATTCTCCAACGGGACGCGCGTGCTGCGCGTGTTCGCACCGCTTGGCATCCTGCTGCCGCCGGGCCTCGGCCTCAAGATCGACGGCAAGGATGTCGGCAATGCGCCGTTCCTGCGATGTCACACGTTTGCCTGTTACGCCCAGGTTGTCGTGAAAGACGATCTGACCCAGCAACTCTCACAAGGCAAGACAGCGATCTTCGTCATTTTCCAAACGGAGGAAGCCGGTATCGGGATTCCGATCTCGCTGAGCGGCTTCGCAAAAGGACTTTCGGCGCTCAAGTAGACCGAAACAATGCCATGATCTGACCGGCGTTTTGCCATTTTGCGCCCCTACAAAGATTGTCCGCGGCCGGGCATCATTAAGGGACGGTGGTCATGCGTAAAAACAACAACGCTGCGGAGCTGGATGGCAATCGCGCGGCATGCCGTGCCCGGCGCCTGAATCGGTTTGCGCCGCTGTTTCGTGACCGCGTCGCAGCCCTGACATGCTGTGCCCCACAAGCCGAAGATCTTGCTGACAGCTTTCCAGGTCTGCTGGTCGCGCTCGTCAGCAACGTTGGTACCGTCGAGCAACGGGCGGCGGCATTCAATACAATCCTGAGTGGCGGCTCGCTTCGATTGGCGGCGCAGCAGTTGGCGTTACCGCTCTGGTTGCGCAAGATGCCGCCGGAGGCGTTTCGCGGACCGATCCGCCAGCTGCCGGGCGAAGACCAGTTCACCGCGAAGATTAGCAATTTCATTCCGGAAAAAGCACACATTGCGGGCGACTGGCTGGAACAGGTCAGTTTTGCCGGCGAAGCGTGCCACAGCGGTTTTGCACTATGGGTCGCGAAGCATTGCGGTTCGGTCGCGCCCTCGCGGCGCAGGCTCGTATTTCTCTATATGGCAAGTTGGGCCTGGCACAGCAATCATCCCGAAACGATTGGCTATCGCCTGATTGATCGGCCGTGGTCTCCGAAAATGGGCCTGCGCCGTGCCATGGAAGAGCTGATGCGCTGGCGCCGACGGGTCGATCTTGCTTGTTTGCTCGGCGATGGCATTGAATCGGTTTGGCTCTCTGGCGGCCACCATGGTGGCTACGATTTTGTACCACTGGTGACGCTCGATGATTTCCTCCATGAGAGCAAGGCGATGCACAACTGCCTGGACCAATATGCCGACAGAATGGCAACCGGCCTCATTCGAATTTTCTCGATCCGCCAGGACGGTACGCCCGTCGCCGATATCGAAATTGGACCGACGCCGGCGAAATCCGCAACGCCGTCGATCGTCCAGATCAAAGCCACGAAAAACCGACAGCCGCCGCTGGCGATTTGGCAGGCTGCACATCAATGGCTTGATGAGCAGGATCTTGAGACGCTGCCGCGGCGGCCGGGCGCCGTGCGCACCACCAAGCCCCCCCACAGCGTCGAGCCGTTCTGGCGCCCTTATCTCGACTGGCTGCCGGAAGGCCGGCGCACCGAGTTCGAGAAGTGCATCATTAATACGCGGCGTCGCGCCACCCGTAGCCATCTTCCCCATCCCGCCGTCGACCTGGGCAGCCCAGCTCAGCGAACCACCGACGTTGCACGGTAGGTGACGACCGCCGCCGCGCCCCCTCGACAGATATCAGAAGACCGGTCACGATTAGCAATCAACAGTTCTTGCCAAATCTGACTGGGTCTGCATCATATCGCGCCGAACGGGATCATGATGATAGGACACACGCTTATGAACGCTTCTTCTTCCACCCTGGCGACACGGCTTTGGCCGGCGCTTGATGCGAGCCTGCCCTATAAGGCCGCCATCGTGGTGCTCGGCTCCTTGCTGCTTTGGGCTTCAGCCAAAATTAGCGTTCCGCTCCTGCCGGTCAATATGACCATGCAGTTGTTCGTGGTGCTCGCACTCGGCTTGACGCTCGGTGCCCGGCTGGCTGGCGCAACCGTGCTGCTTTATCTAATTGAGGGCGCCGCCGGCCTTCCCGTCTTCACAGGCACCCCTGCAAAAGGTTTGGGTCTGGCGTATATGGTTGGCCCAACAGGTGGCTATTTGCTTGGATACCTGCTGGCGGCGGTTGCAACGGGTTGGCTGGCAGACCGCGGTTTTGCGCGGCATCCCGTGCTTGCGATCGCGGCGGCCCTTGTCGGCGCCGTGATCATCTACATTCCCGGACTGCTCTGGCTTGGCACTGTTTTGGGTTGGGATAAACCGATCCTGGCTTGGGGTCTTTATCCGTTCCTGGTACCGGACGTGGTCAAAGTCGCTCTTGCCGGACTGGTGGTGTCCGGCTCATGGGCATTGCTCGGCCGCAAGGGCAGCTAACCGCATATCTGACGGGGAGGCTGCACGTTGTTGCCCAAGACCTGTGCGTGTCGCACGACTGGGCCGCAGATGATTCTGCGGCCCTTTTGATTCCTACGCTTCGCGCAGCGCCTGCCCATGTGATGACCGTTTTTACTCTGAGCAGTTGTATGTGCGAAAATTTCCCTTGATCGCGCAGGATCATTGCCGTTCGCTCAGTGGAATTCTTCTATCTATTGCCACACAAGTCGTTCGCATATTGCGCGGGCATCGGTGTAAAAGTGTACAGCGTAAATCGAAATGCATGGGCCCCGCCGCCAGCCATCGGAGTGATGCTGTGTGTCGGTTGGGCCGTCAGCTTCCCTTCTCCAGCTCATGCAGGCGGCCCGCCTCAGCCGCGAATTGCGCACGCCATCGACAATTCACCGTACCTGCTGCGCAACGAAGCGTGGGGTGGTGCTGACGTCCTGGCATCTTATTGGTCTGTTTACTCGGGCTCCACCTATGCCTTGACCGGTGACATCGAGGCATCTGGCTGGCGCCTGCGCTCGACTGGCGGCTACGGCCGCTACTCGTACAAGAAATGGCGCGGCACGAGAAAGTCGCCGGTATACGTGACGTACAAGGGGCGCAAATACTTCTCCACCCTGCTTCTCGGTTACCATTTCCAGTGGCATCGCCTGACGCTGAAATCGTTCGGCGGCCTCAGCACCGAGCGGCACGTGATCACTCCACATGATCCCGACGAAGCCGCGCGCGCCATGAGATACGGTGGCAAAGCAGCCTTGGACGCATGGCTCACCCTGTCAGACCGGCAGTGGCTCGCGACCAGCGTGTCCTGGGCGTCAACGTTCAACACGTACAAGCTGAGCGCGCAAACTGGCTATGCTGTGCTCAGGGATCTGGATCTCGGCATCCAAGCCCAGATGGACGGCAACGACTCACATCGCGTAAGCAGGATTGGCGGCTTCGCGACGTGGCGCCTGGGCGACGCTGGACTGACCTTTGCAGCAGGTGCAAGCGTCGACCGCGCGATCAGATCCGCACCCTATGGCAGTATTAATTTGTTCGTTCGCTATTAGAGCCCTTCAGACTGAGTTGGAATCAATTCTATTTGCAGACGTATTCCTTAACCGGAAAGGCGCTTTTCTTCTGCCGAACCGGCCATTTACAGGGCATTGTATTTGATACCCGCGCCGATTCATCGCATGCTCCACCTGGGAACCCTCAAGCCCCTAAGGTGAACGCCATGAAATCGATCCTGTTACCTGTCGAACATCATGCAGCGGCGGAGAGTGGTCTGTCTGCCGCCTGGCAACTAGCGCAAATGTTCGGTGGCAAAGTGAATGCCATTGCCCTGCGGCCCGTGCACTATCAGGTTGTCGGAGCCGAACCGATCGTTGCCGTCACGTTTCCACCGTCCGAACAGGAAGACACCGAAGCTTTGGCAGGTGCCAAAGCCCGGTTCGATGCCTTTCTCTCATCGCACCCGGCCGAAACAAGCGGCGCCAATTTGGCATGGCCCAGCCCATCACCCATCGACGACAATCAGATCGCGTCTATCTCGCGCGTGTACGACCTGACCGTGGTCGGACGCCCGGCCACGACCGGCGATGGTCCGCGGATGACAACCCTGGAATCGGCTCTGTTCGATGGCGGCCGGCCGATTCTCGTTGCACCGCCGACGGCGAAACCGACATTTGGCAAGAATATCGTCATCTCCTGGAACCAGAGCACTGAATCGGCCCGTACCGTCGCCTTCGGCATCGAGATCCTGAAGAAGGCTGAGAACGTCACGGTATTGACGATCGAAGGGGTCACCGTGCCGGGACCGGATGGCGCCGCGTTGTGCGACTACCTCGGACACCACGGTGTCACTGCCAAAGAGCTGACAGTGCCATCAAACGGGCGCAAGCCGGGCCTCGCCATTCTCGAAGAGTCCGACAAGCTCGGCTGCGATCTGCTGTTCAAGGGCGCGTACACCCAAAGCCGCATCCGCCAGATGATCCTCGGCGGCGCCACCAGCCAGATCCTGGCCAGCACAGCAGTGCCGGTCTTCATGGCGAATTAGAAGGATCAGGCGGGCTCATGATCGCATAGGCGCCGGCCGCTCCTTGCGCAGGCTGGCGGAGATCCAATAGATCGCGAGCCCCGTGAACGACGCCACCGCTGCAAAGACAAATGACGCCTCGTAGTTGCCTGTGATGTCATACAGTTCGCCCGAAATCCACGAGCCGGCACCGGCGCCAAGGCCGAGCCCGAGCGACAAGGCGCCCATGATCGTGCCGACAGAGCCGCCGCGAAAAAGGATCGACACCATCACCGCGATGACCGGTCCACGCGCGCCCTGCATCAAGCCGAAACACAACACAAACCCGTAGACGAGGGTCCAACTCGGAAACCACGCGACACAAATGAGACAGATGATCCCCGCGAGCGTCACGAACTTCGAAATCGTTACCGAAGCAAGGCGGCTTGCATAGTCGGAAAACCAGCCCATTAACAGAATGCCAAACACGGACAGCGCACCTGTCATGCCAAAAGCACTCGCCGCCCAGACCCGGTCGAAACCCTGCTCAACCAGGAACGCGACCGAGTGAGGCAGCACCGCATAGGCCGCGACCGACGTGAAGAAATACAACCCGAACAACGCCCAGAATGCACCTGTTCGCATGGCGCGCAATGCCGTCCAGCTCTGTTGGCCGCTGGCGGCATGATGGGCGCGGACGCGACGCCAATCCGCGGAACCGCGCGTCATGCGCCGGAGCGGCAAAAGCAGCACGAATACCAACAGCGCTGCGATCAGTATGGCCATCATCTGATGGGTTTCGCGCCAGCTGTAGTGTTCGAGGGCCAGCTGTACCAGTGGCGGAATTGTCAGCATGCCGCCACCAACCGCTGCCGATGGCATCGCCATGCGAAAGCCAAGCCCTTTGGTGAACCAGCGACTGAGCAGCGCCGAGGCAACGATCATGCCGAGGCAGGCGGCACCAAATCCGCTCAACACGCCGGCAGCAAGATAGTAGTGCCACACCTCGGTGGCGTATCCGGCAAGGAAATTCGAGGTGGCCAGAAACATGAGCCCGGTCGCATAGGTCACGCGGGCGCCAAATCGATCGATCAATTGTCCCGCGATCGGTGCCGCAAGACCATGGACGATCATGTAGAGGGAGTAGGTTGCCGCTATTTCGGATCGAGTGGTTTGCAGGTCGCGTTCCACCGGCAGCAGAAAGACCGCGAAAGATTCGGTTGCGCCGCGGCCAACGGCGTTCATCAAGAACGTCAGGCCGATCAAGATGACAAAAAAGTCCGTACCCGGTCCAGACGGCTGCCCGTTGGCACTGCCGCTCGCCTGCAGGCCAGCATCGCTGCTTGTTGTTCGGGTGTCCTGCAAACGATCGGCCTCACGCGTTCTGTTTTTCGAGCCAGCTGCCAAAGCGTTGCATGGCTTCGCGCAGCGCATCCGGCGAGCGCAGATAACAGACACGGTAGAAGGCTTCGGCGCCCGGGCCAAACGCAACGCCCGGCGCTAGACCGATGTTGGCTTCATCGACGAGACGAAATGCGGTTGCCATCGAATCATCATGGCCGTCGATGCTGAAGAACGCATAGAACGCGCCTGCCGGCCGCTTGAAACGCACGTTGGCGAACTTGTCCAGCGTATCACAGATGATCGCGCGGCCTTCGGCGGCACGGTCGATCTGGCCTTGAGCAAACTCGCCGGCGTTCTCGATTGCTGCGATGCCCGCACGCTGCATGAACGGTGCAACGCCGGATGTGTTGTACTGAATATGGTTTTCGACGATCTGGCCCAGCGCAGGCGGGCCCTGCAGCCATCCGATGCGCCATCCCGTCATCGCCCAGTTCTTCGAAAAGGTCTGCGCGAACAGAATGCGATCGTGCGCCTCCCGCATCGTCTGGAAACTTGGCGCGACGCCGACGGCGCCATCGCTGTCATAGTAGAACCGGCCGTATATTTCGTCGGCGATAATCCACAGTCCCCTCTCGCGCGCAAATTCGAGAATGGCACGCAGTTCTGCTTCACTTGCCGTCCAACCTGATGGGTTGGCCGGCGAATTAATCACCAACACCTTGGTTTTCGGCCCACACGCATCGAACAATCGGTCGAGATCAAGCGTCCAGCCGTCCTCGCCATGATCGAGCGCGACGTATTTCAACTGCGCACCCTGAATGATTGCAGCCCCCGCGAAGTTTGGCCATGCTGGCGAGAGCAGCACAACCTCGTCCCCGGCGCCCACTGTCAGTTGCATCGCGAGCTGGATTGCCTGCATACCGCCACAGGTCACGAAGAATTCGTCCGGCGAGGACGACCGATCGTAGAGGCCCTCAAAATAACCGGCGAGTGCCTCACGCAGCGGCGGAATGCCGAGTTGATAGGTGTAGAACGTCTCACCATCGGCAAGGCTCTTGGTAGCCGCCTCGTAGATCATCGGCGGCGTCGGCGTATCGCCTTCACCGGCCCACAGCGGTATCAACCCCTCGCGCGTGCGCCCGTAGTTGAACACTTCGACAATGCCACTCACCGGTGCCGCCTGCGCGGAAGGCCGCAAGCTTGCAATCAGAGCGCTGTTTTGGGCATCCGTTGTCATATTGTTCAGCCTCTTAGAGGTTACGCAATCAATCTCGCAGTTTCGCATCCGCCGCATTGGCTTTAGAGTAGAAGCTCGGCGCTTGTCGAGGGGCGACACCTCACGCCGCAATGCATTTCGTCGACATCTGATATGCGTCCCGTGACGTATCACTAGAACATACCCGGAGGACTCGTGGCCCAGTATCTCAAGCGCGGCAAGGACGCGAACATTCGCGCGGAAGATGATGCCAAAGTGCGCGGCATCGTCGAAGGCATTCTCGCCGACATCGAAAAGCGCGGCGATGCAGCCGTCCGCGAGCTGTCGATCAAGTTCGACAAGTTTGACCGCGACACGTTTCGCCTCAGCGAGCAGGAAATCGAAACGTGCCTGTCGCAGGTCGCGCCGCGCGATCTCGAAGACATCAAGTTCGCCCAGGAACAGGTCCGTAACTTCGCCCAACATCAGCGCGACTGCCTGCAAGACCTCGAAGTTGAAACGCTGCCGGGCGTTGTGCTCGGCCACAAGAACCTCCCCGTGCAATCGGTCGGCTGCTATGTGCCGGGCGGCAAGTATCCGATCATCGCCTCTGTGCACATGTCGGTTGTCACGGCGAAGGTCGCCGGTGTGCCGCGCATCATCACCGCAGCGCCGCCATTCCAGGGCAAACCGGCGCCGGCGATCGTTGCCTCGCAGCATCTTGGCGGCGCCGATGAAATCTATTGCCTCGGCGGTATCCAGGCGGTCGCGGCGATGGCGCTCGGCACCGAGACAATCGAGCCGACGCACATGCTGGTCGGACCTGGTAACGCGTTCGTTGCCGAAGCCAAGCGCCAACTCTACGGCCGCGTCGGCATCGACCTGTTCGCGGGGCCAACCGAAACCCTTGTGATCGCGGACGAAACCGTCGACGCTGAGATGTGCGCCACCGATCTGCTTGGCCAGGCTGAGCACGGCATCAATTCGCCGGCCGTGATGATCACCAACTCAGAAAAACTTGCGCGCGATACGATGGCCGAAATCACGCGTCTGCTTGAGATCCTGCCGACCGCGGAAAATGCCGGCAGGTCGTGGGAAGATTACGGCGAAATGATCGTGTGCGACGATTACGATGAGATGCTCGGCATCGCCAACGATGTCTGTTCCGAGCACGTCCAGGTCATGACCGATCGCGATG
>JAGDYV010000049.1:0-7080 GCA_049116495.1 Hyphomicrobiaceae bacterium | reverse complement strand
TGGCATGCAGGAGTTGCATGTCAGCCTGATGTCCGGCGTCGGCAGCAAGGGCTGGCTGGAAGTACACAGCTTTCCGATCGACGAATACACTACACGCCCTCTGGTGGTGCAGGATCATCGCGCGGTAGCACCAAACACAATTGGCACCGGCGTGGAATTCGACTGGTCGAAACTGGCACCGCACGCGGTGTAATCGAAGATGCGAAAACCAAATCGGAAGCGACACCGCTGTCGGAATTCGGTCGGAAAAATTCTCGCCGGACGTCAAGCGTAGCGACATTTAATTTCGCTCGACCCGAAGAAAAGTACATTATGTCAAACAGTTACACCAACTTGGCTCATGCACGATAGTTGGCACAAAGAACGTGTAAATTTGGCATTTGAAGCCAGATGGTTATAAAATACGCCTTCGTTCAACGACTTATGTTGCGGCAACCTGCCTTGGAACGTCTGTGACGACAGGCAGCAGGGAATTCATACGCCTCAGATCAAGAATTCCGGCCGACAATTCCACTGATAAGGGAGAAATCAATGCGGAAATTTACGATGGGAATCTTAGCGGCTGCTGCAAGCGTCGCGATGATGCCCGCGAATGCCAATGCCTGCGGCCAGGTGTCAATCACGGAAATGAATTGGGCATCCGCGCAAATCGTAACGGCCGTATCGAAATTTCTGATGGAGCAGGGCTACGGCTGCAAGGTCACTGTCGTACCGTCGGCAACCGTGACAGGTGCCGCATCGCTGGTGGAAAACGGCAAACCGGACCTCGTAACCGAACTTTGGATGAACGGCGCTCCCGCCGTCGTCAAACTGATCAAATCAGGTAAGGCGCTGGATCTTGGCAAGGTCTTGTCAGACGGCGGTATCGAAGGCTGGTATCTGCCCAAATTCATCGTCGACAAGCACCCGGAACTCGCCAAGATTGAAGGCGTTCTGGCCAATCCGAAACTTGTCGGCGGCATGTTCCACCAGTGCCCCGAAGGCTGGGCCTGCAAGAACGTCAACACATCACTTGCCAAGGCACTTGACGTCGAATCAAAGGGTCTCAAGGTATTCGTGCACGGTTCCGGCGAAACACTCGCAACGTCATTGGCATCGGCCTACACGGAGAAAAAGCCGTGGCTCGGCTACTACTGGGAACCAACCGCCATTCTCGGCAAGTACGAAATGGTCCGGGTCGATTTCGGTGTCACCGACCTTGCGATCCACAAGTGCAACGCCGACGTCAAATGCGAAAAGGTCGGCGTCTCGAACTTCCCGCCATCTCCGGTGCACACCATTACAACGAAAGCCTTCGCAGACCGCGAGCCTGCGGTCGTCGAGCTGATGAGAAATGTCTCGTTCACCAATAAAGAAATGGGCGCTGTATTGGCTTGGAAGAAGGATAAGAAGGCATCGTCGCAAGACGCTGCGGTTCACTTCCTGACGACCTACAAGGACAAATGGGCGAAGTGGATCAATGCCGATGCCAAAAAGAAATTGGCCGCGATCCTGAAATAGATCGCCGCGTTGCCGCCGGGGGTAGAGCAAATATCGCGTTGCGTACCTCCGGCAGCCCCTTAAGACCACAATTGATCACAACGCGCCAAGTTTGCCCCACAGCAGTCCCATCCGGGCGGCCCGGTAAGATCTTTCAAATATGGTCCGCATATATATTGGATCAAAGTTCTTTGCAGGGTGGCTCCAGCGTCGGCGTTTGATTGTCACGACATGCAGGGGAAGTGCGCCAGCACGCGCCCTGTCATTCAAATACAAAAGCGAACGCAGGCTCAACTTTCCGCGCGGTGGGCGACGCACCAATCTGCGCCGAGCTTTCGTCTTGAATTCTGATTGATCGTCCCGCCGCACGACATCGTTGTGCATGACGTAAATGCTGCGATAGTTCTTCAGTCGTCCCGTCGGCGGCAAGATCGGACGTCCTGATCCCAAATGTCGAAATGCATAATTGCGTGGCAGAACGCCGCCTGCTTCAGCCGGCAGCGATCCCGTTTGCGGAAACAGTGACAGGTTCACCGCCGATTGAAAGATCGATGCAATTATCAGCCGCGCTTTCGCCCGACGATGCACGGCAATCCAGCCAATGTCCCAATAGCCACTGCGACGCGCGGCGTTGCCGTCAACCGCAACCAGGAGGCGCGCGCCGGCACGATGTCGTTCGGCGATCGACGACAGGAGCGACGCATCCACCATGGCGGCGGCACGCTGAGCCATCACCTTCCAATTTGCCGCCGGGCAAGCAAACAGATCGGAGATAAAACGATCACCGGGTTGTCCAAGAAATGCAAAGACGGCAATCAGTGCGCCAGGACCGACAGCGGTCACGACGTCGAATTCCGGTCGCGTGCCGGTTTCTGACCAGCCGACCAACAGACCAGCCGCGAACGCCGTCTTGAGTCTGCCGTCTGACAAAAGCAACGCGGATGGCCGCTTCGACCGGGCATGAGCGCGTCGTACGTCAAAGCTTGATAGATTGTTCGCCACATGGCTCGCCTCGACAAGCGAACGCGGCGGCGGCTGTGCCCAGCATCCCGAGATCAATCGGTCGGCACCTGCTGGTTCGGCTAAGAAGATCATGAAGCCGATGATCAAACCCATCATTGGGCCCGTCATCGTCAGCATATGCTGCAAGGGTCGGGACATGGCACGGCAATCCAGCATGACATTCATCGCGCGGGCCTAACATTCCATCCGATTTGCAAGGCCCACGCTTCACAGGTAAATCGCGCTCAAGCGGGCGACCAATCGATCAAACAACAATGATGCTCGCCTTCGGTTTGACGCGGTTATAGAGATCGATCACGTCCTGATTGAGGAGGCGCACACAACCGCTGGATACGGCTTTGCCGATACTTCGCGCTTCGTTCGTGCCATGGAGGCGGTAAAGCGTATCCTTGCCACCCTGGAAGATATAGAGCGCCCGCGCGCCGAGCGGGTTGCGAAGACCCGGCTCCATGCCGCCGTTGGCAGCGCTCCACTTCGCCAGTTCTGGCTGTCTTTCGATCATTTCCGCCGGCGGGGTCCACGTCGGCCACGGTCGCTTCCAGGCAATGCGCCCCTGACCCGACCAAGCAAAACCTGCTCGACCTAGCCCAACGCCATACCGCATCGCCCGGCCATTGTTTCCGACAAGATGGAGGTAGAATGTTTCCGTGTTGACAATGACCGTACCCGCCGGCTGGTCCGTCTCGAAGTCAACCTCGCGGCGATAAAACCGCGGATCAACACGCTTGAGCTTGACCGCTGGAATAGGGAATTTCTCACCCGGCAGCGGACCATAGATCTCTTCGAACTTGTTAAGTTTGAGGTGAACATTTGGCCCGACCGCCTGACGTGCCGGCTTACAACCGACCACCGCCATCGCTGCCGCACTGCACCCGCCGCCGATCAGTGCGCGTCTGGTCAGCAGTTGAAAATTGTTTCGGTAAGTCAATTCTACTCCCCCAGCATTCGGTCCCGTTTCCCCCGACACATCACAGAACAACAACCCGTGTTCCCGTCGGCACCCGTCGATAGAGGTCGGCGACATGCGAATTCAGCATCCGGATACAACCGTTAGATACGGCGCGGCCGGTCGAGCGCGGTTGTGTCGTGCCATGGATGCGGTACATCGTGTCGCGGCCGTTGCGGTAGAGATAAAGCGCCCGTGCACCGAGTGGATTACCCGGACCGCCAGGCACTCCGCCAGCGAACCGTGCATACTTGTGCGGCTCACGCCGGATCATGTTTTTGGTTGGTGTCCAACGCGGCCATTTTGCCTTGCGTTCCACTGTCGCCGTGCCGCGAAACGCCAAGCCCGCACGTCCGACACCGACACCATAGCGGCGCGCCCGACCCGGCGCCTCGACGAGATACAGAAAGCGCCTGCGCGGGTCTACGACCAGCGTCCCCACCGGATAACCGTTGAAACGAACAAGTCGCGGGCGGTACTTCGCAGCCAATCTGAAGCCGCCGCGTTTCCTGGTGGCAGCCAGCGTTTGTGCTGGAATGGCAGCCAAGAAGAGGCCGCCGAGCACGAACGTGCGTCGATCAAACATCGCATTTCCTTTGATATCTTGAAGAGGGCTATCGAGTGCGCCCAGTCCTGCCTGCGCGCACTCGCTGAGATGGGCTTGATGGAACTATTCAGCCGCTTTCATACGCGTTCGAGACAGGTTCTCCCGGGCCGAATTGAAGCCATCGGCCAAACGCCGGGCAACATCCGACGCCGTCCACAGTTGTCCGCACTCGCGAGCCGCGAGAACGAAAGCGCCAGCAAAGATCGCAAGCTCGCGTTTGATGGCGTTAAGGCTGCCAATCAGACCTTTATCGAGTCCGACTTTGCTGAGCATGTAGACCACAACCACAACGCAGACAGCTCCGGCTGCGTAGCGCGTCACCGATCCGCCCCAAAGGATACCGAGGCCGACGACGGCAAGCAGCAGGCCAGGCTCTACGTAGGTCTTGATGTTCGGCATACCAGCGAACACACCGCCGACAATCAGCACAATCCCGACCGACAAACGCAACAGCACACTTGCCACATCCCAGGATATGACCGGCTTGATGGCACCTGCACCGAATAGTCGATAGTCGACGGAACGAATGCCAGAACCAAGCCCGTACAGCACGAACATGAAGCCCGACAGCGCGATGTCACGAATCTGAACGAGTATGGCCGGCGCCATATACGTCTTGACACCTGGGTCGACGCCATTGGTGGTCACAACCGGTAAAGCAATCACGAAGGTCCACAGCATGAACGCATAAAGTAGTGCAACCGGGCGAACGAGAAAGCCGGCGAGCAGCATGACACCGGAAATGAGTTCGAAGGCCGACAACGCAGTCAGGAATGACCACGGCGTCAGCGCGGTGCCTGGAACAAACAGGAAGCTCATAAAGAACTCATTGATGTAACCTGTCGTCGATGTATAGCTCGCCACGATCCGGTCGCTGGCAGCAGGCGACAGCAGTTGTGAGAGTTTGTTCACGCCGCCAACAACGAACAATGCACCGAGACCGATCCGCAGGCTAAAGGCCACCTGTGCCAGGGCCTCTTGGCTGGCAGCGAGGAACTGCCCGATGTCACGCGGGTGCTCGATCCCCTGTCGGGCGAGCCACTGTTTCCCCGCCTGCCATGTTCGTTCACAATAATCTGCAGCCCGGCCGAGGCCCGAACGCAGCCTGGTCATCAGCCGTGCCGCAGCATCTGGCTCCGGTGTCGGCGACGCTGCAACGGACTTGGCGATCTCGCGCAAGTCGTCTCCGGCAGGAACAGTGGCGCTCGACGAGTTCTGAGCCGGCTCCATGACATCCGACTGCAGGTCGTCCGGCCGCTTCGCCAATTTGTTGTCGGACGGTTCAACGGGCATGCCGTCAGGGCCATACGCCAGCTGAGAAGCAGATGGGAGAGTGCGCCCATTTTCGTGCGCTGGCGACGCACTTTCTGCGGATGGTTCGCGCTCAGATTTGCTCTTGGCCGAACCCGATATCGTAAAGGTCGGTTTGCCGGTTCGAGCGGAGATCGCGACATTGAGTTTGGGCGCCTCATCTTTTGTGACAAGGGTGTCCTGTTCGGGCGAACGCGGCAAGACCTTGTCGTCTTTCACGACAACTGAGATATCACCCTCCAATGTTTGTTGCGCCTGTGATGACCCGGTTGTCTGGCGATTGCGACGTCTGGAATTTGTCTTCGGCATAGCTCTTATCCTTCAGCAGGATTGATGATGAGTCGCTCCGAACGATCCGCATCGCTCGGCAGCCTCTCGCATGGATAGCCTCAGCCTCGGCGCTGAGAGACCAAGGTGATCTCTGCGCCGATGCGCCCACGAGCTCACATCGCGACCGTGGCTGGATCACGCGATTCATCAATCGAATTCACTTCGGCGCCTCGTTCTGGAGCCGTTAGATTCGAAATAGGTTCTGGGGTTTGGGTGCATCTACTGTGCTCGGAGAGAGCCTCCGATGACACACGATGCGGTACGTTAAATGATCGAGCGCTAGTTTCGCATGCGCATTGAGAACGCATAGACGTGCCAGAAATGCGATCGTCGCGTGTCCGCGACGGTCCGGTCACGAGACGCGGACACGGGCTCGATGAAATAGACTTGCGACAGGACTAACGCGCCCGTCGGCAAGTTGGCAGATACCGACTTGTGCTTTTCGCCTTGCCGCGAACGCGCCGTCGCCGCCGCTTGAACCGGCATGCCACTACATTGATGGTCAACCGGCGCCGGAAGCGTCAGCTTGTGGCACGACTCCACTTTCTGTGTGACGGCTAAGGCGACATCGCCCAGCGCCAACTTGCCGGCAGCAGACGCCTGAGCCGGTGTCAATGACACCAACAGCCAGCAGAGCATACCAACAATGTAGCTTAATCGAACCATAGCAACAGCGTTAGTCTCAAGCAGATATGGGTAGCGTTCGGTCGAACAGTTCCCTGCGAACTTCAACGAGAATAGTTCACAAATTCTCAAAGGTCTCCTCACATGCGCGTCATCAGGAGTTGACCACAAGCCGTTGAAAAGATGTAACGCCCCGCTTCCCGAGCTCATGACCGACCGACCGAGCCGATTGGCGAAGGAAAGCAAGATAACGTCAAATGACAGCGATCCAGTTCAACACAATCTGACGATCTTTGTCGGATCGCGATGATCATGCATGCAGAAGCATCTATGAAAAAATGCTTGATTTTTTCATAATTGTGACATTCTATGAAATTCGCAAACCAGATGAATGATCGACGATGGGCATTGCAGCACCACAAGTAAAAGAGCGCGGGAGGCGCACGGCGGCCGAGCCGGTTGGCTCTGTTGGAGCCGACATCCGCGCGTTGCGCAAGAGCCGTTCAATGACGCTCAGCGAGCTGGCAACCAAGCTCGATCGATCGGTTGGCTTCCTCAGCCAGATTGAACGCGGTCTGTCGCAGCCCTCAATCAGCGATCTGCGTACCATTGCGGAACTTTTCGATGTCCCGATCGGTTTCCTGTTCGGCGAGCATTCCGGTGACAGCGCCGAAGCCCGGCACATTGTTCGGGCCGGCGGCCGTCGGCAACTCGGCAACATCGATGGCGGCCTGATCGAAGAGCTGCTCTCGCCCGATCT
>JAGDYV010000048.1:0-43916 GCA_049116495.1 Hyphomicrobiaceae bacterium | reverse complement strand
GAAATCCTTGTTGAGATGCAGAAAACCGCCAGGCGCCTCCCCCTTGGCATCGCCGAGCATGGAAATGATGATGTCAGAGCCGAGGCAATGGACCGTATGTGGCGCGGACAAATTGGTCTTGGCCTTGATCTCGTCGCCTGAGATGACCTTGTGCAACGTCGGCTTCTTCGGGTCAGTGGCACAATCGACAATATGCAGGTTGGTCGAGCGCACGCCTGGCACGATCAGATAGCGGCGCTCCATGCTCGCGTCATCGAAGCACGACGAGCAGGCGTTCCAGCCCATGTGATGCAACTCATCGCCGATGCCGGGCATCTCGAGCCGACTGATCACCTGGCTATACGTCGGGCTCTCCGGATCGGCATCAATGGTTGCAAGGTAATCCGGTTTCTGGATGCCGGTGCCGATATAGAGCGCGACCGTGTAAAGCAGCTTTTCGCGCGGGGCCTTCATCGCCTCGGCAGGAGATGCATAGCCGGGGCCGCAACAACAGGCATCATCAGTCATTCGTGCACTCCGCTTAGATTATGCAATCATGCTGCTCACTTGCCTGTATTCTTAATTTATGAGACATACGTCTGTAAAGTGAGAATATCATATGCATCTCGATCGTCTCATCACTGTCCTGGAAACGGTCGCCGTTGCGGGCCGGCCAATTTCGGCGGCTGAGCTGCAGCAGGCGACGGACTTGCCACGCCCGACCTGCTATCGGCTGCTGCAGACGCTTGCCGATCACCGCCTGCTCGACGAACCGGACGCGGCTGGCCGCTATCTCATCGGCGAGCGTTTGATCCGAATTGCATTGCTTGGACAAACCGATGTTGATATCCGCGCAGCGGCTGCGCCGGCCTTGAAGGAGGCATCGGTCGAGCTTGGCGAGGCCGTCTTCCTCTCTCGTTTCCGCGACAAGGGTGTCGAGATCATCCAGGTCGAAACGCCGACGGATCCGACACGCTCCTACGTCCATCCCGGCCTTGGGTTTCGGCCGATGCACGCGTGTTCGTGCTCAAAGGCGATTGCGGCTTTTGCCGAGGATGCGTTTCGCGAGGAGATCCTGTCCAGCGCCATGCGCACCTATACCGAGCACACCAAGACCAGCCCCGAGGTGCTGCGGGAAGAGTTTGCCGATATCCGCGCCAAGGGCTATGCGGCTTGCGTCGAAGAGATCGAGATGGGCGTCTCGAGCGTCGCCGCACCAGTCCGCATCGGCAACATCGGCGTGATCTACAGCGTCGGCGCGACCGGTCCGGTACGCCGTTTCACGCCACAAAAACGCGCCGATATCGGCGTCATGCTACAGGGGCTGGCGGGCAAGGTCGGCAGCGCGATTGGGCTTTATGGGGCTGGTGGGGCAGGGTAGATTAGCGGCGAAGCAGAGGAAGGCGGCCGTTTGCCGCCCTATCACCGCAGGGCTACAGTCTGGCAATTGCTGCAGCTGCACGACCTCAGACAGCAGACATATGTCGTTTGACGCGATGTAGCAAAACCAGCCAATTGAACGTCTACGAGTTCGGCGCGATTTAGTCAGGAACCCTTACTTGGTTTTCAGCAATTCGATTTGGCGCATAGTTTCTGCAATCTCCTGGAGTAGCCACTCACGTCTCCGCTCCGCGTCCATCCGCGGTGAAAATTGCCGAGCAGAAAATACATCGATCCAATAGGCTGTTCGTTCTTTGCGACTGCCTCGGCCCCAACTTACCTCAAGGCGGTCGAGCGCTACAACGGCCTTTTCAAGACGTCTACTGAGCTCCTCAAGGTCATTGTCACTGTTGCTTTTGATCGCCCTAGGCCTAATACGCCTTAGCGTACGCCATCGACGTAGCCAAAAGATCATCAAAGCCGATCTTTAATCCTTGGGCCGAAACCATCAGCCCGTCGGCCCCGAACCATTTGTTCGGTCGGCGCGTGAATTTCGCGATCCACGTCAACGTCAGCTTCGCCTCGATCTCTGGATCAACGTCGAGAACCATGAACTTGTGTGTCTGCATTTCATAGGTCGAGATATTACGGATTGCTGGCCACGGAATTAATTCGGTCGCAAGCCGCGTATCGCATATCCCTTTCGGCGAGATCATCACGACTGTTCTGGATGACATGAGTAGGTAGTACGCGTTCATCGACGTAATCGCCCCGAAGAACAGCGCTGCCAAAAGACCCATGAATTGTATGAAGTAATCGCTTGCGAACGCAGGAAGAAGCACCAACAAGAGAGACGCTCCCGTCATGGCCACGCCCATTGCCAGCAGCCCCAACAGCGCAACCGGCGCCCCCTTCACTTCGATCGTCTGATCCGTATGATCATCGACACATCTCATGCCGCGACGCCTACCGCACAAGTATGAACATTGGGCTAACGAAATTAATTAACACTTCAACTAAGACACGTGTCGAGCACAAGTGGAGCTGGAGGATTGGTCCTTACCAACGGTGTTGTGTCCGCTGCAAGTTGCCATGCTCGCGCCGCCAGGCGCGACCGGTCACTACCCGCTACCCAATCCGCTCGGCGATCGCAATAATCCGCTGCATGTCGCGCAGAACCGGCTTCTCGATCAGCTTGCCGTCGATCACGACCAGTCCCGTGTCGGCCGCGGCGAACTCCTTCAGAATGCGGCGCGCATGCGCGATCGTTGCTTCATCCGGCGTGAACACCTCGTTGAGGATCGCGATCTGTTTCGGATGGATCGAGCCTTTGCCGCTGAACCCGAGATCACGCACAAGTTCGGCTTCGCGACGCATGCCGTCCGGGTCTTCGAGGTCGAGATAAGGCACGTCAATCACGTCGAGGCCGGCGCCGGCAGCGGCATGCGCGATGCGCGAGCGTGCGTAGAGCAGCGGCTCGTAGGCGTTCTTGCAGCGCAGTTCGGCGGCCATGTCGACGCCGCCGAAGAACAGCGCATCGATGCGGCTGCTCGACTTCGCAATGTCATAGACGGCTTCGAGGCCGGCGTTGGTTTCGATGATCACGTGCAGCCGTGTTGTGTGGCCGCGCTCGGTCAGGAGATCATCGAGCCAGACAATTTCGTCGGGTGTCTTGACTTTGGGCAGCATCAGCGCCGGTGGTGGCGTGTCGGTGGCCAGCACCGCCTGGACATCGGCGAGACCAAACGTGTCGCGCAAACAATTGATGCGCACGATCCGCTCAACACCATCATCGGCTTGCGGCTTTTCGAACAGCGCGAGCGCATGTTTGCGCGCTTCGTCCTTGTCTTTCGGTGCGATGCCGTCTTCGAGTTCAACACAGACGATGTCGGTGCCTGAGGCCAGCGCCTTCGGAAACATGTCAGGCTTCAGGCCGGGCGAAAAGATAAAGCTGCGGCGCGGCCGTACGATGCGTTCTTGGCTCATTCGGGTGTTTCCTTATCGTCTTTCGGCTGCGCCTTGATGGTCCTGTCACCCAAAGGTGTCGTTCTCGGGCTTGTCCCGAGAACCCATCGCGCAACAAAGTCGAGCTGTCAAAGATTGGCGCGGATCTGCAACGTTTTAAGACATGTAGCAGCGCCCGAGCTAGTGGATGAATGGGTCCTAGGCACAAGGCCTAGGATGACACTTCGGGCGTAGCGCGCGGTGAGATTCGCGAGGTTGTAAGCATGCTGGCAAGGGTATTGCCACCGGCGATAACCTACATCATGCCACCGGCTGGCGCCGATTTGTCTTCACCTGACTGCGCCGCATAGATCGACGTGTAACCACCGGACCAATCCGGAGGAACCTGGCACGGACGCGGGTCGTGAGCGGCCCATTTAACCTGCTCACCGCGGACCACTTCATAAACGTGTGCCGATGGATCGGGATGCGGTGTGTAGGGCTTGGCGTCCGCCGATGTGTAGCAATTGAGCAGCAGCGGGCGCGGCACCGGCGATTTACTTGACGGTGAATAATGCAGTGCGCGGGCATTGTGAATCGTGATCGACCCGGCCGGACCAGTGAGATATTCGACATCGTTCATGTCAACCGTCGCGGCATCCTCGTCACTCAACATGCCGGTCCAGTTGCCATTGGCGTCATACTGATCGAATAACGGTTCGTCGTGCGAGCCTTTTTTGACGGCCAGCGGTCCGTTGCTCATGTCAGTGTCGGCGAGATAGCAGCCGATCGTCAGCACGTTGTAGTTGGTGTGCGGGAAAAACTGGATGTCCTGGTGCCACTTGACGGTGTCACTTTCGTCAAACCACTTGAAGTTGAGTTTCGAGTGGTGAAACACGACGTTGGGGCCAACCAAGTCGGCGGCGACATCGGCCATCAGGCCCTTTGCGAAATTCCAGTAGGTTTCGTGGCGCTCGTCGGGTCGTTTCAGGCGGCGCAGTACCGGGCGGTCGGCGCTATGGCCGGGTCCAATGTCGAAGACCTTGCCGGCAACGGTTTCCTTGCGGCTTTTGTCGACAAATTCGTTGGTCACCGCCTGCAACGCCGCCAGGGTGTCCTTGGGCACGAGGCTTTCGACGCCAACGTAACCATGATTGAAATAGTGCTCACGCTGGGCCTGGTTCAGCACGCGGGCGGGATAGGACAGGACTTCTTCGGGGGTCATGGGTGCCTCCTCTACGATTTGGTGAGCGCTTGTTTGAGCTTCTCGACTTCTTCCGGTTTCATTTTGTAGGAATGGTCGTCATCGGGAAAGTTGCCCGACCGGACATCTTCGGCATAGGCCTTGAACGCGTTGACGGCGACATCGACCACATTGCCATAGCGTTTGGCGAACTTCGGCTTGAAGCTGTCGAAGGCGCCGATGAGGTCATAGCCGTTGAGCAGTTGGCAGGTTCCCGCCGCGCCTGCTCCAATTGAAAACGTGAAGATCGAAACAGCCTCGTCTACCGCCTTGCCAACTTCGTAGGGCATCGCCTCGATCTCGATCCCGATCGCACCGGCTTCTTCGATGGCACGGGCGTTGTCGATGATTTCCAGTGCCGCCTCGGCGGTCCGCCCCTGCATTTTGAACCCACCGTAGCGGTGGACGAAGTGCGGGCACAAACCAACGTGGCTCATGATCGGCACGCCGGCATCGGCAACTGCCTTGATGATGTCGAACATCTCGCGCCCACCCTGCAGCTTCAAGGCATCGGCACCGCTCTCCTTCATCATCCGCACTGCATTGGTGACGGCGATCTCCTTGGTTGCGTACGAGCCGTAGGGCATTGCGGTTAGCGTAAACGTATTGGGCGCGCCACGGCGGACGGCGCGCGTGTGCTCGATCATCTGATCGACGGTGATCGCCAGCGTGTTCTCGTGGCCGTAGAGCGTCATGCCGAGGCTGTCGCCAACACCAATGATATCGACGCCGGCGCGCTCCGCCCAGGCGGCGCTCAGAACCTCGCCAACGGCGACCATGACGAGCCGTTCGTTACTCGCCTTTTTGACAGCAAGATCTGGGATTGTGAGTTTCTTGCGAAGCTCGGACACGGGTCACTCCCTTTTTCGTGCGCAGTTGTCCTGCCGCATCGAAAATTTATTGTTCCATTTGGAACAATGTTGCAGAATGATTTCTGGTTGGCAAGTGAAATGCTGCAACGTGCTGTGCGCAAGGAAGTGGATCGTAAATGCCAGAAACTGAAGATGCAGCGCGCGATCGGATGGCGATGTTCGAGCGCAACGAAGTGCCCGACACATTTCGAATATCGTTCCTGGCCAACTCGCTGGTGCTGCCGGTCTATGAAGATATCAAGCGCGAGTATGATTTGAGTCGCGGAGAATATCTCCTGCTGTTCTGCCTCTCAAACGTCGCGGAGCTGACGGCGCAAGACGTTGCCGATATGACGGGGCGCCCACGCAATTCCATATCCCGCGCTGTCCATCGGATGTTGCGCGATGGTTATCTGACGCGTTCGCCGGATCCGGACGATGGACGTCAGGCGCTGTTGCGCATCACGCCTGCCGGCCGTGCGATGCACGAATTGATCGTGCCGAAATTCGAACAACGCGAGCGCGCTCTACTTGCCATTTTAAGCCGTGACGAGCGGCAGGTGCTTGATCACCTGCTGACCAAGTTGGTTTCGAACGCAATGGCCTGAGCGCAATTCGCGCCTGCGCGAAACGCTCTAAAACCGACGTAGCAACCGCTCGAGGTATTGAAGCTCTAGTTCCGGCCGGAAGCGTTCACCGAGGCGGCGGCGCAATTCGTTGAGAATTTCCCGCGCGGCCTGTGCATCGATCTCGTCAGGCAGCTTGACACTGGTTCCCAGGTCCGGTCCCTCGGTACGTTGTGGGCGGCCGAGCGGGTCGAGTGGTGTGTCCTGGGCGCGCCCGAACCTCGATGGCATCTGGCGCATCATCTGTTCGGCCATCGACTGCGCACCCTGACGGAGTTGTTCCAGCGCGCGTGATTGCTCGCGCGTTGCTTCACCCAGGTCGCCGTTGCGCAGGGCGCGTTCGGCACTTTCCATGGACCGCTGGGCGCCTTCCAACTGACTTGGCGATTGCATTCCGAACTGTTGCAGGCCGCGGCGCAGGCGGCCAAGTCGCTGTTCGAGTTGGCCTTGACGTTGACCGAGTGCGTTCGGTGATTGCTGGCCTCGGCCTGAGCCTTGCTGCTGTCCACGCTGATCGCGACCGTTGCCGCGCTGGCCTTGCTGCCCTTGTCCTTGCCGTCCCTGCTGCCCCTGCTGGCCTTGTCGCTGGCCGGGTTGCTGTCCTTGTCTCTGGCCCTGCTGGCGGCGTGAGCCGTGTGTGTCGTCCATCAGGCGTTGCTGTTTGCCAATCAGATCACCGAACTGATTCAGCATTTTCATCATCTGCTGACCTCGGCCGTTCTGCTGTTGTTGGCCGCGCGCCATGCGGCCAGATTGCAGCCGGTCGAGCAGATCGCGCAACTGGCTCAGCATTTCCTGGGCCTGTTGTTTGGAGCCCTGCTTCGCCATCTGTTCGAGCTGTTTCAACATGCGATCGAGATCGCGAGGCCGCATGAACTGGCTCATGTTTTGTTGGTTGCGCTGCTGCTGTTGCTGCGGGTTCTGTTGGGCCTGTCGCTGCAACTGCTTGAGGAATTCGTTCATCGCCTGACGCAGTTGCTGCATCAGCTTCGAGATCTCTTCGTTGGATGCTCCGCGCTCAAGCGCTTTGGCGAGTTTTTCCTGTAATTCGCGCAGGCGTTGCTCGGCAGCCGACAATCCGCCACCATTCTCGATACGCAAGGCAACATGCCAGAGTTGCTCGATGGCGCCGGCAATTGTCGTGCGTGACCGACTCCGGCCGAGACGATGGTAGACGCTGCGCAGGCCAAGATAAACGGCTTTGTCTTTGATGAATTTTTCCGGCGCGGTGGTCAGGGCTGCGAGTGCCTTACGTACGACAGGTCGATAGCGCGGGTCGAACACGAGGCGTCGCCGTTGCTCAATGACGGCCTTGGCGAATGGATTGAAAAACAATCGCTCCGGCAGTGTCATTTCTTTCGGTTTGCTCTTGCCGACATTGCCCGCGTGATCGCGTGCGACCAGGGTCATGCGGACCGGTAGGCCGGCCCACGGGTGCGAGCCGATATCATGAAAGCTCCACGTCTCCGGCTTCTTGGCGCGCTTCGGCGGAATGCGCAGCGTGAGTTTCGGCGGCCTTGTCAGCGGTGGCCTTGGTCCCTTGAGGATGTCCTTGCGCGCCCAACTGGTTTTGGGATCGCCAGGATCGAGCGGCATGCGCTCAAGCACCGCTTCTGCCGAAGCGATGCCATAGTCGTCCTGCATCTTATAGTAGAGCTTCATCGCGCCGCGCCGCGTTTTTTCGAGCGGTTTCGTCATCTCGACAGTTGGCGCATTGTCCGGAATGACGTTAAACGCCCAGCCGGCGAGTTGCTGTTCGCCGGTTTTGAGGCGCGCGCCGGTGATACGAGGATCGAGTTTGGCACGCACCTCGATAATGGTACCGTCGCCACCATCGGGCTTCACACCTTCGATGGTTTCGACGACCTGATTGTTTGGGTCGATCAGTTCCAATCGGAACTTCGCTTTTTCTGCGCCGCCGATGCGGACGATGACCCGGCTTTGATCTGGCACCTGGACCGTTTCCGGCGTGCCTCCTACAGCGTTGCCGGGGCCGTTCCGAGAGGCGGCATTGCTGGATCCCGGCTTGTTGCGGCCATCGGCGAGCAGAATTGGTGGCCGGGCCGTGTATTGCGGTGGCGTTACCCAGGCATCTAGCCGGGCACCGGCGGCCGGGGACAGCGAAGCAAAACGGAATGCGGATTGCAGGCGGTCGTAGGCATTGTCACCGACGAATGCGAGCATCAACGCAACGATGCCGATGCCGAGCACGCGGAAAGCCATCGGGTCGCGCTTGGGCATATCGGCGTGCGGCACGGCCACTTCGAGACGATCGAGGCGTTCGCGCAGGCGCTCTTTGTGTGCTTTCCAGATCGCTGCCGTGGTGCTGTCTGCAGGGACGCCGGACAACGAATCTTCGTAGGCCGACGCTGGACGGTGCTCGACGCCTGAGTGGTGCTCAAGATATCGGATCGCCTCGTCGCGGCTGCCGAACTGTGTCCGGAACGCATAGATCAGCGCAGTCAGCAGCGCCACGCCGAACAGACCAAGGCCGACCCAATGTGCCGGCTCTGGAATAGCGGTCCACAGGCCGGCGAGTGTGACAAGCAGAAATGCCGCGACAACGCCAATTGGCGCCCAGAATCGTGGCCAGGTGCGCTCAAACCAAACGGCCCAGCGGCTGAGGGCCACTTTGCCCTGAAAGCGTGTTTCGCTGCGGCTCGGCGTTGGACCTGACGTCCACTTGTTGTGTTGCGGAGTATTTGCCATGTTCTCCTGCGAGGGCAGTGCCCGTCTCACAGCTGGTGCCAGCGGCCCGAACGGTCGCACGCTTCCAGCCGGTCATCTTCTCAGTGCGCGGGCAATCGGTGTTGCTGCAACCGCGGCGGATATTTTTACGTAAACTTACACACGTAAACGCGGCGGTACAGCGGCGATTGCTGCGCTACCGCGTTGAGGAGCCGTCTGCGTTGCCATCTGCCAGCGTTTTTTGACTTCTAACCATCTGATTCGCATGGTTTTACGTGCGTATTCTGCTGTGAATAATGTCCCTCACCGATGGTCACGATGAACACACGATTAAGTGAGCCAGCCGGGAATCTCGTCAAGCGCGATCAGATCATCAAACGTCGTACGTGGCCGGATGACGGCGAACTCGCTGCCGTGGACCAGCACCTCCGGCACCAGCAGGCGTGAATTATAAGTCGATGCCATGACCGCGCCATAGGCACCCGCCGACATGAACGCGATCAATTCGTCAGGCTCAAGCAGGGGCAACAGCTGATCCTGGCCCAGATAATCGCCTGATTCGCAAACCGGGCCGACAAGGTCTTGTACCACGCGTTTCGCTGCTTTCGGTCGCTCCTTCACCGGCCAGACATCATGGTGTGCGTCATAAAGAGTAGGTCGGATGAGGTCATTCATGGCCGCATCGACAATCGTGAAATGCTTGGTTGCCGTCGGCTTGGCGTAGACCACACGTGAGACAAGTATCCCGGCGTTGGCAGCCACCATGCGTCCAGGTTCCATGACGAACTTGAGGTTGAGGTCGCCAAGTGCATCGCGCACGACCTTGGCGTATTCGTCCGGATGCGGTGGAATATCATTGGTGCCGCGATATGGCACACCCAGCCCGCCACCGATATCAAGATGATCGATTTGATGGCCACGGCGTGCCAGTTCGTCGTGAAAGTCGCGCATTCGTTGGAACGCTTCGCGGAATGGCGTCAACTCCGTGATTTGACTGCCAATATGCATGTGGATGCCGGTAACTTCGATGCCCGGCATGTTTGCAGCATCATCGTACAACGCCAGCGCGTCGATGTATGGTACGCCGAATTTGTTCTCGGATTTGCCTGTCGATATTTTGGCATGCGTTTTAGCGTCCACATCCGGATTGACTCGTATCGCGATACGCGCGGTCTTTCCGAGCGCTGCCGCGACATCGCTTAACGCATGCAGTTCGGCGGCGCTTTCAACATTGAACCCCAAGATATCTTTGTTGATTGCGTAGGCCATTTCCTCGCGGGTTTTGCCGACGCCGGCAAAAATGATCTTGTCGGGTGCGACGCCGGCAGCAAGGGCGCGGCGCAGTTCCCCCTCGGAAACAACGTCCATGCCGGCGCCAAGTGCTGCCATCGTTTTTAAAACGGCCTGGTTGGAATTCGCCTTGACCGCATAGCAGATCAGATGGTCCGAGCCGGCGAAGGCGTCGCTTAACACCTCAATGTGCCGCGTGAACGTTGCGCTTGAATAGCAATAGAACGGCGTGCCGACCGCGTCCGCGATGTCCGGGATCGCGACGTTCTCAGCGTGTAAAATGCCGTCATTGTAGTGGAAATGGTGCATGGATAGGCCGAAACGAGGGAGACGATTTGAAAGAACAGCCACCGCTCCAAGCGGCGCGACGTGCGGCTGCGATTGGTATCAGACGATGCCTCTGGGCGTAACCCTGAGCAGGCAGCACCCCATTTGTCCGGTTAATTCGGCGACGCTGCAAACGGCGAAAATCACTCATTCTCGAAGTTGGCTATCGCAGCAAGCCGTCCAGCAGGAAAGGTTTGTGCGGTTTCGGTGCGGCGCCGGCGGGTTTGCCTTGGCCAGATTCAGCTTGCGCTGTCTGGGTCTGCTCAGCCTTCGCTTCCGGTGGAAGTTCCAACGAGCCGCGCACGCCGCAGCCGGCAAGGCCGACCGCCAAAAACGTGCAACAAACCACTAATCGTCCAGAATTCCGCATAAAATTCGTCCAGAAACGACTACACACGCAGGTCGTCAACGACCTGCGTCTAGGCTCTCTTACCCGCCGAACCCTCTTTTTCCAACCGCTTGATCCATTGACGCGCCATTTTGCGGACATTCTGTGGCGCGGTTCCCCCATGGCTGGTTCGACTGGCGACCGACTTCTCGACGCTCAGCACCGAAAACACATCTTTTGTGATGCGCGGCTCAACCTTCTGCAAGTCGGCCAGCTCAAGCTCCTCAAGGTTGACTTTTCGTTGTTCGGCCGCAGCGACAATTGCTCCCGTCACGTGGTGGGCGTCCCGAAATGGCAGCCCCAGTTCGCGCACCAGCCAGTCGGCGAGGTCGGTTGCTGTGGAGAAACCGGCTCCGGCGGCAGCCTGCATCCGTTCCGGATTGGCCTCAAGGTCTTTGACCATACCTGCCATCGCAGAAAGCGCCGTTGCGAAACTATCGAGGGCATCGAAGGTGACTTCTTTGTCCTCTTGCATGTCCTTGGAATAGGCAAGAGGTAGGCCTTTCATGACCAGCAACAGGCCCTGGAAGGCGCCGGCGACGCGGCCGACACGCGCGCGCACCAATTCGGCGGCATCCGGATTGCGTTTCTGCGGCATGATCGATGAGCCCGTACTCCAGGCGTCCGAGAGGCGGATAAATCCGAACTGCGGCGTACTCCAGATGACGATTTCTTCTGCAAAACGCGACAGATGCATGCCGCATAGGCTTGCAGCCGACAACGCCTCAAGGACGAAATCACGGTCTGACACGCTGTCGAGTGAGTTGGCGGTTGGGCGGTCGAATTCGAGTGCCTCGGCGGTTGTTTTCCGGTTGATCGGAAATGATGTCCCAGCCAACGCCGCCGCGCCAAGCGGGCATTCATTGAGGCGGCGGCGTGCATCGGCGAACCGACCCCGGTCCCGCGCCAGCATTTCTACGTAGGCGAGCAGATGGTGGCCAAAAGTGACCGGTTGGGCTGGTTGCAGGTGTGTGAAGCCGGGCATCACCGTGCTGGCGTGCGTTTCGGCCTTGCGTGAGAGTTCGAGCTGCAACTCGGCAAGTGTCGCATCCAAACCATCAATGGTGTCGCGGATATAGAGGCGGAAATCTGTGGCGACTTGGTCGTTGCGCGAGCGGGCCGTGTGCAGCCGCCCGGCCGCATCGCCAACTGTCTCGCGGAGTCGGCTTTCGACATTCATATGCACGTCTTCAAGCGCTGCCGACCAAGCGAAACCGCCGTCTGCGATCTCTTTGCTGATCGCTTCGAGGCCTTTGACGATCGCCTTGACGTCGCTCTTGGAAATAATTCCGTTTTCGCCAAGCATGCGCGCATGTGCAATCGAGCCGCGAATATCCTGCGGTGCCAAGCGCTTGTCATAGTCGACGGAAGCGTTGATTTTCTCCATAATCTCCGATGGAGACGATGTGAAGCGGGCTCCCCACATCTTGTTGGCGCTTTCTTTCGACATTATTGTTAGTCCATGTTGCGCGCGCCTCTGATATTGGACGTCGCGTGGAGCAAATTGCGATTGATCAGGAAGCAGACAGCCGGATGAGTGGTGATTCTAACAAGAACTGGTCGGTGATTGCGATGGTCGTCGGGCTGTGCGCCGCGATCGGCTTTGGCGCGGTATACGCGATGGTCGGTGGCGGTGACAACCGGTCCGGACGCCAGATAACGGAAAACAGGGCCGCGCCAGCCACCACGACGAAGCCAGCGCCGCCCGCCGCAGGGCTCACCAACGAAGCGTCTGCGCCGGCAGCCAAACCAACGCCCGATGTCGCCACTGCGACGACTGAATTGCGCGGCACTGACGGTCGGCCACTCAATCGCGGCGCCATGACAACTTTCGTCTTCAAGAAGCAGGCGATGGAAGTGGCGAAGCCGCCGGCCTTCAATGGCCCGGACGGCAAGCCGATGACCCTCTCGAATTTCAAGGGCAAGGTTATTTTGCTGAATCTTTGGGCGACGTGGTGTGCGCCGTGTCGCAAGGAAATGCCGTATCTTGATCAGCTGCAGAAAGAGCTTGGCAGTGATCAGTTCGAAGTCGTTGCCATAAGCGTCGACCGCGGCAGTCCGGAAAAGTCCGCCAAGTTTCTCGATGATCTCGGCCTTAAATCATTGAATTTCTATCATGACCCGACCGCGCAGGCTGGATTTGCCTTCATGGCGATCGGGATGCCGACGACGCTGCTGTTTGATCGCGAGGGTCGTGAGATCGGCCGCCTCGTCGGTCCGGCCGAATGGCATTCGAAGGATGCTAAAGACCTTATCCGTGCGGCCATCGCAGCTGGCTGACGCAATTCGATCGCGTCATTGTTTCGGTGCCGGGTGCCAAACGCGTCAGGTTCAGCCCCCGGTTGCAGCACCGCGCGTTCCGTCACGGGATAATTGACACATGCTGAGTAGCGCGCGACAAAGCGGACCAGCAAAAAAGAGCACATCATATGGGAAACGACATCATGTCGAACGCACAACTGGAAGCGGCAATTGAGAAGGCTTGGGAGGCACGCGAAGAAATTTCGTCGGCCACGACCGGAGAGATGCGTGACGCCATCGAAGCTGGACTCAATTTGCTCGACAGCGGTGCTGCCCGCGTTGCCGAAAAGCAGGACGGCGAATGGGTCGTGAACCAGTGGCTCAAGAAGGCCGTTCTGCTGTCTTTCCGTCTCAACAACATGGAGCCGATTGATGGCGGTCCGGGCGGTTCGGCCTGGTGGGACAAGGTGCCATCGAAATTTGCAGGCTGGGGCACCCAGGAATTCGCCGATGCGGGCTTTCGCGCAGTGCCAAGCTGTGTTGTGCGACGTTCCGCCTATATCGCGCCGAACGTGGTGCTCATGCCGTCGTTCGTGAACCTTGGTGCCTACGTTGACAGCGGCACCATGATCGATACCTGGGCGACGGTTGGCTCGTGCGCGCAGATCGGTAAGAATTGTCATATATCCGGTGGCGCCGGTATAGCGGGTGTGTTGGAGCCGATGCAGGCCAACCCTGTCATCATTGAGGACAATTGTTTCGTCGGTGCGCGCTCGGAAGTCGCCGAAGGCGTGATCATGGGTGAAGGCTCGGTGTTGTCGATGGGGGTCTTCATCGGTGCCTCGACCAAGGTCGTGAACAGGCAAACCGGTGAGATTCATGTCGGCAAGATCCCGCCCTATTCGGTGATCGTGCCGGGCACGATGCCGTCAAGCAATCTGCCGGGCGAAAACTACGGGCCGAGCCTGTATTGTGCCGTGATCGTCAAGACGGTCGATGCGCAGACGCGCTCTAAGACCAGCATTAATGAGCTGTTAAGAGATTAATCGGTCGTCCCGAATTTGGGCTTGCGTGCTCACGATATCTTATCGGTCATGCCGTATTCTTACTGCTTCATCGAGGATCGCCGATGCGTTTCGCGTGTCTAGGTACGGGGCAAGTGGGTGGCGATCCAGCTCTGATGCAGGAGATTGGATTGTCCAAGCACATTGCAACCGACATTCGCGCCGAACTGGGCAAGGCGTTCAACGCGTTTGTACAAGACAAGGATGCCGACAAGCTCTGGCACGAGATCAAGGCCACGGCGATGAAAATGCCGGCGTTGGCGCAATTCGATGCGGTGCGTCAGTGGCTTGAGCAGCCTGTTGTCGCCGTGAGTGATAAGGCGGCGCCGCCAAAATCAACGGATAGCCACCAAGCGCGGCGCGACACGCCAAAAACCAAGCCAGTTTTCAAAACCCCGCGGGGCTGTGCCGTGCGTCCTGCCTATAGCCTGCCGCGGCATGGTCGTTCGTCGTGGCTGCAGGGATTGCTGCGCGGTCCCTGGGGATAGAGCGCTGTGCCTTTAGCCTTTTGACTCCACTCGGTGTTCGCATCGTCGACACGCGGATCGGACGGGTGGAGTGGCCCCGATCTCGGCGCGTCTCGTGCGAAGTGCACCTACGATCCGACAACCAGCTACTTGTTGGCGGCAAGTCCTGCCTTTTTGAAGTACCGCAGAGCGCCTGGGTGCATCGGTGCGGAGAGGCCCGTTTGCGCCATTTCGGACTTGTTCAGCGCAGCAAAAGCGGGATGCAACCGGCGAAAACGTTTGAAGTTCTTGAATACCGCTGCCGTCACGCGTTCAACCGTGCTCGCGGCAACGTCTGAGCGCGTTACCAACGTTGCGACAACGCCCAATGTCTTGATCGTCTCGGTACTGGTGAAGTACGTGCCCTCCGGAATCGTCGTCCAGCGATAGTATCCGGCCTTCTTTATCAGCTTGCCGACGGCGGTTGTTTGAAGGCTGATAATGCGCCCATCACAGCCATCGGTCGCCTGTGCAATCGAGGCGTTGGGAACGCCGACTGTAAATGCAAATGCGTCGATCTTGCCCTCACACAAGGCGGTTGCCTGATCCGATGACCCAAGACCCATCAACGTCGCGAACCCCTTCAAATTCTGGCCATGTGCGCGGACCAGTTCCTCAAAAGTGGCGCGATGACCGGATCCGACATTGCCGATATTGACCCGCTTGCCAACCAAGTCCTCCCATTTCACAATCCTGGCGCCGTCGCGCACGACAATCTGAAATGGCTCGACATGCAGCGAGAAGACCGATCGCAGTTGCGGATGCGGGTTGCCTTTGAAGCGGCTGGTTCCCTTGAAGGCGTGATGCTGCCAATCGGACTGCACGATCGCGAAGTCTATCTTGCCGTCGCGCAAGCGCTCCAGGTTGTCGATTGAACCGCCGCTCGGTGGTGCGGCGCAACGCAGTCGGCTGGCGCCGGACAAGCCATTTTCGACTCTCACGATGCGGCAAATGGCATTGCCGGCAACAAAGTAGACGCCGGCAGGACCACCGGTGCCAATACGAATTTGCTTGACGGTTTGCGCGCTGGCCGGCTGCGCCGCGTGGCATACAATAAGGCTTGCCGCGCCGACCGCGGCCCAACTAAACGAGCGAACTGGCATACATCTCTCACATCAGTGCCAAACAAAGTTAGCACTGAGCGTAGCATAGCTTGAATTCGGACGCTTGCTATTGAATATCGTTAGTGCGTGCTTGCGGCTGGGTGGAGCGCGCCAGCAACGACTGATATCCCGTCACCAGCGCATCTGGAACCTTATCACCGACCCAAACCGGCACCTGCCGATCGGGCTTGGGGTGCGACAACACCAGACTTTGCTGCAAGCCGTCGACCGTTATTTTTTCCTCCTGCTTCACGCAGCGGTAACCGGCCAGCGGTTCACTCCACTCTGTTGTACCAAACATCGTCTTTTCGCGAACCGTCACCTGGTTTTCATTGATCGTTATAATGCGATGGCGGCCGGTTCGGCGCATGAACCATCGAAGCAGTGCTCTGGCAAAAAACGAGATCAGAATGAGCAGGCTCAACAACACTGCGATGAGGCGATAAGCAGAATCGGTCAACGAAGAAAAGTTCGCCTCTCCAAGGATGAAGAGGGCATAGACGACGGTTGGTGGTGCGATCAAGGCGAGTACAATTGTGCCGACGCCCAAGACCCGCCGCACAAGGTCGTTGTTTGTTGGCCGTTCGTGTAGGCGGATAGGTAACTGGCGATCGGGGAAACTCGGTAAATATCGATAGTGTGTGCTGGTTATCATCGCAATTTGCCCTCCCAGACAGATGGACTTTTGACCGCGGTGATTGGTTTCACACGCGGCACTTGTCCGATTGCAGACGACGTGGGGAGCCCCGAAATTTGGGGACCGGATCACGGGGTGACCGGCGCGGTGCCCGGGGGGAAGCACCTTCGCCGGTTCTTTACGGCGGGGTTGGGGGAATCGCCGCAAACCTTGAATATGTTAAGGGCGGAGTGTGTCGTGCCTTCCTGTTTGATGTTCCGCCGGAAGCTTTTCGCAGACTTAATAGTATTTACGCTATAATGCCTTAGTGACTGCCGCGCGTTCCAGTTGGGGAATCTACTTATTTTTCCGATCGGGCACCAAGTGAGGTGTCTTCGAAAGCGTGATCCCCGAATTTCAAAATCCGGATGCGATCGCCTTGCGGACCAATTCGGCGAACGTCTTGACATTCATACGTTCCATGATCCGTGCACGATGGACTTCGACTGTACGTTGGCTAATGCCAAGCTTAAAGGCGATGACCTTGTTGGCATCTCCATCAACGAGAAGTTCCAACACCTCAAGTTCGCGCGCAGAAAGGCCTGCAATCTCGGGCGGTGCGGGTGAGGCGGTCGCCGCAGCATTCGCCGTCGCGGCGAGCGCAAAGTCGATGGCAGAGATCAATTGGTCGGGCGTAAAAGGCTTTTCAATGAAATCGACCGCGCCACGACGCATTGCCTGAACGGCTGTGCTGATATCGCCTTGACCCGAAATCATGACGATCGAGAGATCATGCAGGCCATTGAGGCGTTGCAGGACCTCAAGCCCGTCCATGTTCGGCATTTTGACGTCAAGCAGAACGCAGTCGTACAGCGGTGGCTTTTGAGCCTTTTCACCGGTCTCCGATTTGTCGAGAGCGGTCAGAAAGGCGGCGCCGGAATCGTGCAATACGACCATTTTGCCATCCTGTTCAAGGATGCCTGCAATCGTCTTGCGGACAAGCGGGTCGTCATCAACCACGCAGATCGTGGGACTGCTCGTTGCCATGTTCCGTAACGCTCTCGCGCAAAGGGCCGCCGACTGCAACCCATTGGATTGCGGTTCTCATCTGCCATGTTGCAGCCAATCGGCCGACAGCGAAAGCCATCCTGTGGGCCAATTTCGTGCAGCATGTGATGAAACATAGAATTTGTTGCGGTCGGTGGCAAAAATGATTGCTAGGCCGTGCCTAGAATTTCTTGCATTTTCTGGGCGAGTTCGGCCTGTTTGTATGGTTTCTGGAGCCATGAACCAAGTTTTCCTTGTTCATGTAAGATATCGGCTTGTTTGGAATAACTTGCTGAAAAGATAACTTTAATCTCTGGTCGTATCGTGTTGACCTTGGCAGCAAGGTCTATGCCGGACATGCCGCCCGGCATCACGATGTCTGTCAGTAAGACGTCAACCGTTGGCTGATCAGCGAGCGTCGCCAGGGCTGCATTGCCGCCATCGGCATCCAAGACCTGATACCCTAAATGTTGCAATCGAGACACGGTTAGTGCACGCACATTCGGATCATCTTCGACGACGAGCACGGTTTTTTCGTTCGCCAGATTATCGACTGGCGGTTCGGTTGGGTCTTGCAGATCGGACAGCGGAGCCGGGATTGAATCGGCGGCGGGCAGATAAATGCTGACAGTGGTGCCGTGATTGATCTGGCTGTCGAGCATCAGGAATCCGTTCGACTGTTTCGCGAAACCGTAAACCGAACTCAGTCCGAGCCCGGTGCCTTTGCCGACGTCCTTGGTCGTGTAAAACGGTTCCACGACTTTGCTTAGATCTCCCTTCTCGATGCCGGAACCGGTATCCGTTACGCGCAAGACAAAATAGCGCCCTGGTTCGGCGCCGGGATAGTGCTCCGCAGTATCGGTTGAGATCTTGATTGACGACGTTTCGACGGCAATTTGCCCGCCTTCGGGCATCGCGTCGCGGGCGTTGATCGACAGATTGAGCAAAGCGTTCTGCAATTGCGCTGCGTCGACGTATACCGCGGTGGGTTCCTCCGACAGATGCAGCTTCACCCTGATGAGACCGCCGACCGAACTGCGTACCAGTGGCAGGGTTTCCGACACCAGCGCGTTGAGGTCGGCGAGGCTCGGGTTGAGAGGCTGCCGGCGGGCGAAGCCGAGCAGGCGCCGGACCAATTGTGCGCCAATGTCGACGGCCTCTGATGCAGTAGAGAGGTGCACGGCTGTCTTGGGGTCATCCTTCAAATTGCGCTTGAGCATTTCGAGATTGCCGACCATCACGGTCAGCAAATTGTTGAAATCGTGCGCGATGCCGCCGGTCAATTGGCCGACGAGTTCCATCTTCTGGGCCTGCTGCAGGGCGCCTTCAAGTGCGCGCTGGTTGGTAATATCGCGCCCAACGCCGCGATACCCCCGAAAGCGGCCGTCGTTGTCAAAGATCGCCTTGCCGCTGGTCGACACGATGCGTTTCTCACCGTCTTCCGACGTCACGGTATACGTGAAATCTCGCCAATCTTCATGCGCTTCTAGGGTCGCGATATGGGCTTTCCAGTCCGCATCGCCTGAAATCGCACGGGACGCAGCCGAGTCATGCCAGCGCGTCTGGCCGATCAGGCGCGATGTCGGAATGCCGGTCAAATCTTCAAAGCGTGACGATACGAATGTGAACCGATAATTCTCGTCCTGCTCGAAAAACCAGTCGGATGCCGCTTCAGCAAGATCCTTGAAACGTTCCTCGGCAGACTGTTTCTCGGCGACCGAACTGGCGAGCGCTGTGTTCAATCGAACGACGCTGAAATGGCGCCACAAAGCCAAGCCGACAACGGCGATGGCGAGCAACGCACCAAGCACCTTGGCAATCAGAAGCGGTGGCAGCAAAGGCGCCGGGTTGCCACCCCACGGCGACCGCGCCGCGTAGAACGCGCCGCTGCGCAGGTATGTTTCGAGAGCGGGATTGAGTGCGTCTACCACAGCTGGCTGTCCTTTGCGTACAGCGATTGCCAACTGTATTTGCTGCAAAGGTTTGCCAACCGTCTTGAGCAGGCTGTCGATCCCCTGCTGGCGGGCGAGTTGCCGGAAAATATACTCCTGATGGATTACCGCGTCGCTCGTTTTCGTCATCAGCGCGCTTAGCGCTTCGAGAGGCGTATCGTGAACAATACTAAGCTCACCGCGATACGTGCGCATCAAAGTCTGGCCGATGTGGTTTTCGACCACTGAAACTCGATGCCCGGTCAAATCGTCTTGACCTGCAATATCCGTCGCGCTTTTGCGCGTAAAGATAACGACGGGGGATTGGTGGATGGTTTGCGAGAAGTCAAATAGCTTTGTCGACGTTTCGCTGATCGCTAACAAAGGCACGATATCGACGGTCTTTTGTGCGACGGCCGTTTCAATGTCAGCCAACGTATCAAAGAACACGAGGCGGTAGCGCAATCCCGCCCGCCGCGCCACTTCGTGCCACATATCAAGCGCAAATCCGATCGGCTCGCCCGTCGCTTCGTTGAAGGCATAGTACGGCGCCGGCTTGGTCAGCACACCAACGCTGAGGGGCCGACCGTCTTGCGTTGCGGAAGCAGGAAGAAGGCCGTACACGAAAATCGACACGGCAAGTGCCGCGCGGATCAGCGCTCTGCCTGTCCAATTCTGCCGCATGCGTTGCTCCAACCTCCTCGCCAACGCGCTCCACCGTATTCTACCGCATGTTAGATGTGATGTCCGGGGGGAGACTCACTATCAGATGAATCGATATGCTCTGAGCACGCTTCATGGTGGCCAGACTCATATGATCATCGGCACATCTACCAACACGATCAAGACTTCTAGTCCGATCCGGACCCGCATGAAGTCGAAACAGCGATAGCCTCCAGAACCCAATTCAAGCGTGTTGGACTGAGGACCGATCGGCGTCAGATAGGCTGATGCGCTAGCGATGGCGATCGCCATCAAAACGCATTGAGCGAACTCAGGGAGCCCGATCGTTGCCTACTCTAACGTTTGGCGGTGTCCCGATTGGCATGCCGGCTGCCAATGACACCTTCGCGATAGGCGATATAGATACCACTTGTTGCGACGACGCTGGCGCCGACCCAGGTCATGGCATCAGGAAAGTCCCCGAATATCGCAAGGCCGACGATCGCTGATGTCAGAAGCTCCCCGTAGAGGTAGGGCGAAACGACGGACGCGGGCGCCTCCTCAAGTGCTTTGGCCACGAAATACTGTGTGAAACCGCCGATGGCGCCGATGACCCCGAACAAAGCCCAGTCGAGCGGGCGGGTCGGCATGACGAAGAACGACGGAATGATCAAAGACATCACGACGGCGGCAACGACAGCCGTGTAAACGATATTCGTTTCCGCCGAGTCCCGGTTGGACAATTGCCGGGTCAGGATCTGGTAGATTGCAAAAGAGGCCATCGAGAACACGAGCAGTCCGATGCCGATTCCAGATGCGGCGAAGGCCGATTGCGCCATGCCCGGACGAATGATGATCAGGGCACCCAGGAAGCCGACAACGACAGCACTCCAACGGCGGATACCGACTTTTTCGCCGAGCATGGGTGCGGAAAGCGCTGTGACCAGGATCGGTGCCATGAACATAATGGCTGAAGCGTTGGCGAGTGCGACCGTCGATAGTGCTGCAATGTAAGCCCCGTTCGAAGCGAACATGATCGTAGACCGGGCGAACTGGATCGCTGGTCGCGCGCTCTTGAACAGGCGCCAGCCACGTTTCGGCCAAAACACCAGTGTCATGCACACCAAATGTCCGGTGAATCGCGCCCAGACAACTTGGGCGATCGGATAGTCGGCTGTCAGCGCCTTGGCCGTCGCGTTCATGACTGGCATCATCAGCACTGCTAGGCACATGAAGAGAATGCCGCGCGCTATATTGGTGCGCAGCGGTGCTGAGGCGAGAGGGTTTGTCATGGCGGTGAGGGGTTCCTTAAGCGCGCCACCCTCGCAGTCCTTGGTCAACCCAGCAAGAGCTTGTTGGTTTGTCTGTCAGGTTGTCGACATCACGAGCTCGCGCGCACGTCGACTTCGCGCAGATCGAGCGGCGCCAGCCGCGATGGTGCAAACGTCGCCAGGTCGATGTGCTTGGCCGCACCGTCAAGCAGGCGTTCGGCGAGCGCTTCGGCGGTGGCCGGTGCATTCAGCATGCCCCATACCGAATGCCCCGTTGCCAAATACACGTCTGGACACGAGTCGATCGGGCCGATCAGTGGGAGGCCGTCGGCGGTCACGGGACGGAAGCACGCCTGCTCGGCGATTATTTCGGCTGAGGCAAGACTCGGCACCAGCCGAACTGCGATGTCGTGCAACTGGGCGCAGCCGCCTTCTTCCGGCAGCACGCGTGACGGGTCGACCGGCAAGGCACCGGTTCCTGGCCGTCCGCAGACATAGACCGTGCCATCGGCCCGAGAGACGATCTCTGGCATGTGCAATTCTCCGCGCGCATCCTGCAGTTCGGCAAAGATCGCTTCGGCAGGCAACGCGGTTTCGGGGCGGTATATGATGCTATGCCCTTTGAGGCCGTAGATTGGTGCGAGCGGTATCCATGCGGCGGCGAGCACCGACCAGGGACCGAGCGCCAGAATGATCGCATCGGCTGCAATTGTTTCGCCGCTCTCCAGCTCTATGCTAGGCGCTCGATCGGCGTGGCTGGCAAGGCCGGTCACAGCCGCGATGCGCAGTTTAGCACCGCGATCCTGTGCTGCTCGCACCAGCGTCTGCGTGAATGCCGCCGGATCAAGCGCCGCCGTCGTTGACGTATCGCCGAGTTGCCTTCGATCTGTTGCTGCCGGTGACAACCAGTCAGCGGGCAGAGGGGCCCCGGCGTGCGGTGCTACACTCTCACTGGCGCACCGCGACATGGCTGTACTGAACGTATCAACCATCCGGTAGCCGTAAGGATTGCCCAGTTCCTCGGCCCACGTCTTGTGCAATTCGAAGCTGCGATGTGCGAGCGGTGCCAACGGTGAGCCATCGCACCAGTCACGCGCCAGGAAACCACCTGACTTGCCCGATGCGCAGCCGCCGACCCGCCAACGTTCTATGAGCGTTACCGAGACACTGCGCTGGCTTAACGCGTATGCGCAGGCCGCGCCAATAACGCCGCCACCACAAATCACAACATGCATGGCTCTACCTGCTCGGGTTTGTCGTCTCCAGGCCGTTCAATCATCCCGCGTCTCACTGAGACACGCGGAATAGGTCATTGTATCATGCATAGGCGGCCAGTGTCCGCCTTGCGATGACCATGCGGTGGACCTCTGTCGGACCTTCATAGATCTGCATCAGACGTACCCGTTGTGCCAAGATCGAAAGGGGCAATTCGCGGGTCATGCCCATGGCGCCGAAACTTTGCATCGCATGATGGATGGTCTCTTCCGCCATTTCGGTGGCGAACACCTTGATCATTGAGGCAGCAGTGCGGACATCCTCGTCGCGGTCCTGCTTGCGTGCCGCATCCAACACCATCAGCCGTGTGGCATGGATTTTCGTGGCGGCGTCAGCGACCCACCACTGAATGGCCTGCCGGTCGGCAAGTTTCTGGCCGAATGTTTCACGGTTCTGGACATGCCCGCACATCATCTCTAGCGCGCGTGACGCGATGCCGACGGCGCTTGCGCCCATTTCCAGGCGACGCACTGTCAGGCGCTTCTGCATTGGTGCGAAGCCTTGCCCGACGACGCCGAGCACCTGCTCATCACCGAGCCGTAAATTGTCAATAATGAGTTCATAGGTTCGGTGGCCGCCAAGCATTGGTATTTCGCGTTCGATGATGAAGCCCGGTGTGCCGCGATCGACGATGAACGCTGTTATGCCGCCACGCGCGCCGAGGTCTGGATCTGTCACCGCCATCAAGATTATGAAATCAGAACTGGGAACATTGGAGACCCAGATCTTGCGCCCATTGATGACCCACTCATCACCCTCTCGTACCGCACGGGTGCGCATCTGGGCTGGGTCGCCGCCGGCCTGTGGTTCGGAAATGGCGATGCAGGATTTCATTTCGCCTCGGGCATAGGGCTCCATATACTTGAGCTTTTGCTCTGGCGACGCGACGGCCATGAGCATATGTAGGTTTGGTGAATCCGGCGGAAAGATAAACGGCGTCACCGTACGCTTCAGTTGCTCGTGAATGCCCATCATGACCACGGTCGGCAGCCCGGCGCCGCCAACCTCCTCCGGTGCATCGAGCGCGAACAGGCCGAGCTCTCTGCATTTGTCGATCAGCGGCGCTTCCTCTTCGGGTGTGAGACGGGCTTCCTCGCCGCGTGCCTCGCGTTCCATGACAATCTTTTCGAACGGCATCAGTTCCTTTTCGACAAAGGACTGCACCAGTTCAATCAGCATGCGGTGCTCTTCTTCGAATTCGGTTTCCAGTGCGCTTTGCATATATATCGTCCTTTGAAGATTTGTCCGCCGTCGGTGTACCTGAATGATGGCGCAAACAATTAAGCGACGGTCATTTGGTTTGAGCAACAGTCCGGCAGAAAAGTCGAATGTTGCGTGCTCCGAGGTACGCCAAAGCGTGCCCGTTCATGCTAACCAGTGCGACGGGGTAGCGTTTGTATTGGCCCGGGGGGGCTTGGCGATGTTTCGCACGATAAGGCTGGTCTGCTGTCTGCTGGCGGCAATCATGTCGTCGATGAGTTCTCTGTCTGCGTTCGAGTTGGAGGGCACTACCCTGCAGCCGGCAGCGGCCGTTGTCTCGGTTGGTAACAGTGACGGCGAGGTGGCGGCAACCACTGGGCTGATTCCTGACAAATGGAATTGTGCTAAGCGCGCTGGGGAAGTGCGGGTGCGGCGTGTGACACTGTGCTGGGTGCTGCCGGAAAGCCTGACCGACGCTCCAATTAGGACGCCCGGTGTCATCCGTTATCGTGTATTGGTCGAAAAAGGGCTCGATGGGCTCGCAAATGGCTTTGCTGCGCGCGTCAACGAGATTCTCGGTCTTGACACCGGGTGGGCGGGCCATGGCATTCGCTTTGCCCACGTTGTCAGAGAATATGATTTCACCGTCCTGCTGGCGAAACCGCGCTCCGTTGACCGGCTTTGCCGGCCGCTTCGGACGCGCGGTTGGCTATCATGCGCGATCTATCGTGGTGCCGTCATCAATACCAAGCGTTGGCACGAAGGTGCTGAAACCTGGGGTTCCGATGTTCGCGGCTATCACCACTACCTGATCAATCATGAAGTCGGTCATGTGCTTGGGCTGCGGCATCTGAGTTGTCCGGAGGCGGGAGCACCGGCGCCGATCATGCTGCAGCAAACGATTTTCCTGAAAGGCTGCAAGGCGAACGGCGTGGCAACCGCTGATGATCTGTCACAGCTGAAGCGGATCATGCCGATGATGCGGCGACGGTTCGTCAGCCTCCGTCCACCGGGATATGCAGGCACGCCATCCTATCGGCAGCGTGCCCGCCGCAGCAGGCGCATTCGTCGCAACCGTTATCGATCGCGCCGCACCGCGCGGCGGCAGAGCCGCTCACGTCGCCAATAGCTGTGCACGCCGTTACGCAGTATCCTTATCGCTGAACGCCTTGTTGTGGCGTGTGTGAATGGGAGCGAGCGGAGCGATGCTGACAGATTTGGAACGGACCTTTGTCGAGGCGCATCCGGTGGCTCGACTTGCGACGGCGGACGCAGAAGGGGCGCCGCATGTGGTTCCGATCTGCTTTGTGGTGCTTGAAGACACACTGTATCTGACCATCGACGAGAAGCCGAAGCAAGATGCTCGGCGCCTCAAGCGTTTGCGCAATATCGCGGCGAACAACCAGGTGGCCGTCGTTGTCGACCACTATGACGATGATTGGTCACAACTTGGCTGGGTGATGCTGCGCGGCCCGGCGGAGATCATCGAGGCCGGTACCGAGCATGCTGCCGCACAGTCAGCTCTCAAAGCCCGCTATTCGCAGTATCGCGCTATGCATCTTGCCGGGCTGCCGGTTGTTGCCGTACGCATCGCGCGCGTGGCGCGTTGGGGCTGCCTAACCCAGTATGTTGCCAAGAGCGACTGACAACGGATGGTCGTCAAGACTGGAAAGCCCATCGAATTGCGCGCATAGTCCTGCCAGCGCTTGCGGCGTTACGCATTGGCATGCCGCGAAGTTACAATGCATGGAGGAACGCTTATGAAATTTGGTATGTTTTATTTCCCGACAGACTACGGCATTCAGATGCCGGAGTTGGCGCCCGCTCTGGAAGAGCGTGGGATCGAGTCGTTGTTCGTGTGTGAGCACACGCATATTCCATCGAGCCGTAAGTCGCCGTTCCCCGGCGGTGGCGAACTGCCGAAGAAATATATTCACACGCACGATCCGTTTATCGCTTTGTCGTTCGCGGCTGCCGCAACCAAGAAGCTTATCCTCGGCACCGGTATCTGCCTTGTCCCGCAGCACGACCCGATCGTGCTGGCCAAAGTTATTGCCAGCCTCGATATGATGTCTGGCGGCCGCGTTGAGTTTGGCATTGGTGGCGGCTGGAACGTCGACGAGATGAACAACCATGGTGTCGAATACAAGACGCGCTTCAAGCAGATGCGCGAGCATACCGAGGCGATGAAGGCGATCTGGACCGAAGATGAAGCCAGCTACAGCGGCGAGTTTGTCAACTTCGAGAAGATCTGGTCATACCCGAAACCGGCCCGCAAACCACACCCGCCGATTCTACTGGGTGGTGAAACGGACTACACATTGCGTCGTATCGTCAAATACTGCGACGGTTGGATTCCGCGTGGCGGTGCCAACTGGGATGTCAAAAAAGATATGGCTCGGCTGCACGACATGGCCAAGCAGCACGACCGCGATCCTAAGGAATTGTCGACAACGGTATTCCGCGGGCCCGAAACCAAAGAAGGAATCGATGCGCATCGAGAGGCCGGTATTGACCGGGTCCTCTATGAAGTGCCGGATGCATCGCGCGACGATCAATTGCGCGCGCTGGATGAGGTCGTCAAGCTGATGAGTTGATGCCACCGAAGACCGTCAAAAAAAACGCCCCCATATTTGGGGGCGTTTCTGCATGGTCTTAGCGTTTTGTCCGTTTGACTGATGCCAAGGTCTAAGCCGCTGTCTTCCGATGCAGCGGAATGACGACCGATGGCAGCGGCGGACAACTTAGTGCGATATCGCGCATCGCCGGGGCATCGTCGACGGCGACAAGATCCGCGTTTGGCAGGCGCACGAGGCCCTGCCAGCGCAGCAGGCTGAGTAAACTGTCGAGTTCAGCCGCTGGCATATTCATGTCGTGCGCCAACCAGCAACGGCTGATGATACCGCCATCAAGACGGTTCAGGCCGCGGACGCGCACGAACGCCGCAACGAGTTTGTCGACATCGGACATGTCGCTGGCCGTTGTGTTTGGTACAGCGTTGCGTGAAGCCGCGTCGTCATCGACCATGACCGCGTCAGCTATCCACGGTTCGTCGGTCCAGATCGGTCCGGGTGTCGGGCGCATTTCTTGAGCGCTGGTCAATACAGTTGCCATGGGGGACCCTCACTTGGTTACGCACTGAGGCTGGCATCTGCATTAGAGAGGACAGGTTGTGGCTAGGCAAGATGCGGGTATTACGTAATGTTTCCAATTCGTGAGAATTCCGAGACGCCGTGGCTTCGATGTATCACTATGTCCGTTCTGCAACTATCTCATGGGGGACTATTTATCCAAGCGCTTGTTCTACATCGCTTATCAGGTCGTCTGCCGCTTCCAATCCGACGGATAGCCGTAGCATGCCGTCCGTGATGCCGAGCGCAGCGCGCTCATCCGGTTTCAACCGCTGATGTGTCGTCGTTGCCGGATGAGTGATCAGGCTCTTCGCATCGCCAAGGTTGTTGGACAGCTTGATCAGTCGCAAACGATTCAGGAACCGAAACGCAGCATCCTTGCCGCCGGTGATTTCGAACGTCACAACCTGGCCGCCACCGCGCATCTGCCGGGCTGCCAGTTCAGCTTGTGGATGGTCCGGTGCACCGCAATAGATCACCCGCTTCACGGGCTTTTGCGCGGTAAGTGCGGCTGCCACCTGGGCGGCATTGGTGCACTGTTGGCGCACGCGGATCGGCAACGTCTCCAGCCCTTTCACCATGACCCAGGCATTGAAGGGGCTCAGGGACGGTCCTGTGTGTTTGAGGAAATTGTGCAGGTGATCTTTCACATATTTTTCCGAACCGAGCACGATACCGCCGAGGCAGCGGCCCTGTCCGTCAATGTGTTTCGTTGCCGAATACACCACCACGTCGGCGCCATGTTCCAGCGGGCGCTGCAGCATGGGTGTTGCGAAGACATTGTCGACGATGACGATCGCGCCGACGCTGTGCGCGAGATCGGCGACCGCCTGGATATCAACCAGGTCGAGTGTCGGATTGGCCGGTGTTTCGAAGAAGCATACCTTGGTGTTGGGTCGTATGGCAGCTTTCCAGGCATCGAGGTCTGGTCCGTGCACCAGCGTCGATTCGATGCCGAACTTCGGGCAGAGGTCTTCGATGACATAGCGGCATGAGCCGAACAGCGCCCGCGCTGCCACGACGTGGTCGCCAGCCTTCAGAATGCTGAGCATTGAGCCTGTCACTGCGGCCATGCCGGATGCCACGCCGCGCGCCGCGCCGGCGCCTTCGAAAAGGCGCATGCGTTCCTCGAACATCGCGACTGTCGGATTGGCGTAACGGCTGTAGATGAAGCCACCGGCCTCGGATTTGAACCGCTCTTCTGCCTGCTCTGCAGATGTGTATTGATAGCCTTGCGTCAGAAACATCGCTTCGGACATCTCGTTGAAGCCGGAACGTAGCGTGCCGCCGTGTACGAGCGCCGTCTCCGGTTGCCAGGTCGGGTCGATAAACTGCTTCGAGGTATCCGATGTCATGGGCGCATCTCCGGTCAAATCTCTATATCCGACCGGCCCATCATGGCCGGACGGAACCGATCCGGTCCGCGCGCGGCCTTTTAGCGAATTGTTTTACGTGGCTGCAAGCCGGCCGGCCAAATCACCACGATCTCGGGCGAGGAATGAAAATGTCCTCTTGACACCGGGGATTACTCCCAAGACACGCTTGGCGTCAAGTCACAAACGACCTAGAGCAACTGGTATGACCCAAACGACCGATACAACCCATCGCGGCGGAATCCTGCCAAGCCAGGCCATCGAGGCACTGATCGCCACCGGCGATGTCACCCTCGCCTCGCCAATCCTCGACAATCAGCTGCAGCCGGCGAGCCTTGATCTGCGCCTTGGTAATGTTGCATTTCGTGTGCGCGCCAGCTTTCTGCCCGGGCCTGACATCAAGGTCGCTGACAAACTTGACGAACTCGCGTTGCACAGGTTCGAGTTTGGCGAAGGCACCGTCCTCGAAACCGGCTGTGTCTATGTCGTGCCGCTTCTCGAATCGGTGACGTTGCCTGATGGCATTTCAGCAGCGACCAATCCGAAAAGCTCGACCGGCCGCCTCGACGTTTTTACGCGTGTTATTGCCGATGGTGTCGGCGCCTTCGATCAGATACCCGCCGGTTACAAAGGGCCGCTCTATGCGGAGATCTGCCCGCAGACTTTTCCGATAATTGTCCGCGAGGGTTCGCGGCTCAGTCAGATCCGCTTTCGCTCGGGCGACGATGTCGAGGACAGCGATGCGGCCCTTAGAACGCTGCATGCGGAGCAATCGCTGACGTCTGATGAGAAAGCCGACATTGCAGGCGGCATCGCGCTGACCGTAGACCTTTCGGATGGCTTTGACGGTCCGGTCGGATTCCGTGCGCGACGTCATACCGGCGTGGTCGATGTCGATGCGGTCGGCGCCTGCGCGATTGCCGAATATTGGGAGCCGATTACGCTAACCGGCTCCGACAAACTGATACTCGATCCTGACCAATTTTATATCCTTGCCTCGAAGGAAGCCGTGCATGTGCCGCCAACGCATGCGGCGGAGATGGTGCCGTTCAACCCGTTGGTTGGCGAATTCCGCGTCCACTATGCGGGTTTCTTCGATCCCGGGTTTGGTCATGACGCGACCGGTGGCACCGGGTCGCGGGCGGTACTTGAAGTGCGATCGCACAAAGTGCCGTTCATTCTTGAACATGGCCAGATCGTCGGCCGTCTGATCTACGAGCGCCTCACAGAAACGCCCAAGCTGCTATACGGCACCGGTCTTGGCAGTCATTATCAGGCGCAAGGTTTGAAGTTGTCGAAGCATTTTCGTTGAACCGAGCGATGTTCTATGCGTAAGATATCGAACGTTATTTGATGTGACGTGGCTGAGTGATGTTATCAGCCAGCTTTTTATTTCATCTTTATTTATTGAACACGGCGCACAAACAAAATTCTATCGAAGCTGAGGCGGCCTTCCAATGCGGCCGCCGGCCGGCGTATCGCGATTCCCACTTCGTCTATTCGACATGGTGATCTTGAATGCCAACAACATACTGAAACAAATGACTTAATCTATTAGGAAAAAAGCATGACCTTAAGCCTCTCGGCGTTCTATGCGCCCTATATCGAGCAGCGCTCCGAAGACCCTGATTACGAGTACGTCGTTAAATTGATTGGTGACGCGGCATTGAAATGCGGCATGCCTGTTCGAGCGGATGCAACGTGTTTCCTTGCAGATACTGTCATGAGTATGCTCGTCGAGCCGATGCGCAATCTGCATCCGGAGACATATAATGATGGGTTTCGGGAAATTCTGTTTGCGGACATTTGTGCGGTCATCGAGCAGTCGATCGAAGTTTCGAATACGCGGAAGCGATCCGAAATTACATCGACATCGGCCATTGAAGCGCTCGGCAACGTCGTTGAGGAATTGAACGTCAGCAGTCTTACGACGATGGGTAAAGTTAAAGGTGAATTAAAGATCTGACGGAGGTTCTTGCGATCTGTTGCGGCGCATGAGTAGAGGTTCATTGGACGCCGGGGTACCGGCGGCGTCGGGCAACACATGCGATCATCGATTTGCAAGGGGCTGACCGGTGTGCAATTCGCGGTTAGGTTGAGCTCGTTGACTGCGCTACGGAATCGCGAAATCGCCGGATCAGGATATGTTTGCCAAAGACCGTCTCACTTATGAAGCGCTGCCGCTGCCCGACTGTCACCAAATGAGCGATGCCGAGATGCAGGATGCCGCGCGCTCCTTTTACGCGGTCATGCGCAAGCGTCATTCGGTGCGTGACTTTTCGGAACGCCCCGTGCCACGCGCAATTATCGAGGATTGCGTGGCGGCCGCGGGCACCGCTCCGAGTGGCGCCAACCATCAGCCTTGGCACTTCGTGGCGGTTGCCAATCCAGACACCAAACGTCGTATTCGTTCGGCTGCCGAGGAAGAAGAACAGCGATTCTATGCGGGTGCAGCCGGCGATGAATGGTTGAAGGCACTCGAGCCGATCGGCACGGGGGTCGACAAACCGCACCTTGAAATCGCGCCTTGGCTGATTGTCGTGTTCGCGCAACGCTACGGACAATTCAGTGACGGCACGAGATACAAGAACTATTACGTCCCGGAGAGCGTTGGAATCGCGACCGGAGTGCTGCTGACCGCGTTGCACACAGCCGGGTTGGTGGCGTTGACGCACACTCCCAATCCAATGAAGTTTCTCAATACTCTGCTGGCACGGCCGACATCGGAGAAACCGACAATGATCATTGCCGTCGGTCATCCGGCAGCGGATGCCACTGTGCCGGCCGTCGCCAAAATCAAGAAGCCGCTCGGCGAGATCCTGACTGTCTTTTGAGGTTTGGGCTGCTCGGCAGTAACCTGAGCTTGGTCTACTTGCCTGTGCCGGCTAAGATGATCAGGCGAGATACCCAAAGACACGGGCGACGGCTTCGGCGCCTGGATCCGGATGGCCCTTGAGCTGATCGGCGCCGACGTAGGCGGCGCGGCCCGCGTTGGCTTTCGACAGCGTCGCCGTGTGGTCGGCGCCCGCGCGTGCGGCCTTGGCTGCGGCCGGCAGCCCGTCTTTTAGCGCGTCCAAGGCTGGTAACAGGGCATCAATCATCGTCCGGTCGCCTGGACGTGCACCGCCGACTTCCTGGACGCGGTCGAGACCTACCCTGAACGCGTCGACCATCGTCCTGCCGGATGCGGCGGCATCTCCCGACGCGGCGAAAAAGATTGCCAACAGGACGCCGGATGATCCGCCCATCGTTTGGCTCAATTCCTGTGCGATCGCCTGACACAGTTCGGCCGGCTTCGCGAACGGCAAACCGTCGGCTGTGGCGAGCATCGCTATCGCTGCGCCAGCCAATGTCGACCCGGTATCGCCATCGCCTGATTTGGCATCCAATGCGTTGAGGTCATCTTCGCTGGCAATCAGCAGCTCGCAGCATCCTGTCAGCAATGCGCGCACTGCCGCGTCTTCGGAAGGCGTGTAGGGTGTCGGTTCAAGGCCTTTGGGCAGAGGCACTTTTTGCACGTCACCGAGCGTCGAGATGCCGGGCCATGCTGCCAAAGGCGTTGCTTGCTGGAGCAATTGAATGTCGGCCTCTTCGGCTTGAAAAAGCGAAATTGAAAAACCGGGCATGTCCAGCGAGGTCATCAACGATGCAGGGCCGATAACATGGGAAATATGCTTTCCGATTTTTGAGCATGACAGGGCGTGCATCAGGACAGACATTTCAAGAACGCTGACGCCACCAAGATTGTTCACAAGCGCAACATGAGGCCTGTCATCAATGGCGTCGGCCAGTCGAGCAGCCATCCTGTCAACCGCGTCTGTCGCGCCGGTGAACGGGATTTGCGCCGTCCCTGGTTCACCATGAATGCCAAGCCCAAGTTCGGCCCGCCCTTCACCAATGCGGTGCTCCTTCGGCGAGCCAGGGATGGTGCAGGTGTCGAGCGACAACCCGATCGTCTTGATCCTTTTGACGGCGGCGCTGGCCTGCGCGGCAATCGTATCAAGATCGGAACCGGCCTCGGCAAGAGCACCGGCAATCTTGTGGACGAACAGCGTTCCGGCGATGCCGCGCGGTCGGCTCAACTCCGGCAACGCAATGTCATCATCGACGATGACCATGCGCACGTTCAGGCCAAGGCTGCGGGCGCGTTCGGCTGCGAGGCCGAAATTCAACCGATCACCCGTGTAGTTCTTGACGATCAGCAAACAACCCATTGCCCCGGACACAGCGAGAATGCCGGCCAGCACCGCATCGACCGTGGGTGAGGCAAAGATGTCGCCACAAACCGCAGCTGTCAGCATGCCCGGACCGACAAATCCGGCATGTGCCGGCTCATGTCCGGAACCGCCGCCGGATATCACAGCCACTTTCGACCTTGTCCAGTCCTGGCGCACCACAACGCGTGTGTGCGGATATCCATCGAGGCGGCCAAGTCGCCCACCTGCAGCTGCGACTAGGCCATCGATGGCTTCGGTTACAATCGACTGTTTATCGTTCACAAACTGGGCCACGGCTGCCTCTTTCAATCTATCCATCGGACCGACAGAACAGGTTCATAGTAGCGCAACGGGAAATGCTGGCGAAAGCATATTCGCCACACCGACGGACGATGCCAGGCCGCGTGATCCGCTTCTTGCAGGGAGCTTGGAGACCGGCGGCAGATCCGGAGGGTGTCGACTTAAGCCTTTTCCAGTGCTTCGAAGCCGGCGCGTACCATCGTCGTCGCCGGCTGCAAGTTGCACCCAAATGTTCTCGAAGCCTGCCTCTCGTGAAATGCGTCCGTTGGCGACGCAATTGAGGGCGACGCCGCCGGCCAGGCAAAGGTTCTTGGCACCGGTCGTCTCGCGCAACCACTTCGCGCGATGCAGAAGGACCTTTTCAGTGTCGTCCTGAACGCGCCAGGCGATGTCCTCCCATTGCCTCAGATTGGGGCTTGTCTCTCAATCTTCTTCTGTTTCAGGCATAAACGGCTTGTCGAATTCGGCCGTCCGTTGGCGGAGACGTTGGCCGCGTGGTCGCCAACGGAGAATTCGGAGACGTCGCAGAAGGTAGTATGATCAGGTGTATCGCGTTGCGGACCGTCAATTCCGCAACGATCACTCAAGAAGCTGGTACCGTCGATCGGTGCCGGCTTTTTTTTGTTGTTGCTTTAACCGTAGCGGACCTGCGCGTCAGCCTGGTTGGTCAAGAACTGCAAACCAAGTCGTCGCCCGTCTTGATGGATCACCTTGCATGCTGCAAAGAACTGATCCTCCGGAATGAAAAACCGCACGATTCGGGGGAAGATGACGGGTTGGACCAACAAGAGCATGGCACCGCTCAGGGAGATGTCCTTGACATGGCAAACGAACGATCCGGCATCCTGAACTCTGAGAATTCCCGGTTTGTTGAGGTTCTTGCGTGGATGGTTCCTGCGATCAAGGTTGATTGCTGATTGATACATCAAGCGTGCTCCATCAGGGCGGCTGCACGGTTCCGACTTTGAACGCGTTCGCCTCGCCGCATGCATGGGGCATCTGAGGCTTGCGACGTTCAACCAAGCGCGTTTGGGAACTGCGGCAGCCAGTTGCGGACTATGCCGAAATCGGCGACCAGAACATCACATCCGACGACCGTCTAATGGACAGCCGGATCGGATGAGGGCGCGATCAATGGCGTCATGCCCGCCGCCGAACACATGGGAGAACGTCGGCTGTTCGCAGGAGCAATTTGTATGTGAGAAGATCGAAGGTTCTTCTACTTTCGGCCCGACGATTGTCGTCAAAATCACTTCAAATTTTATCGAGTTTCTGCCGTTCGCAAACGGGAGATCGAGGCGGCGGCAGCGTCGCTCTAAACCCGAATGCTTCTACAAGCCGTCACGCTCAAAGTACTCCGCGATGAACCGCTCATAAATCGCGGTGAGCTGGTGCAAGTCGTCGATGTTTGTGTGCTCGTTGACTTGATGGATCGTCTGATTGACCAGGCCAAATTCAATGACCGGACAATAGGCCTGAATGAACCGTGCGTCTGATGTGCCGCCACCTGTGCTGAGTTCCGGCTTGAGCCCGGTGACATCGTCGATCGCTGTGCGCATCGCGTCGACCAGCGGCCCGGCCTTGGTGAGAAACACATCGCCGGTGCCGGCGAAATTGAGCTGTATGTCGGCACCGATCTCGTCGGCGATGGCGCCCGCCGTTTCCCGTACCCAGGCGACCATGCGGCCCCGGTCCCAGTTGTCGTTGTAGCGGATATTGAATGTTGCGCGCGCCTCGGCCGGGATCACGTTCGACGCCGAATTGGGTACGGCCAGGATCGTCACTTCGAGGTTTGTATTTTCGAAATTATCGGAGCCCTTGTCGATTTCAGCGTGGCTCAACCGGTCGATCAGTTTGGCCAGTTTCGGCACCGGATTATCGGCTTGATGCGGATAGGCGGAATGGCCTTGAACGCCCTTCACAGTCAGCACCACCGTCAGGCTGCCACGCCGGCCGATCTTGATCATGTCGCCGATTGCGTTCGGGTTGGTTGGCTCGCCAACGACGCAGGCGTCGATCCGCTCTTCGCGTGCGGCCATCCAGTCGAGCACTTTCGTCGTGCCATTGATCGAAGGCCCTTCCTCGTCGCCAGTGATCAGCAATGACAGCGAACCGCGCACGCCGTGCTTGTCGACATGGCGCAACGCAGCCGCGATGAAACACGCAATCCCGCCTTTCATATCAACGGTGCCGCGGCCATAGAGAACGCCATCTTCGATCACCGCGCCGAACGGGTCATGCCGCCAACCTTTGTCATCGCCAACTGGAACAACGTCCGTATGGCCGGCGAAACACAGGTTCGGGCCCTGTCTGCCATAGCGTGCATAGAGGTTTTCGACGTCTGCTGTGTCGGCTTCCGACATCGTCATGCGGTGGCATTCGAAGCCGGCTGGCTCGAGCACGTTCTGCAGTAATGTCAACGCGCCGGCCTCTTTCGGCGTTACCGAGGGGCAGCGCACCAGGGCCTGGGTTAGCGCGACAGGGTCTTTCGGGTCCATTGGGCCTCCGGCTTGGACAATCAGCAGGCCTGACTTCTACCATTGCTGGCGCGCTGGAAGCCAGAGCCACTTTTCGCCGGTCGACCCGTTGACAAGAAAAACTCTTCAGCGAAGGAGAGCGTTAAGCTTCGCCATAGTGGATTCGCCGATAGCTGCGGGAAGGGATCAAGTCATCGGCAATGATATCCCAGACGGTTGCAACGTTGGCGCCCTGGTGCTCCTTGAACAGGTCATTGAGGCTACCGCTTTGGCTGACTGTGTTGCCTGCCAGGCCGAAGCCACGCGCCATTGCAGCAATATCGCCGCGGCCATGGATTGCGCCCGACGGATCGATGTTGTTGGCACGGAATTTGTGGAACTCAGCGCCGTAGCCGCCATCGTTCATGATTGCCATGAGCATGCGGATGCCGTGCCGCTTGATCGTGTCCAGTTCCTGAGTGTGCATCATCAGGCTGCCGTCGCCCTCGATCAGGCAGACCTTGCCGTCACCGCGCGCCTGCGCAACCCCGATGGCGGCGGCCAGCCCTGAACCGATCGCGCCAAAATCGTTGATGACGTGATATTTTTCCGCCGGCCGACCTTTCAGATGCGTCATCGCGATCGAGAAATAGTGTCCGCCGCCGATCACCATGTCCCAGTCTTTCGGAATGGCACGATCAAGTTCTTCGATCACCCGGCGCTGGTCGAGCATGCCGGGCTGCACGGGATACTCCTTGCGGTCCGGATGGTCGTCGGCAATCTGTGTTGCCATTTCCGGCGTCCTGAGCCCGGTCTTGGCAATGCCGCGTGCTTTAAGCTGTGCCAGGATCGCCTCGGTTGCCGCCTTGGCATCAGCGCGCACATGCAGGTCGGCCGTCTTGAGGCCCTGCCACAGGCCGCGCGGGTTGGTGTCGATCTGCACGACTTGCGCGCCCGGATAAAGATAGCCGCCTTCTGTGGTGTAGTGGCCAAGGCCGACACCAATGCCGATCACGAGGTCCGAATAGGCGAATTGTTCGCGTGCGAAATCGCTGGCAAACGCACCGGCGAGATCGAGGCTGTAAGGATTGGCATCGAACAGCCCCTTGCCCAAAAGCGATGTTGCGAGTAACGCGCCGGACTGTTCGGCAACGGCTTCGATCGCCTTTCGCGCACCGGACCACATCGCGCCACGTCCAGCGAGCAGGATCGGGCGCTCTGCTGCCGCGATCATATCGCAAACCTTGTCGACAATGGCGGGGTCCGGGATCGGTCGTTGCGCAACTGGCACCAGTTCGACGGACGGCGTGTAGTCGGTGAGATGCGGCCATGGCTGTTTCTGCATGTCCATCGGCACCGAGAGCACGACCGGCTTGCGTTCGACCTCGGCAACCTGGAAAGCTTCGCGGACATTGTCGAGCAGTCGATCGATATGCTTCACCGCGACGTAATGTGCACCGGTCGCGTGCGCCAGCGGTGCCATGTCGAGCTGCTGCAGATACCACGATGCGCCAATGGGCGAGTCGCCGGCGAACACGACGAGCGGAATATTGGCGCGCGCCGCCATGGCAAGTGACGTCATAATCTGAGTGAAGCCTGGACCGCAGGTCGTCGAGGCAACCCCGATCTTGCCGGTGGCACGGTGATATCCCTCAGCCATCGAGACGGCGCACGATTCATGGCGGGCGTGAATCACCCGCATGCCAGGCCGCGCGGCCATCGCTGTCGACCAGTACATGTTGGCATCGCCCATCAATGTAAACAGCGTGTCGACACCCTCGGCTTCAAAGGCACGTGCCAGCATGTCCGATGTGATCATCTTGCTCATAGGTTATTTCCCTTTGCCAAACAGGCTGCCAATCCAGGATTTGAGCGCCGCCCAGAGCAAGGCAAACGCGTTGAGTTCTTTTGCGGCGGGTTTCTGTGCGTGAGGTGATCCGGAAGCCGAGCCAAGCGCGGAGGCCGGCTCGCCAATTGGTTCGTAGGGCCTGTCTGGCGTGGCGGTCGTGCTCGGTTCTGCCTGTGGAGTGTTTGCAGCTAGCCCCTCACCGGTCAGCTTCGCCATGTTGGTTGCGAACTCGGCCAGCAATGCGCGCGCAACATGAACGCCGCCGGCATTGGCAAATGTCTCGAGCGGCCCGGAAACGGAGTAGTCGCCATCAACCGTCAACTCGGTTGTCTCACCAGCTGCGGCGGCGGTCATCAACCCGTTTGCGAGCGCCCGTGATGCGCCGCGCTGATCGATGCCGCGTCCCTCGATCTTACAGGTGTGGGCGTCGTCGTCATAAGTGAGTTCGGCTTCACCGCGAAATACCGCCACGGTCGGTCCGAATTTGACACTGATCGAGCCTTTCCAGAGATCGTCCTCGCGATCCTCCGACAGCGTGGCGCCCGGAATGCAGGAAGCCACGGTTTCTGGATCAGACAACAGTGGCCAAACCGTTTCGAGCGGTGAGGCAATCGTGATCTTCTCTGTCAGAGAGGGCATGCGCGGCTTTCGGTTAGGGGGTTGTGTGGGCGCCGCGGAGCTTAATCCAGGTGTGATGAACGCTCAATTCAGTGAGCGATAGCTGTACCCGGCCCGGTTGTCGTGACAGAATTGGCAATGGCCGCTGCAAGGAGGCGCTGCAATGTCAGTCATCGATACGGCAAACCGCTACGAGATCGACGTCAACGATGTCGCTTATCTGCGTCATGGCGAAAATGAACTGTTGGCGCGGGTCTATCGCCCGAGAGCCACCGGTCCTTTTCCGATGATGGTGGACCTGCATGGCGGTGCATGGTGCAAGGGCGATCGGGTCAATGACAAGCTGTTGTGTGAGGCGCTCGCGCGCAGTGGTGTCGTTGTCGCCGCGCTGGATTTTCGCCAACCACCGGTTGGTGGCTATCCCGATACCATGGCCGATATCAATTTTGGGGTCCGTTGGTTCAAATCCGAGGCGGAACGCTTTGGCTGCGATGCCGGCAAGATCGGGATTTTCGGTATATCGAGCGGCGGTCAGCAGGCGATGCTGGCGGCGATGCGGCCTGACGATCCGCGCTACGCCGAGATCACTCGACCGGAAACCGACGGGCGCGATGCCACCGTCGGCTGCGTCGTACTCTGCTGGCCCGTTATCGACCCGCTCGGCCGTTATCAATACGCACAGCAACGCATGGCAGCTAACGACGGTTATCCAAAGCAGTTGCCGGGCGTCCTGCCCAACCATGACCAATATTGGGGTACGGAGGATGCCATGTCCGATGGCAGTCCCGTGCAAATCCTTGAGCGTGGCGAAACCATCGCGACGCCGCCAGTGCTCTATGTGCAGGGCGAAGACGACGAGATGCATCCCCGCGCCCACCTGGACCGCTTTGTCGAGCTCTATCGCGATCGCGGTGGTGCGCTGGACCTCAAGCTCTACCCCGGCGAAGTTGAAGGATTCGTGACGCGCGAACCGCGCTCAATGGCCAACCAAAAAGACGGCATCGAACGCATCATTGCGTTCGTGCATGACCAACTCAGCTGACTATCTGAACAAAGGAGAACCGCCGTGACAAACATCATTCGTGCCAACGCGCGTGACACCAAGACCCAACCCAACACAAATTTTGTCGGCACGGTCTATGCCGATGAGGTCAGTGTCGGCGAAGCACCGTCACGGATGCGCGCAACCCGGGTCACGTTCACACCAGGTGGCCGTACCAACTGGCACACGCATCCCGTCGGGCAGGTGCTGTTCTGTTTGATCGGTGCCGGCCGTTACCAGCTGGAGGGGGACCAGGTGCATGAGATCCGCCCGGGTGACACGGTGATCATTCCGCCCGGTGCCAAGCACTGGCATGGTTCGGCGCCAGGCCAGCTGTTCTCCCACCTCGCGCTCTCAGAGAACGATGATAGTGGCAACGGCGCCGAATGGCTCGAACCGGTGTCCGATGAAGACTACAACGCGCCGCCTGCGCCGATGACCTGACGACTTCATCGCATACATGGTTCGATGAATCCGGTGCTGTGAGATATGCTCGACTGCAAAGCGCAGAGCATATCGAAGGAGCCTTATCATGTCATCGAAAGCCCAACTGGAAGTTGTCAGTCCAGGCACGCGAGACCGCGTCAGTGCGGAAGAATGGGCGGTGCGCGTCGACCTCGCGGCGGCCTACCGTCTGGTCGACCTTTACGGCATGACGGACATGATCGCAAATCACATCTCGGCCCGAGTGCCGGGCGAAGAGCAACACTTTCTGATCAACCCGTACGGCCTGCTCTACAAAGAGATCACCGCGTCAAACCTCGTCAAGATTGACCTCGATGGCAATATCATCGGTAAACCGGAACTCGATCTCGGCATCAATCGTGCCGGTTTCGTCATTCACAGCGCAATCCACAAGGCGCGGCACGATGTTGATTGTATCATCCACACGCATACGCCGGCCGGCATGGCGGTATCGGCTTTGAAGAGCGGCTTACTGCCGATTACACAGACCGCGACGCGCTGGTCGAAAATCGCCTACCATGATTTTCAGGGCCTTGCGGTAGACCTGGCGGAGCAGGAAAGCCTGGTCAACAGCCTCGGCGACGCCGAGGTGATGATCCTGCGCAACCATGGCCTTGTTGCGCTCGGCGCCTCGATCCCGGAAGCATTTAACAACATTTATCGGATGGAACTCTCGTGCAAGGCGCAGGTGATGGCGATGTCGTGCAACGATGAACTCATCATCCCTCCGCCGGATGTTGTGGCGCGCGCGCAGAGCCAATGGCAACCGAAAGTTACCCGCCGGTATGGTATCTTGGAATGGCCCGCCATGCTGCGCCAGCTCGATGGCATCGATGAGAGCTACAAGCAATAGAGCGCCGGCCAAAGTGTCCAGACTTTGAAATAAGCCGCTCCGTCTCTTGTGCCGCCCTGTGTGGAAACCGTCATGAAATCAGCCCGCGTCAATGATTACGAGATGCGCTACATCGAAGTCGGCGAGGGTCCGCCGCTCGTCTTGGTGCATGGCTCGCTAGGCGACTACCGCGTATGGTCGCCCGTTCAGGGTCCGTTGTCGCGCCACCACAAGGTCATCGCGGTCAGCTTGCGCCACTACTTTCCAGAGCATTGGGATGGCAAGGACGGCAGGTTCACGATTGCCCAGCACGTCGATGACATGATCACATTCATCGAGCAGCTCGATCTCGGCCCGGTCCGGCTGTGTGGTCATTCCCGCGGTGGGCATATTGCGTTTCGTATCGCGCAGCAACGGCCCGATCTGATCGAAAAGCTGATCTTGGCAGAGCCGGGCGGCACCCTCGATGCGTCGCTTGCACCCAACACCAGTGCCGATACCCCATCATTTGCCCGGCTTTACGTCGATGAGGCATCCAAAAGAATCGCCGCGGGTGACATCGATGGCGGTTTGCGCACTTTCAAGGACGCTATCGACGGTGATGGCGCCTGGATGTCACTCCCGGCAGCCGAACGGCAATTGCGGCGCGACAATGCCTTTACGCTGCTGGCTCAAACGCATGAGCAACGCCAGCCTTACACGCGTTCGGATGCTGAATCGATCTCTGTTCCAACGTTGTTTGTTGGTGGTGCCGAAACGCCTGGAATGCTGCCGGTCGTCCTGAAAGCACTGAGTTCGCACGTGCAGGGCGCTGAAGTCATCATGATTGCCGATGCCACGCATGTCATGTTTGTTCAGCAACCTGAGCAATTCTGCAAGGCTGTGCTGGATTTCCTGGGCCGAGGTTAGAGCGCCGGCCGATCAAGCCGGCTTGGGCTTGGCCAGCATGAACACGAGCGGCAAAATCAGGAATGCGGCCCAGGCAGTCAATTGAAACACGTCGAGATAGCCGATCAGCTGCGCCTGCCGCGTGACGAGATCGTCGAGCTGCGCGAGATGCGCCGGCGAGCCCTTGTTGACGAAACTTGAGAGCGGCCAGTATTGGAACGCAGGGTTGAACGGCGACACGTGCACCACGAGGCTGGCCCGTGTTTCGTTCGCGACACGTGTGACGATGAACACGGCCACCGAAATGCCGATGCCGCTACCTGCCGAACGGACCAGGTTCCAGATCGATGCGGCTTCCGTGCGGTGGCGCGGGTCGAGCGTCGCGAACGTCAATGCGCCAAGCGGCACAATGATGGCGCCGGCGCCCATGCCTTGCACGACGCTGGTCCAGATGATCTCGAACGCGCCGACGTCGAGGTTCCATTTTGCCATGTAAAGGCTTGGCACGCCGAGCATCAGAAACCCCGCAAACAGCGTAATGCGGGGATCGATGCGCCCGCCGATACGCCCGAGGGCGAGCATCGCGATCATCAGGCCAAGTCCGCGCGGTGACATCAATAGGCCAACGGTCGAAACCGGGTAGCCCTGCAGTCCCGAGAGAAATGGTGGCAACAGAATCATCGGCGGCAGCGTCAGCATGCCGTAGATGAAGGCGAACAGCATGCCGAGCGAATAATTGCGGTCACGCATCAGGCGCAGGTTTACGATCGGTGCTCGACTGGAGAGGCTATGCACGACGAACAAATAGAAGCCGAGCAGGCAAAGCCCGGCCTCAACTTGGATCTCCAGCGCTTCGAACCAATCCTGCCGCTCGCCGCGATCGAGCAACAGCTGGAAACAGCCGACACACATCGCCAGCGCCACGAAGCCGAATATATCAAAACGGGTTTTGTCGCGTTCAGGGTTGTCGGCTGGTAGAAACAGCAGGCCGCCGAGGTACGCCAAAATGCCAACCGGCACATTGATATAGAACACCCAACGCCATTCATAGAGCTCGGTCAGATAGCCGCCGATGGTCGGCCCGATGACCGGGCCGAATATCACGCCGAGTCCCCAAAGGGCCGTCGCGCGAGCATGCTCCTTTGTCGGATAACTATCAAGCAGCAGTGCCTGGCTCAGAGGTAGCAGGAAAGCGCCGAAGCAGCCTTGCAAGGCGCGGAATAGAATCTCCGTTTGCAGAGAGTTGGCAGCGCCACAAAGGAACGAGAAGAACGTAAAGCCGGCAATCGCTATCAAAAAAAGCCGCTTGCGCCCAACGGCGTTGCTTAGCCAGCCGGTCGTTGGCAACACGATGGCGCTGACGACGATGTAGGACGTCATGACCCAGGCAATCTGGTCCTGGGTCGCGGAAAATGTGCCCTGCATATGCGGCAGTGCGACGGCTGCAATAGTCCAGTCGATCGAATAGATCATGCTGGCCAAAATGGCGGTCGCCGTAATCAGGCCGCGATTTTTCACCGGCTCGTCGATGGTCGCCTCTTACTTAGAGTCGCTCAAGCGTTGAGCCGTTCTTCTAGCAGCTAGTTCACGACGCCGCCATTGACCTGCAACAGTTGACCATTGATAAAGCCACCTCTGTCGGAGCAGAGCAGGCCGACGACAGCTGCGATATCATCTGACGTCCCAAGCCGTCCGACCGGGTTTTCCGAGAGCAGCTTCTGGAACCGGGCGTCGCTGGCAGCGTCGATATCCTCGTCGGGGAACGTGCCTGGCGAGATAATATTTGTCGTGATGCCTTTCGGTCCGAACTCGCGCGACAGCGACTTGGTCAGGCCCCACGCGGCATGCTTGGAAACCGTCACGCTTGGCCTGTCCGCTGTCCCCTGCTGCGCGTTCATCCCCGTGAAATGGACGATACGTCCCCAACCACCGTCGACCATGCCTGGCAGGAACGCCCGGGCAAGCCACACGGCGGAGTTAAAATTGACGTCCATGACGCGGGCGAGATCATCATCGGTCATGTCAAGAAACGCCGCGCCTGGTCGGATGGCGGCATTGTTGATCAACACATCAATCCGTCCGAACGTCTTGAGCGCGTTCGCCGCCATTGTCTCGACGGCGGCTTTGTCACCAATATCGGCCATCTCGATGTGGGCGTCTGTGCCGATCGCGCGCACCTCGTCAGCGACACGGTCACAGTCCGCTCGCTTCGATGACCCGTTGATCACGATGTTGAAACCGGCCTCGGCCAACTCCTTGGCGCAACCGCGGCCCATGTTCCTGCCTGAGCCCGTAATCAACGCCGTGCGTGCGCCTCTTGCCATGTTCTGCCATCCTTTTGATTGGTTGACAGCAATCTGACCGAGCTCGCAGAGCAAAGCAATCATGGGCTGGATCGACACGGGCTGTGTGCCCATCGGGTTGTGATCTATGATTGAGCGCTCGCGTCTGTCGCAAACCATGAGCATAGTTTTCTGAGAGGCCTCCGATGACCGAACTCCCGCTCGCCCGTTTCAAAGTACTGGATCTGACGGCTCACCGCGCCGGCCCAACCGCCGTGCGTCAGCTGGCTGACTGGGGTGCCGATGTCATCAAAATTGAACGTCCGGCCAAAGGTGGTGCCGATTCGATGGGCGGCAAACTGCATGGGCCCGACTATCAGAACCTCCATCGCAATAAGCGCAGCCTGACCCTCGATCTCAAGAGCGAGGAGGGCCGCGGCATTTTCATGGAGTTGGCCAAGACGGCGGATGTTGTTGTCGAAAACTACCGCTCGGATGTCAAAACCCGGCTTGGCGTCGATTACGACGCTGTTTCGGCAATCAATCCACGCATCGTCTACGGCAGCATCTCCGGTTTCGGTCAGTCCGGCCCTGATGCCACTCGGCCAGGTGTCGATCAGATCGCGCAGGGCATGGGCGGTTTGATGTCGATCACCGGCCTGCCGGGCCAAGGGCCGGTGCGGGTTGGCATCGCCATTGCGGACCTGACCAGCGGCATGTTCCTGGCGCAGGCAATCATGATTGCGCTGCTGCAACGCGAGCAGACCGGCAAGGGCCAATGGGTGCACACGTCGCTGCTCGAAGCACTGATCTTCATGCTCGATTTCCAG
>JAGDYV010000047.1:0-9167 GCA_049116495.1 Hyphomicrobiaceae bacterium | reverse complement strand
TCCGTCTGCCACCACGTGTCGACGATCGGGCAGCGGCTTTCGCCGACGACCTCGTGATACCACTCCCAGGCTTCGGGATTGATCGGCTCGCCAACCGATCCGAGCAGGCGTAACGATGAGCGATCCGTCCGTTTGACGAAGTCCTCGCCCGCTCCCATCAGGGCGCGAATGGCCGTCGGTGCGGTGTAGAATGTGTTGACCTGCCACTTGTCAACGACATGCCAGAAGCGCGATGCGGTTGGGTAATTCGGCACGCCCTCGAACATCAGCGTCGTCGCACCATTGGCGAGCGGGCCGTAGAGGATGTAGCTGTGACCCGTCACCCAGCCGACATCCGCCGTGCACCAATAGATGTCGCCGTCTTGATAGTCGAAGACATACTGATGTGTCATCGATGCCCAGACGAGGTACCCGCCGGATGTGTGCATGACGCCCTTGGGCTGCCCGGTCGAGCCTGATGTGTAGAGGATGAATAGTGGGTCTTCGGCGCTCATGTCGGCCGGCGGGCAGTCGGCGGTGACCTTGACCAGTTCTTCGTGCAACCAGATATCGCGTGCCGGATCCCAGTCGATTTCGCCGCCGGTGTGGCGCACGACCAGAACTTTCTCGCCGCCTTTCGCGCACCGTGCAAGCGCGTCATCGGTATTCTTCTTGAGCGGGATGGGTTTGCCGCCGCGCACGCCCTCGTCGGAAGTGATGATGAATTTCGAGTCACAGTCCTCGATGCGCCCGGCGAGGCTGTCCGGCGAGAAGCCACCGAACACCACGGAATGAATGGCACCGATCCGCGCGCACGCGAGCATCGCATACGCCGCTTCCGGAATCATCGGCAGATAAATCGTCACGCGGTCGCCCTTGGTGACGCCGTTGGCAAGCATCACGTTGGCAAACTTGCAGACACGTTCGTGCAGTTGGCGATACGTGATCTTTTCATCGTCGGTCGGGTCGTCACCCTCCCAGATAATTGCGACCTGGTCGGCACGATCCTTCAGGTGCCGGTCAACGCAGTTGTAGCAGACGTTGAGGCGACCATCTTCATACCATTTGATCGACAGGTCAGCCTGATCATAGGTTGTGTTCTTGACCTTGGAATACGGCGTCGACCATTCGAGCCGCTTGCCCATTTCGCCCCAGAATCCGTCCGGATCGGTGACGGACTGCTGATACATCTCTTGATACTTGGCGTCGTCGACCCAGGCGCGGGCCGACCATTCGGCAGGCACTGGAAAGATCTTTTCGTCGGACATTGTTTGCTCCCCTGGGAATTATCGTGCGTTGACCGCTATTATGGTGATCTGCCCGGGCCATGCAATTGCCTGTTGGTCGAAGTCCGAAAGTAGAACGTGGCACCCGGCGGCTGCGCGCTTCGCGACCGTCAACCGGCGCTGGCAATGTTGTTGTCTCAGGAACCGAAAGCGCCGATCACTGCGCCCTGGATGAGCAGCACGCCGAGCCAATGGCCGCCATCGATCAGCGTCAGCTGGAAGCTCTGCATTTGGAAGCCATGATTGGTGACCAGCGTTGTTGCCACAAAACCGAGCCAGACGAAGGCGCCCGAGATGAGCCCGTTGTAGATCGTCACCTGGCCGCTGCCGAGATGCCCGATCAGGCCGGCCAGAACCCAGGCCATGACGAGCGCGCCGAGAAACGCCCGAATCATCAGCATCGTGGTCTTTCCCGCCTCTTTGCTGGCTGCCATCGTTGCTTCGTCGATGCCTGCGGCCGCCATCCAGGGGTTTGCGAGTGCGCCATACCAGATGCCGCCGAACATGAACGAGACGGCGGCAGCGACGAGAACGGCAATATAATTCAGTCCAGCGAAATCCATGAATTCCTCCCGAGATGCGTTCGGTTTCAGCCACCTGCGCAGTTTACCATAGCGCGCGTCTGTGACGACATTGTCGTCGGGTTACTCCAAAAACTCCCATACGGCCGTCTTTTTTATCTCGGAATCTTCCAATTCGCGCGTCACCGACACGGTATAGTCGGCGCGTCGGACAAAGCGACTTTCCGGGAAATAACTGCGGCGCGGATCGCCAACCAGGACGCGACTGTCACGGCGCCGCGCATCGGCTGCAAAGGCGATGGCGCGCTCGCTGAGATCCTTGTCGTAAAATAGGTCACCGAGCAGGGTGATATTGGCAGGGGGCAGCACCTGCGCGTCGTTCCCGGGTGTCAACAGGTCACCGTCCACGACCTCGATCGCGACATTGTTCGCAGCGGCGTTTAATTGGCACGCCGTGATCGCAAAGGCATCGATATCGTTGGCCGTCACGCGGATAGCACCGGCCAGCATTGCGGCAATTGCAACCAGACCGGAACCTGACCCGATATCAAGAACCGACTTCCCGGCAACCGTCTCCGGCGTGTCGAGAATATAACGCGCGAGTGCCTGTCCGCCGGCCCAGGCGAACGCCCAATAGGGCGGCGGTACGTTCAATTCGCCGAGTTCGTCTTCCGTTTTGCGCCAGATCGGCAGCGACTCTTCTGCCAGATGCAGCGTAATCTCCGGCACCAGAGGTGGGCGCAACAGGCGTGTATTCGCCTCGATAAAGCTGCGGGCGAACATCTGCGTCATGGCGGTCACCCTGTGAGGTTCATGGCGATCAAAGTCAGTCCAGAAAGCCCAAGCAGAACGAGGATGATCTTGCTGAACCGTTCCTCGCTGACGCGCGCATAGACCGCAACGCCGAGCCGTGACCCGATAAACGTGAAGGGGAGCGCGGTCAGCGCCGCCAAACCCAGATCGTGGGTCATGAGTCCGGCGATGGTGTGCGACAGCAGCGCCGCGATCAGGATCGACAGGTTGAACGCCTGGAACACCGCACGGCGCTGATCCTTACTCCAGCCGCGCAGGCCGGCCCACATCGTCGGCAGCGGTCCTGATAATCCGGCAAGGCCGCCCAATACGCCTCCGAAAAAGCCGACAGTGCCGTCCGCCGGCCTGCCGCCCCAGTTGCTCGGCGCACGCGTGCCAGCGAGGAGCGCGTTGGCGGTATAGGCAAGCAGCAGGCAGCCGATGCCGATCTTGAACGTCTTGACATCGACCATCGCGAGCAGCGCGGTCCCGAACGGTACGCCGATCAATCCTGGAATAATGAACGGCAGCACGCGCCTCGGTTCGACGGCATGCCAGATCTTCGGCAACGTCTGCACCTGCGATGCGGCGGAGCAAACCACGACCAGCGTCGCCGCCACCGTTGGCGACAACGCATAGAGCCAAACCCCCATCGCCGTGATACCCGTGCCGAAGCCGGCCAGCCCGGCAACGAAACCGCCGGCCAGAGCCCCCAGACCAACGATCAGGAAATATTCAACGCCCATTGCTCCGGGCATACAGGCCCGGCCGGTTCAACGCTACGTCTTTCTCGCGCCGGACGGCATTTAGCTGAACCGCAGCTCGCGATAACCGCCCTCGGCGACGGCATTGCATGTTGCGCGATACTCCGGCGCCGTGCCGCTGTAGCGCACAACAGTGCGCGTCTGCTTGCCATCGACGTTCATGTTGACGCCGGTCATCCACGAGTCGATCTCGTTGACCAGCAGCCCTTCGGCTTTTTCGTGTACGAACGCATTCCATTCTGCCACAGCCTCTGGCGGCGCCTCGGTCACCGTCAGGCCGTGCGTGTTCATATGGCCGATCAGATCGCGGACCCATTCGACGTTGTATTCGATGCTGCGTGGATTGTTCCCGAGGGCTGCATGCGGCCCCATGATCATGAACATGTTTGGAAAGTCGTCGACCATGACGCCGACAAACGTGCGTGGGCCGCCGTTCCACTTGTCCTTGAGGCGCTGGCCGCCGGCACCACGAATGTCGATGCGGTCAAACGTGCCTGTCACCGCATCGAATCCGGTCGCGTAGATGATGATGTCGAACTCATACTCCTGCGCACTGGTGCGAACGCCGGTCGGCGTGATCTGTTCGATCGGATGTTCCAGCATGCTGACGAGCTTGACGTTGGGCTGGTTGTAGACTTCGTAATAGTGCGTTTCCTGCGGCACGCGCCGGGTGCCAAAGCCGTGATCTTTCGGGATCAGCATTTCGGCAACGTCCGGATCATTGACGCGTTGGCGGATCTTATCGGCAACGAATTCCGACATCAGCCGGTTTGCCTCGCGGTCCGTCAGCATGTCGCGGAAATTGCCCTGCCAGATGCCGAAGCCCTGCCCGGCATAGCGCCCTTCCCAGAACGCCAGGCGTTCTTCCTCGGTCACCTCGAACGTACCGCGCGGATCGATCGTGTGCACGAAGCAGGCCGAGGTTTCCATGCACAGCTGGAACAGCTCCGGATAGCCGGCCCGGATCTCCTCCATTTCCTCTTTCGGGATCGGTCGGTTGTGCAATGGTGTGCACCAGTTTGGCCGGCGCTGGAATACGGTCAGGTGCTCGGCCGTCTTGGCGATCTCCTGGATGGCCTGGACACCACTCGCCCCCGTGCCGATCACGGCAACGCGCTTGCCGGCGTAGTCGATCCCTTCCTTCGGCCACAGACCGGTATGCGCCCACGGCCCCTGGAAATCCTCGATTCCCTCGAACCGCGGCATCGTCGGCGCCGACAGCAACCCGATCGCGGCGACCATGAAGCGTGACCGATAGGTCGTGCCGTCCTCCAGCGTGATCGCCCAGCACTGGTCGTCATCCTGGAAATGCGCCGACACCACGCGCGCTGAAAACTGGATGTCACGGCGTAGATCCAACTTGTCAGCGACAAAATTGCAGTAGCGCTCGATTTCCGGCTGCCCTGAAAAACACTCCGCCCAGTCCCACTCGTCGAGGATCTCTTGCGAAAACGAGTAGCCGTAGGAGTAGCTCTCGGAATCGAAGCGCGCGCCGGGATAACGGTTCCAATACCAAGTGCCACCCACGCCGGTTCCGGCTTCGAGCACGCGCACCTTCATGCCGAGTTCGCGCAGGCGATGGAGCTGATACATCCCCGACATGCCCGCCCCGATGACGATCGCATCGAAGTCGAGTGCCGATTGTTCATTGACCGTTGCGTCTGCGCTGTCGATGACCGCCATGTTTTCTCGTCACATCCCGCTGTCAGTTCATGATCCGACCTTGATAATACCGTCGAAACCGGTCGTCGGAAACCGCGTCAGTGTCTTTGGATAACTGATCTCTGATTTTTTCGCCGAACTTGCCTGTTCGGCGAAAAACCGGCTGAAAACTTGCGGTGAATGCGTGGATGTCCGTTGCCCGCGCAGGCGCCACACGTGCCATCGATCAGCATTCAAACAATAGCGATCGACTGCCCGATCTCAACGAAATATGCTGCGGTCCGGCATAAGCATAATGCAGGACCGGCAAACGATGGCATCGATGGCACCGACAAACTGGCTTTTGATCGCAGCTGTGGTGGTTGGCATCGTTGTGGTCGCCGGGACAATCGTCCTTCTCTTTCTTTTGTTCACGGATCGTCAGCCGCCGCCGCGCCGGCCGGTCGACCGCCGGGGGACCGCTCAGGACCGCAAACATAAAACTCTGCCGCCGCCGCAGATGCCCGGCAAGCCGGAGCCACCGCGCGCGCCGGCTCCGTCGAGCGAGGCGCCGTCGGGAGAGGCCGTGCCGGTCGAGATGCCACGCCGTCTGGAAGATAAGCCGCGGTCCTCGCGCGAAGCCGGCTCTCTACCCGAGACCCAATCTATGCCGGAAGCGATGGAAGAAGGCATGGCCGAAGATGACATCGCCATGTCTGCACCGCCTGGCGCCGAGCGGCGCGGCGCAAACTTCACCACCGTCACTGTCCACTTCGGCACCGACCGCAACGACGGCGGCACGGCTGCCGCGCCGAATGTGCGGTTCGGAGATGACCGGTTTATCGCCGCCGATGGCGAGTCACCGATCCAGTACGGTACGTGTGACGTCAGTATCCCGATCGCGCATAAAATCGGTGACCTTGAGGACCCGGACTGGCCGTGGCAGTCGGAAAACCCGCGTGATCACGTTGTCCTGATGCGCATCAATGATCTCGACGAAGAAGGTTTCTTCGATTCGCTGTTTTCCGCCGTTGGACCGGAGCGCCGTGCGTTCATTTTCGTTCACGGCTTCAACGTCAGCTTCAAGGATGCGGCACGGCGTACCGCGCAGATTGTTCATGACCTTCGCTTCGACGGCGCTGGCATCCTCTACAGCTGGCCAACCGAACAGATGGGCTGGACCAACCCGGATGCCACCGCCTACACGGAAGCTGAAAACAACGCAATCTGGTCGACCTTTCATTTCACCGACTTCCTGCGCGATGTGATCCGGCGCACCGATGCCGAGAAAATTCATCTCGTTGCACACAGTATGGGCAACCGGCTCGTCACCGAAGCGCTGATGGACCTGCGTTCTCAGCTTCATCCGCACGAGCGCACGCGGATCGGACAGGTCATTCTGACGGCCGCGGACATCGACGCAGGCACCTTCCGCGACCACATTGCACCGCGACTGGCCGAGATTGTCCCGCGTGTATCACTCTATGCGTCCAACAAGGACCAAGCCTTGAGCTTTTCCGAAAGCGTACATCGTTTGCCGCGGATTGGCCGCACGCATGCCGCTTTGCCGATGCCCATCGACGTTGTCGAAGTCGTCGATGCTACCGAGGCTGAAACCGACTACTTTGGCCACGACTACTACGGCACGGCCGAAGCGATCATCGCCGATATCTACCTGGCAGTGAACGGTGACCACCCGGCCAGTCAGCGCACAGCTACCCTGCACGCCATTGATGGGTCGCACTGGCAGGTGAACACCGCAGCGACGATGGACGATGTCTGGGATCGGCTCTCAGAAGTGACGTAACCACGCCGTCTGCCGTCAAGCTGCCTGTTCAACCGTCATGGCGCCGCCGGCAACGGTCGTGCGGCGCATATCTCGTGGCTGCGTCGCATCATAGCGACGTACGCGGTGCATGGTCTGCTGATTGTCCCACATCACGAGGTCGCCGGGCTGCCACTTGTGCACGTAGACGAATTGCGGCTGCGTCGCGTGCTCGGTGAGATCGCGCAGTAGAATGCGCGCCGCCGGCATTTCCATTCCGGCAATCGCGCCGGCATGTGAGGACAGGTAAAGCGACTTTGCGCCGGTCGATGGATGCCGTCGCACGAGCCGCTGTCGTACGGGTTTGAACATCTCGCGTTCCGCCGCGGTGAATTCAAGGAAGCCCAGCACGCCTCGCGAATACATCAAAGAGTGCTCGCAAATCATGTCTTCGATCTCGGCCTTGGTATCATCGTCGAGCGCCTCGTAGGCGGCGCGCATACTGGCAAACTCGGTGTTGCCGCCGACCGGGTTCACAACGCGCGCCGACAGGATCGAGTATTTCGCCGGAACCGCCCGGAACGAACTGTCCGAGTGCCACAGCATGTTGCCGATGTTGAAGAGATGCTGACGACTGTCCTTGGCGAGCGGCTTGCCGTCCTTGCCAAGATTGGAGACATCGTTGAGCCCCTCGGCCAGCCGTTTGTCCTCCGGCTTGGTCACGTTGCCGCCGCGGGCATTTTCGAGCGGTCCGAAATTGACCGTGAAAGCCTTTTGCTGCTCGTCCGTGATGCTTTGGCCGGGAAAGACGAGCATGGCGTGCCGATCCATCGCGGCTTCAATCTGTGCGGCTTGATCCGGTGCCAATGGCTTCGTCAGATCCACACCGGATACGCGCGCGCCGATGTGTTTTTCGATCGGGTCAAATGAAATGCTCATCGATTTACCTTTCTCACGCCTTGGATCTGGCCGGTTACGGCAATTATTGACAGGCCAGTCAGATCAGGTCAAACCAGTAATATTCCGATATAACAACCAAATGTTGTGATGGGCGAGATCATCGAATGCGACTGAACCTCAGGCAGGTGGAAGCATTTCGCGCTGTCTTCCAAACCAACAGCATGACGGCTGCAGCGGCCTTGATGGGCGTGACGCAACAAGCGATCAGCCGGCTTATTCGTGATCTGGAAGCCGAGATTGATTTGCCGCTGTTTGACCGGCAGGGGCGTCGGCTGCTCGCCACACCGGATGCCGTCGCGCTCAATCGCGAAGTCCAACGCAGCTTTTACGGTCTCGACCGGATCGCGCGTGCCGCGTCTGATCTCCGGCGTAAGCGCACGGGGGCCTTGAGCATTGCGGCGTCCGGTGCGCCTTCGTTCTACCGGTTGCCGGAAATCATCAATCAGTTTCGCCTGGAATGGCCAGGGATCCTGTTGTCGCTCAACGTTTTGTCATCGTCGGATGTTCTTGACGCCGTCGCCATGCAGCATCACGACCTCGGCATCGGTGACGTGCCTGATACGGCGCCCGGCGTTGAGATTGAACCGTTGCCGATTTTGAACTTCGTATGTGCGTTGCCACCTGAACATCCACTGACGCGAAAGCGCGTGATCAAGCCAAAGGACTTGGACGGCGTGCCGCTGCTGATGATCTCCCACGTCAGTCATCAGGGCCAGCGGATCCTAAACGGGCTGACGGAGGCGAACATCGACGTCAACATTGTCTTTGAAGCCTCAAATAGCGGTCCTATCTGCGCACTTGTTGGGCAGAATGCTGGCGTGGCTGTTCTCGACCCGATCACGGCGGCGGCGCATCGCCGCGATGGTGTCGACTTGCGAAAATTTGCACCGGAAGTGACCTATGAACTCAAGGTCATCTACCCGGCAAATCGCCCGCGCACGGACCGGGCAAAGGCATTTGCAGCACTGGTCCACCGGGACTTGGCCGCGTTCGAGGCACCGTAAAGTGCGAATGAACCGCGGCAAGTGCCACCATCACCCGACCTTCTTCGGATCGACGCCGGCCATTTTGCATACCAGTTGCCACTCCGTCTTCGTTACCGGTTGCACGCTCAGGCGCATCGACGTCACGAGCGACATGTCCGCGAGTTTTTCGGTCGCCTTGACGTCGGCCAGCGTCACCGGCTTTGCGACATCGCATACGGCTTCGAGCTTGACGCACTGCCAGCGCTCGTCATCGGTGGTGGTGTCCTGCTCCGCCTCACGGCACACGCGCACGATCCCGACAATCTCCTTGCCGTCATTGGAATGATAAAAGAACCCGAGATCGCCGATGCGCATCGCCTGCATGTTGTTGCGCGCCTGATAATTGCGCACGCCGTCCCATTGTTCGCCCTCGGCGCCTTTCGCCTTTTGCATGGCCCACGACCACTTGTCAGGCTCGGATTTGAACAGCCAGT
>JAGDYV010000046.1:0-64879 GCA_049116495.1 Hyphomicrobiaceae bacterium | reverse complement strand
ATCCGGAAGATATCTACAAGACCGACGCAAAGGTTAAAGAGCTCATCCCCGATGACCCACATCTCCATAAGTGGCTGGACATGGCCCGCGATCGCATTCGCTTTCAGGGCCTGCCTGCACGGATCTGTTGGGTTGGGTTGGGGCAACGTCATCGCCTTGGATTGGCGTTCAATGAAATGGTCCGCAACGGCGAACTGTCGGCGCCGGTTGTGATCGGACGCGATCATCTTGATTCAGGCTCGGTCGCCTCGCCCAACCGTGAAACTGAGTCTATGAAAGACGGTTCCGATGCCGTGTCGGACTGGCCGTTCCTCAATGCGCTGTTGAACTGTGCGTCAGGTGCGACCTGGGTCTCAATCCATCACGGCGGTGGGGTCGGTATGGGGTTCTCTCAGCATGCCGGCATGGTGATCTGCTGCGATGGCAGCGAGGCGGCTGACGCTCGGCTTGCAAGGGTGTTATGGAATGATCCGGCCACCGGCGTGATGCGTCATGCCGATGCTGGTTATGACGATGCAATTGCATGTGCCCGCGAGAACGACCTGCGCCTGCCGGGAATTCTCGGATGAATAGCGTGGAAAACGTTTGGCGGTAAACCTGACACCGCCGATCAAGCACGACAAACGGCTCGCTGGATGCCGCAACAAATCTGGAGCCAGTTTGCAAAGAATTGATCCGTGTCGGCAGACCTTGCTCGTTGTCCAACGTCGGTGACGACATCACCAACGAGCTGGCTGTGCTCTCAGCAAGTTTGGACGGCATGAGCAAAAGCGACGTGCGACAGAAGCGTATCGGGTGAGTGTGCAACTGTGTTGGGGAAATCATCCTCAGATGGTGTTCTCCTTGTCGCCTTCGTCGGCTGCTTCATGAAACTTGACCGGAGTTGTTTGCGTTCCCTTATGCGGTCACAAAACTTCGCCTCAAGCGTACTGGGCCAGTCCGCAACCAAGAGACCAATTCTCTTTCACGCCCTCTACTATGTTCACAAAAACATCCTCAGATCGCATGCCAGGATCTTGACTAAGTAGCTCTGCAAGTCGCCGATACAGTGCTTTTTTCTGATCTGCAGTACGAGAATCCCTTGCGCTTATCTGGATAAAGACCAAATCGTCGCTGCGGGCGATATCAAGGTATGTCGCGCCATATCGAAAGTTCTCAGCTCCATGCTCCGAGATGGTCATGAACTGGTCGTCCTCAGGTACGCTAAACGTCTCACGCATTGCGAGGTACACACCGTCGAAGATCGCTTTCTTGTAGGCTGCTGATTTTCCAGAACGCATTGAGATATGAACGAGTGGCATGGTGTTCCCCTTGTCGCTTTTGCCGACTGCTCTTCAAAGCTTGACCATAACAACTCAATATGTACAGTTATTTCAAACATAAGGATTTGAAATGATTGATCGCCCTCTCGATTTGGATGCTGTTCACGCATTCGTTCGCATCGCGGAGCTTGGGAGCTTCACACGTGCGGGTGAAGCCATGCTAACGACGCAGGCGGCAGTCAGCCTGAAATTAAAGCGCCTTGAAACCAGGCTCGGTAGCAAGCTGGTCGAGAGAACACCTCGCTCTGTTCGATTGACAGCGCAGGGGGCAATTTTTCTCGACCACGCGCGTGATCTGTTGAATTCTCACGAGCGTGCGGTTCATGGACTTGGTCGTGCCAGACAGCGCCTCGTTATCGGCATCAGTGACCACGTCGCAGGACCCGACCTGCCGACATTGATCGCGCGCATGAACGATCAGGATCCGCAGTTGTTGATAGAAATTCATATCGCTACATCTGGCGATCTGCTGCAGCGCTTTGACAGCAGAGAGCTTGACGCGGTGATCGTCCGGTTGAACGTCGGGCGGAGCGATGGCGAACTCCTCGCCGAAGAACAGTTCTGCTGGTTCGCTGCTCCAACTTGGCAATATCGTACAGGCAACCCGTTGCCAGTTGCTACGATGGCGGAGCCCTGCGGGGTGCGTGCGCTTGCGGCAACGCTTCTCGATGAAGCAGGCGTCACCTGGACCGAAGTTTTCGTCGGCGGCGGTGTTCCCGCCGTGGCCTCTGCTGTAATCGCAGGACTCGGCGTCGCTGCTCTGGCTCCTAGAATGATGCCCTTCGGCGCCGTAGACGTAGGGTCGAGCCTACAGCTTCCCGAACTGCCCCGTCTGCCGATTGTGCTTCACACCAGGGTCCATGAGGACCGATCGCGAACCGCGCTGTCTGCGCTTTCGGCAGCGTTCAAGAGTGCAGTGCGCGACTAGCCGCCGGCCGCACAATAGTCGATTCTCCGCCATTCGAAGCGTCTCGTAAACGTGGCCACCAGTTCTGCAGTGGGCCGCACACCGTTACTTGAAATCAAAACATAGCGCCACCGCGGTTTCCCCGATACCAGACGTCTCGGAAGTTCTCATCATCGCACTCTGCGCCGCTACGCTTGGCAACTTCGGATGCGATGATCAACTGCGGTCCTGAATCAGATTACAACCATTGGGCTCAGTAAATAGCCAAGCATCGTTGACCGCCAATCAAATCAATCGGCAGGTACCACTACCAATAGCAAGCTTGACCCAACGTATTGTATACATATATGTAGGTCAATACGCGAGGAAACAATGACAGACACCCGGACGAAAATTCTGGATCTTGCTGAAGATCTCACCCAACGCAAAGGTTTCAACGGCTTTAGCTATCTTGATTTGGCGGCCGCCATTGGCGTTAAAAACTCAAGCATACACTATCACTTCAAAGCGAAGGCTGATTTGGCTTTGGCGCTTGTGTCAAGAGCGCGTGAAGCACATGTCGAAGCGTTGAACGCTATGGACCAGGAATATCGGCAACCTGAAGAGCGTTTGAACGCCATGGTGCAACATTTCAAAAGCTACTTGGACAACCAGAGAATATGCATGTGCGGAATGATGGCAGCTGAGTTTGAATCCGTTAGTCCTGACGTTCGAAAGGCCTTAGCACTATATTTCAAAGACCTGCAGAACTGGTTGACCAAGCAGTTTGCGCAGATGGATCATTCCGATCCGCAAGGATCAGCGCTTCAATTCTTGTGCGCGTTGGAAGGATCATTGCTTTTGGCGCGACTGGATGGCGACAAGAGCATTGTCAATCGATCTGTCGAAAGCTATCTGAGGCGTGCATAGAATAGCGGGATTCCAAAGCCTGCACTGCTCAACGGCCTAAACTCAGTTGCTGTCGTGACTTGCAGTCTTTGCGCAGCCGATAGGATATTGACTTCGCCTCAGGCTCGAGAACACCGGCCTCCAATTCCATATGGATGGCGAGGGTTGTGTGTTCTGAATTTGAGTGAAAACGCGCCAGCGCTGGGTCATGCGTATTGCGCTTCGCCGTTGCCGAGCGAATAATCTTCCTTTGCCACCTCAACCAAATTAATGAATATGTCTTCCTTGCGAAGACCGGGATTATCCGACAGTCGTGCGGCGATCGCGGCATAGAGCGCTTTTTTCGCCTCCACCGAACGACCGCCCAACATCGTGATCTGGATGATCACCAAGTCATTCGATCGCTCGATGCCAAGATAGTTGCCGCTGTTGTTAAAGCAGCTTGCCTCATGCTCGGTTATGGTAGCGAAGCGGTCATCTTCTGGACTGTTGATGGCTTCGCGCATGGCCAGGTAGATCCCCTCCATCAACGCCTTGTGATACTCGGGCGACTTGCCTTTGCGCAGCGAGATTTGTGTGAGCGGCATGGTGAGCCCTTTTCTGTCGAATGAGATAGAGATGAACAAGCTGGGAATGGACAGGCGTATTCAAGCTTGCAGCAAGAAGCAGAATTCTAGTTTGAAAAATTCTATATACATGTAGGTGAATATGATGTCAAAGCCTCGTCTGATAACAATGCATGATTCGGTGGGGAACTTAGCGAGCTGGGGAGCTCTGAGGTGCGCGCGACCAATCTCACACACGCCCACCGAGCCTTGATCCATGCAGCAAGCTGGCAAAATTGCGGAGGGGACTTGCCAGCAACGGAGTCACTTGTTTTTGAGAGCGGTGCCCAACAGTTCGACCAAGAGGCTGGCGCGACTCCCATCCCAATCCAATGTGGGATTGAAGATTGTCAGATTTATCCCGCGAACTTTGTCGGTTTTCATGGCGCGCCGGATCGTCTCGACAGTCTCGCCAACAGAAAGCCCGTCGGGCAGCCGGTAATCAACCGCCGGCATTTCGCGATCATCAAGCACGTCGACGTCGACATGAAGCCAGAAGTCACGATCATCGGCGCACAAATGTTTTAGGGCTGTGTCGACAGCATTGCCGAAGCCACGCTTTCGAATGCGGTCTAGTGGCAGACAAAGCATATCTGTATCTGCCGGTGACAGAACAGTTTTGGGATCAGCACCACCTGTGTAGGGCCGATCGCCATTCTGGTAACCAAAGCAGACGACATCGCGGTCCCTGACTAAAGGGGCGTCGCCTCCAAGCTTGGATAACACCTCTGGTCCGCGCCCCGTTGCAAAATAGAGCTCCATGCTTGCCGGTTCAGTCTTGCCGCCGCCCGGCTTGTGGAAGTCCGTGTGGCCATCAACGAAAAGCATCCCCATTTTGCCGCGCCGTTTAGCGCCGGCCAGACAGCCGAGCAGGATCGTGCAGTCACCGCCAACAACCAGGGGAATGTCCTCTTGGTTGCAGACCTTTTCAACGTGATCGGCTAACTGGAGCAGGAAATCTCGCACCAGTTCCGGCTCTGGCAGGCTGGTCACAGGATCAACGACCGTGGCTTTCACCGGTTCAGAGATGGCATCCCATGTGACGGCGCCAACTGCTTCTTGAAGACCAGCCTCTCGAAGTGCTCCGGCCATGAACTCGACACCCTGAAGGCCAACGCCCGTGCAGAGAGGTGCTTCGATAATATTGAGTTGCTTCGCCATGCGGACCTCGACTAGAAATGTGATCAGCTTGGATGTTTCAGGAACTTCTGGATGGACTTACGAAATCGCTTCAAGACGGCAGGGTCACGATCCACCTTTGATTTCAAGATGGCGCCTTCCAAGCTCACTATGACGAATTCGGCCAGTGTTTTGGGCGAGTCATCATCTCGGATTGAGCCTGCTCTTTGCCCATCTTTGATGCAGGCAGCTAGGTCCAACTCCCATTTTCGAAACAGCTCTGCCAGCTGCAATCGAAAGTCATCCGAGCCTGACAGTTCCGCACTGAAGTTTCCAACCAGACAGCCGCATTCGTTGTAGCCTAGAGCGGCAAGATGTCGATCAATTCGCACAAGAGGCGCGATCGTCTGTTCCGCCAATATCGCTCGTGTTGCTGCATGCTGTTCCCAGTAGTAGTTCAGAATTTCCAACCCCAAGGCGTTCTTGCTTTCGAAGTGATTGTAGAACGAGCCTTTTGGGACGCCAGCGTGGTTGACAACGTCCTGAACGCCACTGCCATGGAAGCCTTGCGCGTGGAAGACAGCAAGGCCGGCGCGGACGATGTTTTCGCGATGATTTGGTTTGGGCATGGTATATAATATGACCGTTCGTATTTTGAGCTCAAGCGTTCATTATTGCTTCTCAGATTGCAGCCTAACCAGGCCATTGATGGCGGGTTCAGAAAACGTTGAGATCAGACGTAGATGGGGGGCATTGGCGCTGTGGAGACCGATCCCTCCGCAGCGCTGATTGTAGTCTGTTCCACCCGTCTTCTAAGACGTTGTCAGTACGATCTTCCCGGCACGCCCGCCTGCTTCGATCAACCGATGCGCCTCAGCAGCGTCGGCGAGTGGAAGTGTCCGTTCGATGATTGGCTTCAGAAGCCCTCTTTCAACGACCGCAGCAACTTTGCCCAATCGTTCTGCGCTTGGTGACAAGAACACGAGATGGACCTCAGCATTGAACTCCCATCCCTGGTAAAGATTCTGAGGTTTTGGTTGGTCGACGATGCTGACAATGCGACCACCGGGGGCCAGGAGGCCGAGAGATTGTTGGATGGCATCGCCTCCTACCAAGTCAACGACGATATCATAACCATCGGGTGCGAGCGCCTTCACCGCTTGCCAGCTATCAGGTTGGCGGTAGTCAACGGTTGCGTCGGCACCGAGTTCTCGCACGAGGCCCTGCGCCTCGTTTCGGCCTGTTGCCACCACGTGCGCACCTGAAAGACGCGCGACTTGAACAGCGAACAAGCCGACACCCCCCGAGCCGCCCAGGACGAGAACCCGATCACCTGGTCGCAACCGACCTCGTTCCAATAGGCAAACCCAGGCGGTGCTTGCCGCGATCGGCAAAGTGGCCGCTTCTGCGAACGAGAGCGACGCTGGCTTGCGAGCCACCAGATCTGCACGTTCGGTATGATATTCTGCGTAGCCACCTTCATTTTCCAGAACGCGAGTGCTGTAGAAGACTTCATCGCCAACGGCAAAGTTTTCAACACCGTTTCCGATTGCCGCCACAACGCCTGCAACATCGACGCCGAGCTTGAAGGGTTGCGATACATAGTCGGCGTAGTCACCTCGTCTTGTCTGAATGTCTAATGGATTGACGGAGGTTGCTTCGACCTTGACCAGGAGCTCGCCAAGGCCAGGTGTTGGCGTCGGAACCTCTCTCAATTCCAACCTGTCAGGACTGCCAAATCGTTTTCCAATGATCGCGCGCATTTTCATGTTCCGATGTTTTCGTTAGCCTAAACTTGGCTCCACCTTCACAACGGTGGAGCCTGATTTTTGCCAGATGTATGATGACTAGGTTGCGTACTGCCACTCTTCCGGAACCCAGGCGTAGGTGTTGTCCTCACGCCGGTCGACGTAACCGAATGACGGGAATGGCAAGTGCGTTGCCGAGACCAACGTTCGATCCCGCGCAGCAATATCGAAAATGCGGCGACGCGACTTCTTGGAGTCTTCGGCATCGGTTTCCCAGATGGCGGCTGCGTCTGGGTTGGCGAACTGGATGGCAGCACTTATGACGGCATCACCCAGGATCAAAAGAACCTGCCCCTGACTTTCGATCCGGAACCCCGATTGACCTGGTGTGTGACCAGGCAAAGGAAACGCAGAGATGCCATTGCCAAGATCGGTCTCGCCTTTGAACGTGCTGATGCGCCCATCATAAGCAGTCTTCCAAGCGCGAGCTGTGTCAAACCAGGGCTTAGCCATATCGATCGCTTTTGACTGGTGGCTCTCGCTTGTCCAAAAGTCGAGATCCGTCTCGTCGATGAACACCTGACCTTTTGGAATGGTCACCTTACCTCTTGCGGTGAAGAGACCGCCGACATGGTCAGGGTGCGCGTGGGTGATCAGGATTTGATCTATGTCACTGGGCTTCACCCCAACGCCGGAAAGGTTGTTCGGGAACTGACCCAGGTTCGGGCCGAAGAGATCGCGGGCGCCACTATCGATCAATATGAGCTTATCGCCGGTGTTGATCAGATAGGCATTAACGCCGTTGCGAATTTTGCCGGTTGGCACGAAGGAATCGGTCAGGTGTGAGTCAGCATGCTCAGCTGAGATGTTCGACCAAATGGCATGCGGCAGATCGACAAAGCCGTCGGACAGAACGGTGACCTCGTAGGCGCCAAGCTTGCGGCGGTATGCCTGCGAAACTTGCACGCCGACCTTTGGAGATTTTGCATTGGTTGGCAGCTGGGTTGCGGTCAGGATGGCGCCGGCTGCCGCTGTGCCAGCAGCTCCCGCTAAGAGATTGCGCCGGCTGATCAGTGTTTGATGTTTCGTGGTCATGACAGTGTTCCTTGTTTTGGATGTTGGGTTCATTGGTTTTGAAATTGTAATATGACCGGTCGTCTTAATATGCTGCGCTATTAATGGTCAGCATTGTGATCTCGGATGGTCGATGGGGCGGCTCGGTGGGTCTTCAGTAAACTAGTGCAGGCCCACCGAGCTTTATCGAGGCAACGTCACGCCGCCTGATTGGATCGTGTCGCGATCGTGCATTATGCCGCCGCCGGCTGCGTAGCAGACCAAGCATTTGCCTTGAAGGCGTCATCTACAGGCGTCTTGGCAACATGGTTGGTATAGTTGGACAGGACTTTTAGTCCGGTTCCAAGAATGACCTCCAGAATGTTGGCCTTCGTGTAGCCAGCCGCCAAAAAGGTATCTTGATCAGACTGGTCGACAAAGCCGCGATGCTCGTTCACCTTTGCCGCGAAGATCCGCAACGCTTCGAGTTTGGGATCGGATAGCGGACTGCCTGTGCGCAGGGATTCGATGACGTCGTCCGGCACTTTTTGCATCTTGGAGATCGTCGTATGAGCTGCCATGCAGTAGGTGCAATTGTTCAAGCGATTATTGGTCATCAAAATGACCTGACGTTCCGTTGGCGTGAAATCGCTTTTGTCGAAGATGCCAGACAGTGCGGCGTAACCTTCAATCGCGGCGGGTGATTCGGCAAATGTCGCCATCAAGTTCGGCACGAAGCCGTAAGCGCTCTTCACGCCTTGCAGAACGACCTTGCTGCCTTCAGGGGCAGATTGTTCGGTGTGTACAGTGAATTCGGTCATTGTCATTTCCTTTCCAGTTGAACGAAATTAGTTGTGTGCGTGGGAGTCGTAGACTTTGCTGCTGATCTTCCATTTGCCGGCGTGCTTGTAGAGGACGAAGAAATCCGTGAAGCGGAACCCTGCCCAGTTCGTGAATTCGACCTTCGCCGATGCAGCCGGGCCTGAGACGTCGATTGAAGCAATTCTGCTTTGCAGATTGGGGGAGGGTCCGATTGAGGCAACGGACTGAGCGAAGGCGGTTATGTCGGCGCTGCTGTACTCGCCATTGATTGTGCCGACGATGTGAGCGTGGTCGTAAAACGCCTCACGCATCAGACTGCTATCGCCTGCCTTTGCGCCGTCGATATAGATTTGCACCGCGTCCGATATGGCATTGTACTCGGCGAAGCTGTGAGCCTCGTCTGCTTGCGTCACTTTCGAAATCTCTGGCTGTGTCATGTCCGTACATCCCATTAGTTAATTTCAATCACCTACATGTAGGTAATTGTAATGTGCCGATATCGTGCTTTCAGCTGCTCGTTGCCGTTAATTTGTATGGATCTTCGTTGATTCAAGAGCAACAGTCATGTCTACAGATATGTAGGTAATTTAAAATATTGGCGATGCAAGTGTTTTTTGATCATGCCTTTATCAACAGCGTGTCGTCAGGAGATAGTACCTGCAGGTGCTCGGTTCTGATGTCTTGCTCAGCTTGCCAAGCATGCGCGATCAACGACAAGTGCACGAAGGCCAAAGAGCGCCGCGTCTCGCCTTGGCAGCGCGAACACGTCTTCGAAGAGGTTCAATTCAGGCTTGATATGAATCCTGAAGCCATGCGGACGCGCGATTGAGCGCCCCTTCGGTGCAATCAAGTCCCGCATGGACGCCGATCAGTGCGATACTCAGAACTCATGGCAACGCTGCAGGTATACCTCTCAACGACAATTGATCTGGCGTTTCGCAACAACGAAGACCCATAGGAGACATCAGGCCGCTTCGAGCGCCATAAACTCACGTGCCTCGCTCTCAATCTCCTCGGCAAGTGCGGCGACAGCTTTTGTTTTCGACTTCGAGGAAACTCTTACGATATAGGCGATATCGGGCGGTTGGATGAAACCATCAGTGAGCAAGTCCATGCTCTTGCTCACGTGCTGTTGATTGAGGATGGATACACCGAGCCCGGCTTCGACGGCAGTGACAATACCTGCATTGCTCGAACACTGAAGAACCGTCTCAATGTTATGCTGAACCAGTGCCACTTTCTCCAGCATCCATCGCTTGTAGAAGCAGTTGTCGTCGTAGGCGACAAACGGAATCGGTTGGTTGCAGTCGAGTTTGAGGTCAGCCGACTTCGCCCAGACCAGGCTGTCGTTGAAAAGAACGATGTCTCTTGTTCGGACATCACTCGCAAAGATCTGCATGACAGCAATATCGATCCTGCCAGCTTTCAATTCGTCCTGGAGTGTCAGACTTTGCGCCACGTGAGATCGCACCGAAACCTCGGGGAACAGACGGGCAAACCGACCCAGGATCCGAGCAAGACCGCTGCTTGTCATATCCTCGGTCATACCAAGGCGGACCTTGCCAGAAATCGGGCGCGTGCTAAGCGAGCGAATGGCTTCGTCGTGCAGAGACAAAATTCGATCCGCGTAAGCGAGCAAGCGATGACCCGATTCGGTCAGCAGCGGTGCGCCTGCCCTTCGGCTCAGCAAGTCGCAACCGATGCTTTCTTCCAAACGTCTAATCTTGTGGCTGACTGCCGACTGTGACAGCGACAAGACATCTGAAGCGCGGGTCACGCCCCCGCAAGCCACGATTGCCTGAAGAGCGCGCAAGGCATCGATATCAAGACGGCCTGACATTCGTATGGTCCTCCATTGAGAGCATTATGTATATGACAAATTTCGATGAAATTATCGAATCAATTCATTTTACAGTCAAGCTGACTAGAGCGACATTACTGGCAACCGAAACCCATGACGCAAGCCCATTTGGCTCCGCGCTAAGTCGACACAATGAAGAGAGGGGTCCAAATGGCTCGGGCAGCCACGCTAGGACGAAGTCTAATCCCTGTATTCGAAGTCACAGGGGCGATGCTCGCCATTGTCTATGCACTGCTGATCGCATCAAACACCGGGAATGAGGCCTTGGGGTTCACGCTCCTGCTCATTTCATCCGGCTTATTTGCAGCCTGGGCTATAATTGATCGAAAATGGGCATTCCTCGCCCTACAATTTTTTTACGCGTTATCAGCAATCATCGGCCTGATCCGTTGGGTCTGATGAAGGATATATTGACATGACCCATATTCTTCATGGCCATCGGCGGTCTGGTTCAATGACTGTGGAAGTGACGCTGGCAGAGATTGGTGCGCAGGTTTGCCGGATCAGGACGATTGCGTCGGGAATGATGATACAGTCACGTCGGCTCCAACAAGATACGATGTGCTTGGTGCGGCCTGGGCATCTTTCTTTCAAACCGCGAGAGTTTCATGTTTCGGGTCCGGTGGTAGTTCGGCCCCGTTCACCGTCATTGCTAGCATCGCATAATAACCAATGCAGGTCGTCAACTGCACATACTGATCGGCTCCCAGTCGCGCCAATACTGCTTGGGCCAACGGTTCATCAACGCGGTTCTTGCGTAGCAGTTGCCGAGTGAAATCGATGATCTGTAGGTCATCAGCAGGAATCCCATCCGAATGCTCATCACGGATCGCGTCGATGGTTGATCGGGGGATGCTTCTCTCGGCGCCGATGACACCTTGGATGCCCCACACATATTGTGCCTGGAAGTGACGTCCGACGACCAATGCTGCGAGCGTGCGAAGCCTCGGTTCCAGTGTGCCTTCCCAGCGGACTAGAGTACCCAAGTGGGCGACGCGCTCGGCCCATTCTGGCGCATGCATCCAGACTGAAAAGGGACCTTCCAGGGATTTTCGTGTATCGACGATTTTTTCCGCGATGCGGCGGGCTTTTCCTGTCAGTTCATCTGGGGATTTCAAGATAGAAATGCGGGCCATGTGATATCCTTGATTTGCATGCGTTCGACATCAGGCTGACTGGATGGCGCTCCGGCTACCGTGGACAATCCATTGCAGCGCATCTGTCAGTAGAACTGATATGTGCATACTTGTTCGCCGACAACGGTGCGTTCTTGCTGATTGGGACCAAATAGCATGATAGAGAACGAGGCGGCGGTTATCGCTGACAGCCTTTGGAGTGCAACTGCCAACCCGGCGCCTGAATGCCCACCGCTCTCCGGTGAAATTGATACACATGTCGCTGTTGTAGGTGCGGGGTATACTGGTTTGTCAGCAGCCGTACATCTTGCGGAGCGCGGCATCGACACAGTGGTGCTCGAAGCTGAGACTCCCGGATGGGGTGCATCGGGGCGTAACGGCGGTCAAGTCAATCCAGGACTGATTGAAGATCCCGATCAGATTGAAGCTAAATTTGGTGCCGAGACTGGCATGCGCATGATCAACATGTCGGGCGCTGCGGGCGATCTCGTGTTTTCGTTGATCGATCGTCATAACATTTCCTGTGATGCGGTGCGCTCAGGTTGGATAAGAGCTGCGCACAACGATGTGGCGCTGAGAGTGCTGGAGTCGCGTGTCGAGCAATGGCAGCGTCGTGGTGGACCTTTGCGTCTTCTTAGTCGCGACGAGGTGGTGCAGATGATCGGCACCGATGTCTATTGTGGCGGAGCTATTGATCCGCGTGGCGGCAATTTGCATCCCCTGAACTATGCACTCGGTCTCGCAAATGCGGCGATTGCTGTCGGTGCCAAAGTGTACGGCCAATCGCGTGCGCTCGGTCTTAGACAAGAGGCAGGCAAGTATGTCATCGAGACGGCACACGGCCGGTTGCGCGCCAAAAAGGTCCTGCTGTGCACGAACGGCTACACGGATGACCTGGTTCCGGGACTGGCCCAAACTGTTGTGCCAGTTCGCTCGACACAAGTCGCTACTGCGCCGCTGTCAGATAATTTGCGGGCTTCGATCCTGCCAGGTCTACAGGCGCCGTCGGATACGCGCCGGCTACTGCTCTACTATCGGATGGATGCGGCCGGCCGCTTCATTATGGGCGGTCGCGCAAGTTATGGTGCGCGAGGCACACTGCGAGCACAGGAGCGGCTTCGCGAAGTCAGCCGATTGATGTTTCCGCAACTGATGGATGTCGAGTGGCAATATGCCTGGGGCGGTTACGTGGCGGTGACCGCAGATCACTATCCACATCTCAATCAGATGAAAGACGGGATTGTCGCTGGTCTCGGATACAATGGCCGCGGTGTCGCTATGGCCACCGCGATGGGCAAGGTGCTGGCGGATTGGGCGTCGGGAACCCCTAAGGCCGAACTCGATTTTCCGATGACCCCACCAAAAGCAATTCCGTTTCACGGTCTGCGCAAGCTTGCTGTTCAGGCTACCATCGCCAAGTATCGCACACTCGATTGGATGGGTATTTGACGGGCCGTTCTACCCGTGCCTTTAGACACGAAACCTTACGGCTGGCATCCGGATGGACAAGCTCTAAGCCACAGCTGTTCGCGATAAATTCAAGGTGCGAATGACTTCGACGGTTTCACCGGCAGGAACGGGTTTGCTGAACAGATATCCTTGCAACTGCTCACAACCTTCCTGTCTGAGGAGAGCGTGCTGTTCCCGCGTTTCGATGCCCTCAGCGGTCGTTGACATGCCCATGCTTCTCGCGAGGCTGACAATCGTGCGGACAATCGATAGCGAATGATTGGACCGCGGCAGATTGACGACAAACGACCGATCGATCTTGATTTTGTCCAATGGGTATTTGTGCAGGTAGCTGAGGCTCGAAAAGCCTGTGCCGAAATCATCAATGGCCACAGAGACGCCCATGTCCTGAACGTTGTCGATCGCCATGAGTACCTTGTCATCATCGTCCAAGAGTACCGATTCTGTGATTTCGAGCTCGAGCCGTTCACCCGATAAACCGGATTTCCCGAGCGCATGGGAGACATCAAGCTCCAAGCTGCGGGTGTGGAATTGAGCGGCTGAAACGTTGACCGCAACGCGCACTGGCGACGGCCAAGTCGTCGCATCGAGACAGGCTTGCTCGATGACCCAGTTGCCGACCTTACCCATCAGGCCGAGGTCTTCGGCAATTGGAATGAACACGGTCGGCGGGATCATTCCGCGCTCCGGGTGATGCCAACGAAGCAGAGCCTCCATGCCGGTCACCAGGTTGCTCTGGGCACAAATCAAGGGCTGATAGTAGAGCTCCAGTTGATCGTGTTCCATCGCATGAACGAACGAATCTTCCAGTTGCCGGCGATCAAGGATTTTCTCGCGCATTTCTTTGGAGAACAATCTGAATTGATTGCCTCGATCATTCTTCGACTCGTAGAGTGCGATGTCTGCCATCTTTAAAAGGGCGCCAACCTCGCTGGCATCGCATGGCGCCATGGCAACGCCGACCGATGCGCCGATCTCAATGAGCTGACCTTCAAAATCGTAAGGCTTTGACAGCTCGGTGACGAGGCGTGAGGCAAATTCAACTGCAGTGTCGTGACAGGCAGAATTTTTGAGTACGACGGCAAATTCGTCGCCGCCAACGCGTGCAACGAGATCTTGGCTGCGCGTTGACGCTTTCAATCTTGCTGCGACTTCTCGCAACACGGCGTCACCAGCTGCGTGGCCGAATTTGTCATTGGCAAGTTTGAACCCGTCCAGGTCGACAGTCAGCAAGGTCAGTTCGCCGTTCGACTTGATGCGTTCAATTTCGTTGCCAAGGTATTCAACGAAGGATCGGCGATTGAGGAGATCGGTTAAGCCATCATGGTGGGCGAGATGGATAATTTCCCGCTCGCTGCGCCGTCTCTTCGTCACGTCATTGTGCGTGGAAAGGAGTCCACCTTCGGGTGTTGTTTCATAACTGATCGATATATGCCGACCATCCGGTAACTCGTGGATCGCGTTGTAGCTTGCTGATCGGACATCGATGCCCAGTTCGCGATTGATAAAGTCGGGGCTATCCTTGGGCGCGATATCAGATTTGATGCGATGCTCCAGGATTGGCAGATAGGGCAGGCCCTGCTGCAGCAACTCGTCAGGGATCTTGTACATATCCGCGAATTTTCGGTTCCACGTGATCAATCGGTGATCCTTGTTGATCATGCAAATGCCGTGGGCCAAATGCTCGATTGCTGAGCTGAACCGGTCAGCCTGGAGGTGCAATGCTTCTTCCCGGCGTTTGAGCCGGTCATTGCTCTCTTTGAGTTGGGCTGCCTGCGCCCTTGATGTGTAAAGGAGATAGTTCGAGCCTCCTATGCCAAGGCTCGCGAGACCCGTGCCACAAACCATAAGACCAATGATTGTCAAAATGGCCAGTTCGATATTCGAAAAGATATCATTGAGACCTTCGTCATGCTTTCCTGAAACTCGCTTGTGAAGCTCCAAGAGAACATGATTCAACTTTTCGAAATTCTTTATCATGCTGAGGAAGTGCCAGGTTCTTTCAATATCTGACATTTCCCCTTTCGTTTCTCGACTTATTTCGCCCCAGTTGTGGAATATTTCCGTCAAGCCGCGCCGAAGCCCTTCGCGCTCGGTTGGCAGCATTTGATCATTGGCGGATTGAAGCAAACCCGTAATAGCCGTGCGGAACTGATTTAGATGTTTGTCAGCCTTGACCAGCATTGCCTTGCGCTCAGAATGATCCAAATCGAGCGCGGCAGCCGCAAAGTAAAGGATATGTTTCTCGACTTTTGAGCGGACTTCAAATGTCGATTGCAGGATGGCATCGTGGTCGCGGCTGACCATCACTGCGCCTTGCGTCGTGCGTAAGATGCTGACAGCTAAGGAGACCGATACCGCACCCATTATCAGCACGACGAGCGCGATGCTTAGAGATCGAATGTGAGATGGTGCGAGCATCACATTGACAAACCAACTTAGAACCTGAATCGGAGTGATGGGAAACTTCTAGTGTGACCGGTTTCTGACCGTTTCGCCGGTAATCGGATGGAAATAGACCTCGACGCGTCGACCGTTCTTGTCTCGCCCGTATATTTCGTAACATTGACCAGAGGTGACCTTGAAAACACCAATCGTATAGTTGGCAGCTTCAATCTTACGAACCATTTCCTGTTTACTGAGCCACTTGCTTCTTGGCTCTGTCGTGCATTTAGGTCCGGCAATTGCGGAACCAGCCAGCAACATGGCGGCGATTGCAATGGCGATACGCATACGATTTTTCCCCCGAACAACTAAAGGTTGCAATCTGAGTATCTACTCGCCGAGTTTCACTTCTATTAAATATCTCTGGAAAACGATGGTTGGTTACTTTTCAGTTAATTTTCGTTGGAAGTACGAGCGTCATATCGGGAAATGACTTTCCTACTTTGTGCTGTAGTGATCTGGTGAAACCGGTTGATGGTGAGGCAATTTGTGACGGTTCGGACAAGCTCCCGAGTCTGTCGTGTGCCACCGCGACGACGTGATTGCTCAATTGGACAGATGATCGCTGGTGACTTGCAGATATCGCCGATAAGACATTTGGACCACGCAGCCGAATGGCAACTCGATCCACGCAAGCGCATGTACAATTCGTGACCGGTTGATAATATGATCGTTGCTGCGTGAGGGATCGCCGGGGCCGAGCAACAGATTTTCGACCGGTCATCGGTAGGTGAGGTGTCGATATGCTGAGAAATAGTTCGTTGGATGAGGTGGTCGCCGAGGCCCGGGATGTGTACGCGTCAGGGCGTCCAAATACGAGAGCGATACACGAGCAAGCGTGCCAGCATTTGCCCGGCGGCAATACCCGGACGGTGTTGTATCATGGTCCGTTCCCGATCCGGGTGAAGAGTGGCAATGGCGCGTACATCGAAGATGTTGACGGGCACCGGTATCTCAATCTGCTTGGCGAGTATACCGCAGGGGTGTTCGGCCATTCTCATCCGGTCATTCGGAAAGCGATTGCAGAAGCGCTTGAAGGTGGCATGAATTTCGGTGCCCATAATACCGCTGAGGCGCGTCTGGGGGCACTGCTGACGGATCGTTTCACGGCCATTGAGCAGGTGCGGTTCACGAATTCGGGCACGGAGGCCAATTTGATGGCCGTATCGATGGCACGGCATCATACGGGTCGTGACAAAGTGATGGTGATGAGTGGTGGGTACCACGGCGCACTGCTTTATTTCGCCGGAGGCGGTAGTCCGCTCAATGCGCCGTTTCCCTATGTTGAAGGACGCTACAACGACATCGATGCGACGCGAACCTTGATACGGGAACATGCCAACTCTCTCGCCTGTATCCTGGTTGAACCAATGATGGGTTCGAGCGGCTGCATACCCGGTGATCCGGACTTTCTTGAAATGCTCGGACAGGAGGCGGCGACGGCCGGTGCCCTCCTGATTCTGGATGAAGTGATGACATCGCGTTTCGGCCGCGGCGGTGCGCATGGCATGTTCGGTTTGTCGCCGGATCTGGTGACGCTTGGTAAGTGGATTGGTGGTGGGATGAGTTTTGGCGCGTTCGGTGGTCGCGCCGACCTTATGGCGATGTTCGACCCATCTGCGCAGAACGCCCTGCCGCACGCAGGAACGTTCAACAACAACGTTTTCTCGATGCATGCCGGTATAGCCGCTCTGACTAAGGCGTTTACTCCTGACATAGCTGTCGACTTACACGCTGCGGGTGATGCGCTGCGCACCCGCGTCAATGCGCTGTTCTGTGAAAAAGGCGTTGGGCTTTGCGCATCGGGCGTCGGTTCCCTGATGAACCTGCATCCCATTGCAGGTCCGGTGGCCAGTCCGGCATCATTGGAAGATGCTGATGACCGGGTACGTGAGCTTCTTTTCCTCGACCTTTTGGAGCGCGGATACTACGTCGCTCGCCGCGGTTTTATTGCACTTACAGTCGCTGTTACAGCCGATGAACTCGACGGATTTGTTGCAGCGCTGGGCGACATCTTAGACGCTCGTAAAGCGGTCTTGCCGCTTCGTGACTGACCGTTGTCGTTGCGCTGCAAACACCTGCCCGTGAATTCTCCCTGTGACTTGCCAGCGGCAAACCATGGTCACATCTTGGCGATGACTTTGCGTGCGAAGTCCTCGATCAAGCGATACCGTTGATCGGCTGGAGTTATAAAGTTGATTCCATTGAGGCCTTGCGCCTCAAGTCCGCGAAGTTGATCGACAATTTCTTCCGGCTGTCCGGCGATACAGTATTTCTTGATCATTTCTGGCGTGATAAAGCGGGCTTCGGCCGGGTCGAGATAGCTGTAGTGGCTGGCGTGCAGTGCTTGGTGGCGGGTTTCGCTCGCGCGTGTTTCATGGAATGCCATGTACTCCTCCCAGATCGGCCGGACATAATCAGGCGGCTCGCAGCCGGTTTCTTTTACGAGGTCAACCGCGAAATGGACATTGGCCATGATCGCTGAGCCGCATTGGGCAATCACCTCGTCGTCGGTGAGGTTTTGGCGGGGCTCCAGCATCAGCAGGTTGACGAGCGCTGTCATTTCGAAGTTCTTCAGTTTGCGGTCACTGCGCTTCGCACCTCGTTTCACGTTGGCGAGCGCCTCGGGGATCGTCCCGCCCCGTGGAATGCCGGTCACCAACCCGTCACCAAGTTCTCCGGCAAGAGCCTGCGCTCTCGGGCCGAACCCGCCGACATGGATTGGGATGTAGTGCTCGACGTCGACGTATTTAAAGTCCTGGTTCTGGAATTGAATTGGCTGGGTTACGCCGTTCAGCGTAAAATCGACCTCGTCGCCATTGAGCAGCGCCCGTACAACGCGGATGTGCTCGCGGAATTCGGCGATCCGCATCGGTGGCTGGCCCATGAGGCGCATTGCGGTGTTGCCCGTGCCGACGCCGAGAAAAGTGCGCCCGGGCGCCAGCCGATTGATCGTTGCAATGCCATTGGCTGTGGCAGGTGCTAGTCGGAGCGCACCGATTTCGAGGCCGGTTCCAACTTTGATTTTTTGTGTTTGCTGCGCGGCGAGGGCCATCACGGCCCAGGGGTTTGACCGCAACAATGGACTGTCGGTTACCCAGGCGAAGTCATAACCAAGGTTCTCTGCGTGCTTGAAAAAACCGATATCGTCAATTCTCGAAGCCGAAACACCGAATTCCATGATACTTTCCCTTTGCAGCGGAGCCAGCTTCCCGCATGAATGATCGGCGTGGCTGGACCACGCCAAATCGAACTTGCTCAAGCGATGATAGTTGAGCCAGGGTGCGTCCGTCTATTCCCAACGAACAGGGCGTTCGCGATAATTCGTAGCCTGAGTCGCCGTTGTTCCTCGCAATCCCGGATGATGCGAATGCCGTTGCTGCAATCTCGAATAGGTGTGATCGATACTTTGCTGTGGGGAACTGGGTCGGCATGCTTCACGCTATTGCATGCGTCGGCAACCGGCCCGAAATCACTTTCCGGGCTCGCGGCTCAGTTGAGCCAATCTGGAAACCGTCGCTTTATTGCGCCTGGCTTTGAAGGATACGGTCGAACGGCGATGCAGCTGGGCGACAGCGACCGCCTGACAGTCAATCTCGCGATTGCAAAAGAAGTACTTCGATCGCAACCATCTTGCCGTCGTGTTCTTTTCGGGCATTCGATGGGCGGGCTGATCGCGCTACTTACAGCTGTTAACGAAGCGCAGTCCGGTCGACCGGTCGATGCGCTCATCCTCTATGAACCGATTCTCGTTGACTTGTTCGATGTGCGACAGCCGGCCCAGGTCGAAGCACGGGACTGGGATCGCGACGCTGTCGAGCGCCTTGCACACCACGTTAGGCAGGGCGATGCCGAAGCCGGTGTCAGGTACTTTGTAGAGGCATGGAACGAAACCAGCTGGGGGGACTTGCCCGGCACGGCGCGGCAGCATCTGATCGATAACGCAGAAAATATCGTGTCCGAGACCGCTGCCGTATCGACTTGCAAGCTCGATCGTGAAGGACTTGCCAATTTGTCCACGCCAACGCTGCTCCTACGCGGTAGCCAATCGCCGCCGTTCGTCAGGTTTGTCAATGAGGCCGCGACACAGGCCCTCGGCAATGCGGTGCAAACCGTTTTACCGGACTGTGGGCACATGGGGCCACTCTTGAAACCTGCGATTGTCGTCGATGCCATCGAGCGATTTCTGCAAACGCACCTCACGCGTGCCGAAGACGAGAACTGAGAAAGACCACGATGCCGCGATATGCTGATCTCAAATTGGCACCTGCCCGTGTCTCGCGCACGGACTGCCCGGATGGCTCGTTCATTCTGGCGTCGCCGGTGCCGCTCTCGCCCTACGCCTCCAACATCTGCGAATTCCTTCATCTTTGGGCTGAGGCTGCCCCGGAGCGTCCGTTCATTGCACAGCGTGATGAGACCAGCGGGGCAAGTCCGTCATGGCGCAGTTTGACTTACGCGCAAACTCTCCAGCAGGTACGCAGCGTGGCCGCCAGCTTGCTTGCGCGTATTGAGCCATACGGCGCGCCTGTGATGCTACTGTCCGACAATTCGATTGAGCATGGCATACTTCAACTGGCTTGCATGTATGTGGGGATTCCGGTTGCGCCGGTGTCACCGGCCTATTCGCTGCTATCGCAAGACCATGAGCGATTGAAGCACATTGCCGCTTTGCTCAAGCCGCGAATAATCTTTGCAGGCGACGGAACAGCTTTTGGACGGGCACTTTCCTCGCTCGACCTCTCGGAAATCGAGGTTGTTGTTTGTGAAAGACCGCCTGCCGGTCTTGTCGCAACAGATTTCGGGTCGCTTCTTGACGCGACGGCTACCGCCGATGTTGACAAGGCATTTGCTGAGGTCAGCCCGGATACGCTCGCCAAGATCCTGTTCACATCCGGTTCCACGGGGCTTCCGAAAGGTGTTTGCAACACGCAGCGTATGCTTTGTTCGAATCAAGAAGCCATATTGCAAACGTGGCCGTTCCTAGGGGAACGACCGCCCATTCTGCTCGATTGGCTACCCTGGAATCACACGTTTGGCGGCAACCACAATATCGGTCTCGTGCTGCGTAACGGTGGGACATTGTACATTGATGGCGGCAAGCCAACGCCTGACCGCATTGGTCAAACAGTTGCCAATCTTGAGCGGGTCTCGCCGACCATCTATTTCAATGTACCGCGCGGCTACGCGATGTTGCTGCCCTACCTTGAAGCTGACTCTAAACTCCGTGATAAGTTCTTTGCCGAGTTGGGTCTCATTTTCTACTCGGGTGCCGCGCTGCCTCACGATCTATGGACACGCTTGGAGAGGCTTTCGATCGCAGCGCGCGGGGAAATCGTTCCAATCACATCGGCTTGGGGCGCGACGGAGACGGCGCCGGCTGCTACCAGCGCCCACTTTCCAATTGAGCAGCCCGGTAACATTGGCCTGCCGATACCAGGTACGGAGGTCAAATTTGTACCGGACGGTGACAAGCTTGAAATGCGTTTGCGCGGTCCCCAGGTCACACCTGGATACTACCGCCAAGAGAATTTGAATGTTGCAGCGTTCGATGCCGAAGGTTTCTACAGGATCGGTGATGCCGGCAAGCTCGCTGATCCGGAGAGGCCGGAGAAAGGCATTGTATTTGATGGACGGGTTGCTGAAGATTTCAAGTTGTTGTCCGGTGTCTGGGTGAGTGCCGGGCAAGTTCGAATGGCGGCGATTGATGCGACGGCGCCGCTCATCCAGGACGCAGTGGTTGCCGGACACGACCGGGATGAAATAGGTCTGCTGGTCTTTCTAAACCCGGTTGCCTGTGCACAATCGGTTGGCTTGCCATCGGCTACGACGATGCCGGAACTGATCTTGGACGTTGATGTTCGCGCGAGCATTCGTGAGCGAATATCTGATTACAATGCGGCCCATACAACTTCAAGCCAACGTATTGCGCGCGTGATGTTGCTGGCTGATCCACCATCAATCGATGCCAACGAAATCACCGACAAGGGTTACGTCAATCAGCGTGCCGTACTTGAGCGACGCGCTGATCTTGTCGAGGTGCTGTTCCACGATGATCCTGCCGTCTTGCTGTTTTGATTTCTTTCGCATTGCCGCAATCCACCCATGGATAGGATAAGGGCTCTCGTCAGGTTGCGGGCGCCTGCATCGTTTGTAGAATGCAACGCAGATTGTCACGGTGCCAAGTCATTGTCACAGGTCATGCAGATCGAGAAGCGGTGAGCCGGGAGTTGAAAATGTCAATTCACATTGAACAATTGCATCCACTTTTTGTCGGTGAGGTTTCCGGGCTTGATCTGAGAAAATCACCGCGCGAGTTGCCGGTTGCTGAGATGCAGGCCGCCATTGATAAGCATGCCGTTTTGGTATTCCGAGGCAGTAAGCTTGATCAGGATCAGCAACTCGCATTTGCATCGGCGTTTGGTTCACTTGAAACATCGGGCATTGTGCGTACCGGACGCAAATTCCGTCTCACTGAGAAGTTGGCCGATATTTCCAATCTGGATGAGAACGAGAAGGTGCTTGATCCATCCGATCGACGCCGGATGTCGAACCTCGGCAATTTGTTGTGGCACACGGACTCATCATTCAAACGAACGCCGGCGAAATACTCCATGTTACACGCGCATGCAGTGCCGGTAGAAGGTGGTGAAACTCAGTTCATCGATATGCGTGCGGCTTACGATGCCCTACCTGAGAAAATGAAGGCAAAGATCGAAAACCTCGTCGCAATGCACTCGATTTTTGATTCGAGAGCGAAAATTGGTTTCACGGATTTTTCAGAGGAAGAACGCGCTGCACTGCCGCCTGCTCGTCAGCTGCTCGTGCGTCAACATCCGGGATCAGGCCGCAAGTCTCTTTACCTCGCATCCCATGCATCGCACATCGTCAATTGGCCGGTGCCGGAAGGTAAATGCCTGCTGATCGACCTAATGGAGCACGCGACACAGCCCCAGTTCATTCACACGCATCACTGGCAGGTCGGGGACCTTGTGATGTGGGACAACCGCTGTACGATGCATCGTGGTCGACCTCACGACCCGACTGAACGTCGAGATTTGCGGCGAGCCACGATCGAAGACGACGGGCCGACGGTGCGGGATGAGGTGGCTTGAGGGACCAATTCGAAACCCTAATCCGGCGCGCCGATGCGGTAAGTCTGGAAAGCGCATCGTCCTGTCGGGCGTCAAGCTAATAGGTGGCTTGCAGATGACCCTAGCGCACGACCAAGGTTGGTGTCTTGGAATGGGTCAGAAGCTTTACAGCTTGGCTGCCTAGCAGAAGGCCTTCGAGCCCGCGCCTGCCGTGTGAACCGATGACGATAAGGTCGGCGCCGGATTTCTCGGCTGCATCCATAACACCTGCATAAGGCCAATGGCTATCCTGATGCAGCGTTTCGCATGGCGTTCCCGCCGCTTCTGCGTGATGAGCGGCCTTGGCCAAGATCTCCTTTGCGTGTGCATCGCAGCGCATGCGGTAGTCCGTCGGATTGATGACGGACATATTGTCCGTAAACGCAACAGCTTCGAAAGGTTCTGTGACCGTCACCGCTGTGAGTTTCGCGTTGAGGCTTTTTGCCAGCGTCGCGGCGTGCCTAACAGCTCTCTCGGCAATGTCAGAGCCGTCGGTGGCAACGAGGATATGCTTGTACATCGTTGGTTATTCCTCTGGTTTGTCGAAAGAAGCTGAGGAGCTGTTGTTGCTCCAAGCACCGAGTATCCGATGTCAGAGCCCTTCAGACTGAAGGGTTCTAAGCGCCGCCACCTTGATGCGTGTCAAATGGATGCTCGATTGGGGAATTTGCCTTCGTGTGAAGAATAGACAGTTGGCTGCGTGGTGGATTCCCAGCTTTTAGAGAGCCAGACGCCACCCAAAACAGGCCGCGCCCGCCTGCTCGTTGGTCAAGCAATGTTCGCAATGATCGGTGCCGAGAAAATCTTACCAATTCAAAAAGAAACAGGCCCTAGGAATTTGTTTACTACCTTGTGCGAAGCTTGCGTCGGACAAAATTCCATTGGTGTGTCGCTGTTTTTGTCGAAGAGACAGGCGTGCGGTTATGAGAGGACAGTTAGTATGTTTGTAAGGGCAACCCGGAGAATGATGTTGGCCGCGCCGGTCATCGCGATGGGATTGATGGGAGCGACGGGCGCGAAAGCTGCGACCGCAAACAATAATTTTGATGTCACTGCAACCATCATCGCGTCGTGCACGATTACTGCCAACAATCTGGCGTTCGGAAACTACGATCCATTTTCGGTTACAGATACGGACCAGACCACGACCATCAGCGTGACCTGTTCGAACAACGCGCCTTACAACATTCAGCTCAACGGTGGATCGGTTGCCGGCAATGTTGCTGCGCGAACAATGGATCATGACGTAACCCCGGCGAACACTCTTAGCTACGCTCTGTTTCGTGACGCGGGCCGAACCCAAAACTGGGGCGTGACCAACGGTACGGACACCGTTGCGGGAACGGGGACGGGTGCAGCGCAAGTCATCACCGTCTATGGCCGTATTACTGCTGGCCAGACAACACCGATCGTCGGTGCATACACCGACACCGTTACGGCAACGATCGAATACTAAGGATCGAAAGAGCAACCATGACACGGCGTTCCGCTGCCCTACTTTTCAGCTCAATCATCGTCGCCATTCTGCAAGCAATACCGAGCAATGCGGCTGCTTTGCGCGTGGCGCCGATCATCGTGGACGTTGCCAGGGGAGCGACGTCCACCGTCGAACTGCAAAATCTTGGCAGGTCCGCTGCGACCGTTCAGGTTCGGGTCTTTCGGTGGGTTCAATCGGGTGGCCGGGACAAGCTCGTGCCGACGCGCGATGTTGTTGCCAGTCCTCCAATAACCAAAATCAAGGCTGGGCAGCGCAATGTGATCCGGATCGTTCGGTTATCCAAACGACCTGTCGTTGGTGAGGAGAGCTATCGGATTCTGGTTGATGAGATACCGCAGCGTGACAAGGTTGGCTCGATGCGCGTCGGTATCGCGCTACGATATTCCTTGCCAGTATTCTTTGGCTCAAACCCTCTCAGCGATAACAAACTCAGATGGTCGATCAGACAGCGCAACGGCGAGACCATAGTCACAGCAACCAACCCGGGAAACCGGCGTGTGCGTTTGTCGACCCTGACATTGGCAAATGGCAAAGGGCGCAAGCTGAGGTTTAGCAAGGGGCTCACGGGCTATGTGCTTGGTCGCTCGACGGCGACTTGGAAGACGAAAGGACTGATTTCGGCAAGCGCTAGGGCGCGCGTGCGGATTACCGCAAGAACAGAAAATGGCACGATTGAGAGCGAGGCAAAGCTACGCACTGCTCAGTAATCTTCTTGTTCTTGCAGTCATTTTTTTGAGCCTGGCCCTTTGGGGCCGGGCCGATTGCGTTTCTGCGCAAGCTGCACCGCTGGCGCTCTATCTGGACGTTTCGATCAACGGTCAGCGCGCAAATAAAATTGCATCGTTCCAGCAACATGCAGATGGGCGCTTTTCGGCAACTCGCGCGGAACTGAAGGAGCTTGCGATTGATGTCGGTAGTACCGGCAAGCCGGATGATCAACTGTTTCTGGATACCATCAGCAGTTTGGCAATCGCATACAATGAGTCCAAGCAAAGCATAGACCTCACGATTGCGGCTTCGTCACTGCAACGCAATACATACCGCGCAAGCGGGCGTCAGGCGGGAGCCGTTGACCAAGCTGAGGTTACGACCGGCGCCGTTCTGAACTACGGCCTATATGGCAGTATCAATGAGGATGATCTCTCGTCTTTAGAGTTCTACGAGGGGGCATCGCTTTCCCTGGATGGCCGTGTCTTCGGTCACTACGGCACGATCGATGCGTCAGCGATCACAGGCTTCAGCGATTTTGACACGCGACGTATCGATACGAGTTGGAGCTATTCATTCACCGATAGTTTGGTCACCGTTCGAGCCGGAGATTTTGTATCTGGTGGGTTTTCTTGGACGCGGCCGATCCGCATGGCCGGCTTTCAGATTGCGCGCAATTTCGCTTTGCGGCCGGATTTGATAACGAAACCGTTGCCGACGGTATCGGGCAGCGCGGCAGTCCCTTCGACGGTGGATGTCTACGTCAACAATATCAAGACCTACTCGAAAGAAGTGCCAGGTGGACCGTTTACAATCCGTGACTTGCCGGTCATCTCGGGGAGTGGGGTGACTCGTGTTGTCGTGCGCGACCCGAGCGGACGGGAAACGATATCCGAGACGCCGTTTTATTCATCGAGCAGTCTTCTGCGCAAGGGCATTTGGGACTACTCCGCGGAAGTTGGCTTGGCGCGCCTCAACTACGGCACGCGATCAGATGATTATGAGTATCAACCAATCGCTTCTGCGAGTGTTCGATACGGCGTGTCGGATACGCTGACGCTCGCTTGGCATGGCGAAGCAGGGCTTGGCGTTGTCAATGGCGGGGCAGCCTTTGTGGCCAATGTCGGCTTGCTTGGCACCGTCGAGGCCGGCCTGAGCGCTTCGCACCACGATGGCGAAACGGGCGGTCAGATATTTGCCGGATTTCAAGGCGACTACGGTGGCTTCACCGTGAATGCTCGCACACAGCGATCGTTTCTTGACTATACCGATGTCGCAGCACACGCGACAGGCGCTGATCATGCCGTGCCATACTATGGCGCCAACCTTTCGCTCGCGCCAGCCAAGTCCATCGACTTCGTCTCCATCGGGTTTCCTGTCGAGTTAACCGGCGGTAGTTTCAATGCCAGCTATGTTCACACGGAGCGAGCCGATGGCGAAACGTTCGATATTGGCAGTATTTCCTATTCTCAAAGTTTGACGGAGTCTCTCTCGCTGCATTCGACCGCATTCAAGAGCTTCTCAGATGGGCGCGGCGTCGGCTTTTATCTCGGTTTGACCATGTCACTGGATGATGGTCGCAGCCTATCGGCGAGTGCACGGCACGATTCGGACGGTACCGGCGCTACGGCCACTTATGCCAAGCCCGTCGATATTGAGCCCGGCAGTTTCGGTTGGCGCGTCTATGTCAGTGAAGGGTATCACGATGTTGTCCGTGCCGATCTTGACTACAACGGGAGCAAAGCTGCGTTGCGCGGGAGTCTGGCACATGGCAGCGGCAGCATGAGCGGATCCTTTGCTGTGGATGGCGCCGTCGCGATGACCAACGACGGCTTGTTTTTGTCGCGTCGAATTGATGATGCGTTTGCTGTCGTCGATGCAGGTGCGCCAGGAGTCGAGGTGCGGGTCGAAAACCAGGTAATCGGGAAGACGGATCACACCGGCAAACTACTTGTCACCGGATTGCATGCCTATCAGAAAAACAAAATTACAATCGACCCGAACTCGTTGCCGGTCAACGCCCGAGTTCCAACAACGAAAGTTGATGCCGTGCCCGCTGACCGTAGCGGTCTTTCGGTGCGCTTTGGTGTCGAAGCAGCGCCAAAGTCAGCACTTGTCGAATTCCGCAAAGTAGACGGCTCAGTCATCGAAGCCGGCCACAAAGGCAGGCTCCTTCATAGCGGTGAGGAGTTTGTGATCGGTTACGATGGTCAAGGCTTCATCGAAGGACTGGCAGCACAAAACACAGTTGAGATCGCGCTGACCGATCGAACATGTCGCGCGACGTTTTCATTCAAAGCGAACAACACGGCGCAAGTCTTGATCAATGGGGTGACCTGCAGGTGAAAAAACTAACACGGATACTAACCCGCGGCGTCATGGTTGTTGGCCTTTGCCTCGGTACACTTGCGTTCTGGCAATCACTGGCACACGCTCAAACATGCGCATTCCAAATGCCTGATATAGACTTTGGCGATGTCGATTTGACGACGGGTTCAACCTTCAATTTGACACTCAATCTGCAAGTTAGGTGTTCAGGTACGCCCAACGCGCGCATTCGCTACTGTCCGAATATCGGAAGTGGATCGGGTGGTCATTTGAACGGGGATCCGCGCTATATGCTCAATGGCGCGAACCAGCTCGGGTTCAATATATTCAGAAACGGTGGCTTCACGCGCGTTTGGGGCTCGCACTTCTGGTCTCCTGCAAATCCGCCTCAACCGCGCATTCGCCTGGACGGTTCCGGTCAGTTTTCTGGCACACGCGCCGTACGCGCGCGAATCTACAGTGGGCAGACGACATTGCCGTCGGGAGTCTATGCGTCATCGTTTGCGGGAGGGCATACGCTGTTTTCGTACGCTTATTTTACGGGGCAGAATTGCGCGACGATCGGTGCGGCTAATGCGGTTCAAGTTCCTTTCACGGTTCGCGCCAACAATATTGGTGGCTGTTCTGTCACCGCCAACAACCTGGGTTTCGGCACGCTCTCATCGCTGGCGTCCAATGCGGATGCAACGAGTACGATCAATGTTAGGTGCTCGACCGGCACGAGTTATCAGGTCGGTCTGAATGGTGGCCTGACTGGCGCGGCTGACCCAACACAACGCAAGATGGCAGCTGGCGCGAACCAGATTACGTATGGGCTTTACCAAAACGCCGCCCGTACGGTTCCCTGGGGCAGTACGCTCGGTAGCAATACCATAACCGGCGTCGGCACCGGTGCCGCACAAGCTCTCAGCGTGTTTGGCCGCATTCCGACCCAGACGACACCTCCAGCGGCAACATACTCAGACACAATCGTTGTCACCGTGACGTACTGATAGTGCGATGTCGGCCCCGCTTTGCTCAGACACTTGTCCCGATTGAGACGCTGCGCTGGACACAATCGGCAAAGGCATCCGCTGCCGGGCTGCGGCTCTCGGCCTGATAAAGGTTGACTTGAAACATCGGCAACTTGGGAAGCCCGGCATTGGCAGGGATGATGTCCAGACTGTCGGGAACCGAATGCCTTAGCAGAGGCGCGATCGCAAGATCGGCTTCCAGAGTCGCACGCACAGGTTCCATATTGCTCACTTCGCAGACCGCGATCCATTCTCGGCGCGCCTTTTTGAGCGCCGCTAGCGCAGCTGGACGAAAGACACAGGTTCCAGCGCCGAGTGACAATGGCAAAGGAGTGCGTTTGTGTGCGTTGCCGTTTTTCGCGCCGACCCAGACCAGTCGGTCGCTGCGCAATGCCTCGCCTTGTTTGCCGACCTTTGCTTCGGTCGTCAGCGCGATGTCGATCGCGCCGGATTTGAGCCCATCAAGCAGCACCAACGTGTCCTCGCAGATGAGTGTGACACGGATATAGGGAAATGCCTGATTGAAGCGTCGCAGGATCGCCGGAGCATAGCTTCCGATGATGTCGTATGGTGCTCCGAAACGAACTTCGCCTTCGAATATTGGTTTGCGCAGTGTCGACAACATCTCGTCATTGGCGGCCAGCAGCTGCTTGGCTGACGCGATCAGGCGCCGGCCTTCGGATGTCAATCCTAATGAACGCCCGATTCGGGTGAACAATGGTGACTCTGACAGGTCCTCCAGCCGACTCAGTTGCTGACTGATGGCGCCCTGCGTCAAGTTGAGCTGGCGCGCTGCAAGCGTAACGCTGCCTGTTTCCACGACGGCGAGAAAGGCGCGGGCGACTGCGACATCGACATTGCGGTTGGTGGTGCCAAGCATAGGATCACAAATAATTACGATTTCTAATGATATGATTTAATAAGTTTAGATATACTAATTAAAAGATTCTGACTAGTCATTCCTCAAGACGTGCTTATGAGGAGATGGCAATGCTGAGCGGTGTCTGGGTGCCACTTGTGACCCCCTTCAAGGATGGGATGGTCGACTTTGCAAGCTTGCAGCGGTTGATCGAACACTACGTCGGCAAAGGCGTCGACGGCTTGTTTCCGCTTGGTACGACCGGAGAAGCTTCAAGCCTGGAAAATGATGAATTTGATGCGGTCGTTGCCGAGACTGTTGCGGTGGTTCAAGCGCGCGTCCCTGTCCTGGTTGGTATTGGCGGCAATAACACGCGCAAAGTTGTGACGGCGTTGGAGCGGTTGGAGTCGCACCAATTCGATGGAATCGTATCGGTTTGTCCCTATTACAATCGGCCCTCGCAAGACGGCCTGCAGCAACACTTCACGGCAATCGCAGGCGCGACTGACCGGCCGATTCTCGTCTACAACATTCCCTACCGCACCGGTGTGAATCTGACGAATGATACGCTATTGGAGCTTGCCGACCTGCCAAATATTGTCGGAGCCAAGGACAGCTCTGGCAGTATTTCGCAGTCGCTGGATTTACTTGCGAGAAGACCGTCCGATTTCGCTGTTTTGACAGGCGAGGATCCAATGTTTTTTACGATGATGTGTAATGGCGCAGATGGTGGCATCCTGGCTTCTGCTCACATTGCGACGGATCGGTTTGTCGATATGGCTGCACGTATCGAGGCGAACGACCATCTTGGGGCTCATGCTCATTGGAGCAGGCTGCAGGAGATTGTGCCGATGCTGTTTGCAGAGGCCAATCCAATGCCAATCAAGCACTGCCTTTGGCGGCAAGGTCTGATTCATTCACCAGAATGCCGCTTACCTCTAACGTCCGTGTCAACACGCCTTGCAGAGCAACTGGACCAGTTGTTGCCGGCGCTATAGGACGCCGGTCGAAATATGCGGCACGTAAAATGGCGGGCCTCAGCCCGCCATTATCTTTGTCATTTGTACGTTGTTCGAGTTGGTTGACTAGTTCGACAGTTTCAAGCCGCCGGATGCCTTTGAGCAAGTCGCCTTGTAGTTGACGAAGCCCGTCTTGGTGGCGTGCGTGATTCCGGTTGTACCCTTCCAGCTAACGATCAGTCGTGCCTTGCCGTTCAACTTCTTGCCGGCTTTGCCGACGATCTTGCGAACGATCGTTGACTTCGCGATCCCGGTCTTATGCATCTTCCAGTTCATCGCCTTGCTCTTCTTGCCTTTTTCGAACTGCAGCCATGCCTTGCCAGAGACTTTCGCTGTTGACTTGATCTTGGCATCAAAGCCGAAGTTGAAAGGGCAGCCTGCGGTCAGGTTTTTTGACTTCGGCTTGAACGAAACGATCTTCACCGTGCCGCCATGGATGATGTCCGGGTACTTGACACGAACAACGTAGTTGCTGCCTTGGCTGAAGATTTTGCTGATCTTCACCTTGTTTTTGATGAAGTTCGTCGTCTTGCTGCCAAGCTTTGGCTTCAACGCTGCCGTCAATTTCGAACTCAATATTGAATTGACGTTCTTGCTCAGTGCATTGCGGACATTCGGCTTTGCCATTTCCGACAGAAATGCCGAGCGTGCTGCGTTGCGCGCCTTGCCCTTGATGTCGATGAAGTGAGAAGCAACATTCTTCATCTTGTCGAGAATCCAAGAGTCGAGCTTCAGGTCGAAATCCAGGTTGAGGTTGGTTGGCACGATCCGCACTGTCGAGCCGGAGAAAGTCGGTTTGAACCAAGCGGACACCTGGGCGTTATTGATGTCACCGGTGTGTTTGAGCACGTGGACCGTGCAAGGTTTTTTCTTGCGTCTATTGATGCAACCGATCTTGATTTCATTTCCAGCGCTTTCAAAGAAGGCACGCAGTTTCAGCTTGTCACCGTCTGCAACGACACTGATGTTGCTTGTGCGCATGTCTTCAACGTAGGCATTGTACCTCTTGAATGCGGTCGTCAGAGTCGGTGATCGCGGCACATTGAAATTCACCTTTTTTCCAGATGGAAATCGCACAAATGAATTGTTGGTGTGCCAGGTGCCACCACCGCTTCCCTTGAAACTACCCCAGTTGTCGAACTGGACCTCAAAGCCGGCGAGGTATGCATTGATCGCTGTGATCGCGGCTGACTTCGGAATTTTGAAATCCTTGGTGGCTGCCATCGCTGCCGGGTTGCTGGCGAGCAAGACGGCGATCGCCAGGGCGCTTGCGCCGGCAAATCGTGTCAGCGAGACGGATTTTGACGAGTTTGTTGAGTTTACTACGGATGTCATTCTTCTTCTCCCTTGGGGCGGCATTGCTTTTTTTGCGTTGCCCACTCTCAGTTGCGTCGCGGCGCTATTGCCGCGTCTGCCCCATGGGTCGCAGCACCGTGCGAGATGGTTCACGGATGCTGAAATTTTTTTTGGAAGAAGACGGAAATACCTGCGGTCAACGACTTTGATTGGCAATTAACCATGTTTTGCAATCTGCCGGTTGTCGAATGAGTTCTTGGAACTATAGGGCCAGAACAACCCTGGTCGCTGCGCGTGAAACACATGGATAGAAGTAGCGCCTCCGGTCGGTTTCATTCAGGCAGGTATCCATATGTTCGATGTCGCCTTCGACGTAGGCGGTCATACATTCACCGCAGCCCCCGGTCATGCAACCCGGTTCGACTGGGAGACCGGCCGCGAGTAGAACGTCCAAGGCACTCTGATCGGCGCCGACCTCAAGAACTCTGTCCGACCAGGCAAGGTGAATTTCGAACGATCGGCGGATGATATTCGTCATATTTGATGCTGCCGCAAGAGTGATATGTCGGCGGCTGCGACTGCCAAAACCCAGAGCAATTCCCGGTGATCGGTCCGCACACTTTCGGTGGCGCTTACAAAGATGCTTACAGCGACGCTGGCTTCAATTCAGCTTCTTCTGGCCAAGGCGACAGTTCTCAAAAAAGTTCGAGTTGGGACAGAAGTGCGGTGGTCGTGAATGCGGATCGGATGAATTGAGCCAGCTTCGGCAGACCCTTGCGGCAGGACACGTCAGGCAAATGGCACAGGCCTGATGATACGCTTCGCCCTTATCGAGCCGGGCCGCAACGATCGGATCGATGTCCAATTCGGTGATCATTCGATCCGTCAGTTCGGCCCGTCGCCATACCCGTTGAAACATGGGCCAGCGCGGCTCCCGGTTCGGCATGACGGCCTCCTATCGGTAAAAATGCGTGCAATTGACACAACACTCGCCGTCTCACGGAGGCTACGCGACTGGTTTGTTCGCAGCCTTGATCGAGATCAAGGATTTCTTGGACTGAGGATCGATTCGCGATCGGTCTGGAGAAGGAATAGGGAATTCTGGCAAATACGGTACGGCTCGGCTTGTCGGAGAGGCAAGTGCGCTCGTTCCGTTCTGTACGACTTGTTGCAGGATATACTCGACTATTTCAACTCGAGCCCGGCGACGAACGTGGAAAAGCGGACGCCAAAACACGTCGCAAGCTCGAACAATTCCTCCGCACGAAATCGGCGTTCGCCAAGTTCGCCAGCGACATAATCGTCAGGAGATGAACCGCATCGTTCAGCCGCGGCTTCCACGCTGACGGATGCGGAGTGACGATGCTTGGCAACGCGTTCTCCTATCTGAATGTCGATTGAATTGCGCAGTTGATCCCTCATACCCCCGCCTCGATGTTCATGTTGTCTCCCATCTATTGCCGACTGGCAGACGGGCAAATCAATTTGCTGCGACAACGCATTGGATGGCCCAATTGACTCGTGCCTGGTCTGTTGTGGTGCAGGTCCGTCTCCTACCGCTGTCCAACTTCAAGACCGGGGTACGATCTCTGATCCTCAGCAGTTGTTTCTGCCCATTCTTCGATTGCGGTCACCTTGGTCGAGAAGCTGCCTGTCAAGCCTCTAGAGTGCTGATCGCAAGCCACCGAAAACATCTGATAGGGACGCGTTGAATTTCCTGCATAGTATGAATAACTCGTCTGCCGAAAAACGACGGGTTCCCGCCTCTCCATCTTGGTATTCGCCGATCGTCAGATGACACATGCGCGCCGCATCACTTTGCACGACCGATGATCTGTCGCGCAGCTCGCGGACCCTCAAGCCGATCATCTTGTCCAGGGATCCAGTCATGGCTACACCACACCCATAAAATTCTCAGCAATGAGCCTCACTGTATTGCGTAATGAGATTGTGCATAGATCAATACAGTTGAAAGTTTTGACCGCTCTACTGTCGGTTGGCGCCCCTCAGCGAGGGTATTCTACTGTTGCAGCTTGAGATTCGGGCGAGAGCCTCGATCGCGAACGCTGTAAGCAGTCTGAGCTGGTTGAGCCATTAGAGCGCCTAATCTTCGGCCTTTCCAGCAAATATGATCCGCGAACTCATCAAGTGATCGTCGTCGATAGCGTCCGTTCCAAAGCTCAAACCTTTTGCGATCGTGAAATCCAAAGTGCCGTCACGGACGTTGCCGTATTAGACGAAAGTAGGTTGGTTGCCGCCAGCGAAAGCTCGCGCTGCGTTTGCCGCCGGAACGACGAGGTTCTTGCTATGCCATTGATTGACCCGACAAAGCCTGTCGGACGGCCATTTGGCGGACGTTCGGAGTGCTTGCTCCCATTGCTGATCGGACTTGATGCGCTCAGAACGGCACTGGATTACGCGATCGAGACAGAGGATGTGAGCCTGTCTTCTGAGATCCTGAATTCAATGAAGAATTTGTCTGCATTGATCGACGACGTCGCGTCAACGCCATCAACATGACCGCTAGCCCCTGTGCGATGCGTCTTGGATGCATTGAGGGCTGGTCCAATCCTTGGGCGTTACGGTGATCAGCTGAATTGATTGCCTATCATTGGTGCTGATCGACGATGGACTGTAGCGCCGCTGATAGAGTTGCTTGTTGCGCTGAATTGTTAGTTGGTCGACTGAGCCGCTTTCTTTATCGTTGACAGTCATGCCTGGGTTGTGCGGACTATCTGACGCATTGTGATCAGCGTATCACGCGTTTGTGAATTTCAGACGTGCCGGAACGTAGTGCGCTCGGCCGTTGATATCCTTTCAGGAACCCGATGCTATGCGTCATTTGGAACATCAGCTATGTTGGAAATGCTATATTGCATTTCAAATTGTTAGGAAATACTAGGCTTCGGAAATTGTCTCTTGCGGTGGAGCAGGGTGGTGTCGCAGATTTATACCGACGATGTGAAAAAGGTACTTGATCCTGCTTTCAAAGCAATCGACAACCTTCGTGTAGCGATTGATGCAGCGCAAGAAGCGGGCGACGATGAAATCGCTGCCGCGCTTATCTGGGCCATGTGTGATGTGGCAGATACCATTGACCTCATTGATGGAATGCTGAAGAGGGGTGGCCGCGGTTCGATGGAACCCTCAGACGAAAACGACAGCGCGGATTTAATAGATTTGGTTGTTCGCTGACTCCACCAGCGCAATTTTGTGCCGCTGAGATCCGATGAGTGCCGCGACCGCGTCGTATAGGCCGTCCAGAAGGCCTGCCTGTTCGTCGACCGCCTCATACCCCCATCCGGGCTTCAAGCAATGTGTGATCGATGATGGCAGCGACCACCCATTGCGGCCTCAAGGCTGATCCGGCCGCAAGCAAGTGGACACTATGCAAAAAGCCGGGCGTCTCTGCGCGAACGCGCTCGATATCGATCATTGCGGGCACAAGAGCCACCCAACGATGTGCGTCTAGTGCCCCAACCCGGGCGGGTGATGCTTTGTCCAGTTGGTTGCCTGCTCGTATGCGTGCGCAACGCGGTAGACTCGTGCCTCCTGCCAATCGTGGCCGACAAGCTGGATTGAAAGCGGCAGCCCTTCGCTTGAAAATCCAGCCGGAATTGCGATGGCGGGCTGGCCGGTGACATTGAACGGCTGGCGGCACTGTCGAGGATAGGAACGCTCAAGTGTTTCGGGGTCGTCAAGTCTGGCCGCCGGGTCCAGGCTTGATGCGGTGACAAGACAATCGAATCCCTCCATTGCCGCGTTGGTCTGGGCGATTAGTCGCGTTCTCCAGCGCAGTGCGTCAATGTAATCGGCGGCGCTGATACCAGCACCATTTAGGAGCCGTTGACGCGTCAGTTGTCCATAGTCGCCAGGGCGCTCCTGCAACCAACGGCGATGAATCGCGTATGCCTCTGAGCCGAGGATCGTCCGATTGCAGGCGGTGAAATCCTGCAGCGATGGCAGTTGGATTTCACGTACGTCAGCGCCGAGTTCCTGCAGCGTCGCGGCGGCGTCGTCGACGGCTTTGCCCATCTCCGGATGGGCTTGTAGATCGCCATCGTAGAAGTGTCGCACATGACCGATGCGCAATCCTTTGAGGTCCTGCCCGAGTTCGGCCGAGAAATCTGGAACGTCGACGTCTGGGCTCGCTGGGTCACCAGGGTCGTGTCCGGCTAAGACCTGTAGGAGGAGGGCATTGTCGGCCACATCACGGGTCATCGGGCCAATGTGGTCCATGGCATACGAGAGCGGGAACACACCGCGTCGAGAGACCCTGCCATAAGTTGCCTTCATGCCGACAATCGAGCACATCGATGCGGGATTGCGAACGGACCCGCCGGTGTCGGTTCCGAGCGCAGCCGGCAGCATGCCGGAAGCCAGTGCGACCCCGGAACCTGAGGAGGAGCCACCCGGAAAATGCGCACCACCCCACGGGTTGACCGCCGGTGGCCAGGGCAGGTCGTATGACGGACCGCCGAGGGCAAATTCATGTGTCGAAAGTTTCCCCATAGCGATGCCGCCGGCTGCGAGCAGGCGTTTGGACACTTCGGCATCAACTTCGGGCACTCTGTCCTTGAACAGTTTCGAATGGCATGTTGTCTCGATTTCCGCCAAATCGATGATGTCTTTGAGACCGAAAGGGATGCCTTGCATGGGGCCCGTGATCTGACCGGCGGTAAACGCCGCCTCTGCCACTCGGGCCGCCTCTAGGGCGATATCAGGTGTGACCTTGATGAAGGCATGAAGCGTGGGATCGAGACGCTCAATGCGGGCAAGCAGCGCTTCACACAATTCAACCGGCGACAACTTGCGTGCGGTGAATAAAGCGGCAGTCTCAATGATTCCAAGATAGGCGAGATCCTTCATGTCTTCACCTGTGTCCTGATTTTCAGATCAAACGTGTGCGCGGCTTCTTCCGACCAATGCAGATCCGTCGGGATTTTTTCGGAAAGTGCCGCCCCGTTGTCCAATGCCTTGCGCAAATCCGCGGCGTACTTCGACGCCAGTTCACTCAATCCCAATTCGGCGGACTTCCGTTTGAGTTCGTCTTCGGTCATCTTGTGTCTGATCCTCTTGTATCTCGCGTCGAGCCCCGTCGAATTGGCGAGGACAATGTCCGTACTGGGCGCGATCGACAAGGTGCTGCGGCTGTTGCAGTCACCGATTGACGATCGATCAACCGGTTCGTCTTCGGTCGGAGCTTGCTCCGAGAAGACATATACGATGTAGTCGGCCTGCAAAAACTTAGCCCGTCCGGGCTGAGCCGTACATTGTCACTTGAGGATAACAGCGTGAGTTTTGTTCTACGTGATCTGCCAATGCAGGTTGCACAGCACTTGATTGAAAAGCTATCTCGTTGCGAGACCGCCACAATCGGTCATCGGCGACAACAAGGGTTCGCTGACCGTGCACTTCAGTGTATTTTGCCAGGGCGGCGGGTCGCGGGGACGGCGGTCACGCTCGCATTGCCCGGACAGGATTCGACGCTGCTTCATCATGTTCTCGGGCTCCTGCGCCCTGGCGATGTTCTCGTCGTTGACCGCTTGGGCGATGACAAGCATGCGTGTGTTGGCGGTGGTGTTGCCGTCGCGGCCAAAGCTGCCGGGGCGGTTGCTGCAATCGTCGATGGACCCTGTACGGACTTCTCAGAAATCCGCGCGGAAGATTTCCCAATTTGGTGCCGTGGTGCTGCACCGATTACCACGAGATTGCTTGGGATCGGCGGTGCATTCAATACGACGGTCAATTGCGGCGGTGCATCTGTCAATCCTGGAGATGCGGTCGTTGCCGATGAAAGCGGCGTTCTGTTTCTACCACCCGATGTCGCAGAAGCTGCCGCGGATTGGGCTCTAGATAAGCAAAAAAGTGAGCCAGGGATCCATGAGCGGTTGCGGGCCGGCGAAAAGTTTGGCGACATTTCCGGAGCGACTGAACTCGTGCTGGCTAATCTTGCTGAAGCCAAAACGATTTAGGATGTCACATGGACCTACTCGCGTGACCGAGTTCGTCCTCGCACCCAATTTGACTGCAAGGATAGTCCGAACATGATGGAAACGACCGAACCGAAGGTGCACATGGGGCAGGTCACTGCCGGTGAGGGGCGCGAGATCTATGCAACCAATCCGATAATCCTGCTGCCCATGGGGAGTCATGAGGACCAGGGGCCACACGGGCCGATGGGTGATTATCTTCTGGCTGAAAAGGTTGCCGAGCGGATTGCCATCAAAGCAACAGCGAGCGGCAATCGCACGCTCGTGGCGCCGGTCGTACCATTTGGCGGGGCGGACTTTTTCGGCCCTATGATCGGTGGCATAACCGTGCGCTTCGAAACGTTGACGGCGATCATAACGGACATGATTGCCTGCTTACATCGTAACGGCTTGACCCGGATCATTGTCATCAACGGTCACGCAGGCAATGTTGGTCCCATCGATGAAGTGACGCGCGCCGTTTACCGCGAAAAGCGCATCGTAATCCCGAGCCTCTATCTTTGGCGGATCGCCTATGGCTTGTTGCCCGGCCTGATTGGCGCCGAAAGGGCCGCCAGGGTTTCGGGTCACGGGGCTGACCCATTGACCAGTCTTGGCCTGCATCTGATGCCCGAGATCTTACGCCCGGATATGATCCCGGCTGCTGCTGATTTAAAGCGGGATCCGCATCTCGACCTACCGTTCACGACGCTCGGATTGGCCTCGTTTGACGGCGTCGAGGTTGGCATGCCGAACGAGTACGATGAGGTTTTCAATGATGGTGTTGACAAAGGTGACCCCAATTTGTCGAGCGCGGAGACGGGCCAATTGCTGACTGACAAGCTGGTTGATGTCGTGGCAAAGTTTATCGCGCATTTCGACGCCAAGACGACTTCTTCGTAAATGCTCTCATCATTCGACGCACTGTCCAATCTGCGTGTGCCATGACCAAAAAAATCGTCCTTCTCGATAATACGGCGCCGGCTCAGGCCGAGCGCTTGCGTGCTTTGCTGCCAACCGGTTTTGAATTGAGCCACGGCACGGCGCGCGGCGAAGATCACTTGAAAGAGATCATTCGTGAGGCTGACTTTGCGATCTCTGCACAAGTTGCCGTCACCGGTGATGTTCTGCGCGCGGCACCACAATTGAAACTGCTTCACAAATGGGGCGTCGGGGTTGACAACTTCGACGTCGATGCGGCCCGCGGCCTCGGAATAAAGGTTGCGCGGACGACCGGCAGCAATGCGCTGCCGGTTGCCGAATTTACGCTCGGATTGATGGTTGCGACGCTTCGTTTTCAGGCGCTGGGGCATGAACGGCTGCGTCAGGGCCGTTGGATGGCGTTCAACGAACTGCCGGGGCCTGCCCTGTGCATTTCCGGCTCGACGGTCGGTATCGTTGGTTTCGGCGCGATTGGGCAGACGGTTGCGCGTCTGCTTGGCGGGTTCGGTTGCCGCGTTCTGTACAATAAGCGTAGCCGTTTGCCGGCCGACGAAGAGCAGGCACTCGGGGCGGAATTTGCGGCGATGGCGGATCTATTGGCCAGCTCGGATATCGTGTCCTTGCATTGTCCGTTGACGCCAGAGACGACCGACCTGATCAATACAGAGTCGATTTCTCAGATGAAGCCCACTGCGGTTCTGGTCAACGTCGCGCGCGGCGGTGTCGTCAACGAAGACGATCTTGCAGCTGCGTTGCATGACCGAAGGATCCGCGGCGCCGCAATGGATGTTTATTCGATCGAACCGCTGCCAAGCGGGAGCCCGCTTTTGGGGCTCGACAATATCGTCCTGACGCCGCATCTCGCAGCAGCGACAGCCGATACATTTGAACCGACCGTGCGGCGGATGTTTGAGAACATCGCTCGGGTATCTCGGGGCGAACCACTGCCACTGAAAGACGAAGTTGCGTGATCGGCAGCGATCACTTTCACTGAATTCTGGCCGCCAAGTTGACCGGTAGCAGGAAGAACCAATCGAGATTGGTCGTCTTCGTGGTGCGCAATCATCTAAAGAATGCTTCGGCATCTGCTTGGAACATCAATGTAACGATTACAAAGGCGCATATTGAGAGCCCCGAAATCAGGAATATTGAGTGACACCATTGTGAGGGTTGCAAGCATCGCGCTCGCCGTTCTCGAACCGAACAAGACTAGGTCATGAGCTACAAATTCAAAAATTGTCAGGCCGGCGCTCGATGCCAGTTGGTGCTCAATCGCAGATGGATTTGCGACATGTGATTGGTTGAACGATTAAAATCATCGGATGAACTGAGAGTTGTTGCTGACCAGCTGAGTTCTGTTTTTAGTTCCAAAGGTCAATATTTTGTAATTGAATGATTATTTCTAAGATTCGGCATGTTTTTGTGTGCTTTTCGCAGCAATTGGGCACTTCAGACTTGATTGATCGATGGTGCGGCAATTTGGCTGGTCAGCCAAATTACTGTGGTGTACGCTCAAGGGCTGGATAGGCAGTAAACGACTGCAAAATGCGCCTAGCTCAGACAGGAAGTACGAAGGAGCAACGTTTTAAGTACTTGAATATTGCAAGGAGGCCGACATGAAAGCTTTGATCAGCAGCATCCTCAAATCAAAGGGAGGGACCGTCCACAGCATATCTCCGGATACATCCGTATTCGATGCGCTGCAACGGATGGCGGAAGCGAATGTTGGGGCATTGATCGTGATGCAAGACAATAAACTTGTCGGTATCGTTTCCGAGCGGGACTATGCGCGCAAAATTATACTTTTGGGCCGGAGTTCGTCCGATACGCCGGTCAGTGCGATCATGTCGACCAAGGTGATTTGTGCCAGGCCTGATCAAACTATTGGTGAATGCATGGGTATGATGACTGCGAAAGCAGTAAGGCATCTGCCCGTACTCGATCACAAAGAGGTGGTTGGTATCGTTTCAATTGGTGATCTGGTGAAAGCGATTATCGGCGAGCAACAATTCGTCATCGAGCAATTGGAAAACTACATCCACGGTCACTGAATTCTTGGCTGTCATCATTTTGCACTAGCTGTCGGATGCAGGTTTGTCTCAGTCATGCCAAATGCTAAGAGATGCGTTCGGCAGTTTTCTGGAGAGCGATGGCATGCGGCATGCAAGATCGACACGGCTGACGATAACGATGTTGATTGGAGTTGTGCTGGCGGTGGGTCTCGCAATCGGGCCGGCACTTGCTCAAACAGCGAGAGTGGCCGAGCCCGAAGCCCCGCGGCCTGACCCGCGCGAGAAGGTCCCTGCCAAGAAACTGTTCGGACACAAGCGTGATGCAGCTCCTTTGCGCCCGCAGGTGCACGGTTTCTACAGCCGAGGCTGTCTTGCCGGAGCTGAGCGGCTGGAAATCGACGGTCCCGCCTGGCAGGCGATGCGCCTATCGCGCAATCGCAATTGGGGACATCCAAATCTGATCAGGCTCGTCCGTCGACTCGCGACGGAGGCACGTAAATTTGATGGTTGGCCCGGGCTGCTGGTCGGCGACATCTCCCAGCCACGTGGCGGGCCGATGCTGACCGGTCATGCAAGCCATCAACTCGGTCTTGATGCTGATATCTGGTTCACGCAAATGCCGAACCGGCGACTGTCGCGGCGTGAGCGTGAACGCCTTTCAGCGACCTCCATGCTTGGCAGCAAGACGACCGTCAATGAGAGGATCTGGTCTCCAAGCCACGTTCGTCTGATCCGGCGTGCTGCCTCCTATCCAGAGGTCGAACGTATTTTGGTGCATCCCGCCATCAAGAAGGCGTTGTGCGAAGGGGCGAAAGAGATCGGTGGCAGCCGCGCCTGGCTCGCCAAGGTGAGGCCTTATTGGGGGCATCACTACCACTTCCATGTGCGCATCGGTTGTCCCCGTGGTTCCCCTGGCTGCCGGCGACAAAAGCCCGTCAGCGGTTCTCCTGGCTGTACGAAGGAGCTGGCCTACTGGTTCCGATTGCTTACTGCGCCGCCGAGACCCGTCAAAAAGACGAAACGGAAAAAAACGAAGCCGCGGCCGCCCATCACGCTTGCCCGTCTTCCGGCGGCCTGTCGAGTGGTGCTTGATGCCAGGCCAATCGTTCCACCGGTTCCGATCCCCGTTAGACGTTAGTGTTCTGGATCGAACACTTGGCTCTGGGTGGAAGTCGGATCGCGCTTGTGAATCCAGAACACTAAAGTATACCCACAATTTTTCCGCAGTTTGGCCGCACCGCGATCAGCCTGCTTCCGCATTCGTCGCTTAGAGCTTTGCCCACTTGCGAGCATTTGGGCTGAGACAAAGGCGCAAACCGGCGGAGGAATGGCGTTGAGGCGGTCACGGGCGGGAAATCAGGCAGGCATGGCGGTATCATGGCGCGTACCGCTCGGCGTCGTCGGTGTCGCTCTTGCCGTCGTTCTCGTTGCGGCATGCTCGAACGGAAACCGGCGCGTTGATGATGATCGCCAGAAAGTCACTACATATTCACCGCGGGTTGTCGCTCTTGGCCAACCTATTCCGAAAGGCGGCGGCCGCTACAAGCTCGGTCGCCCCTACCTTGTCGGTGGTAGAAGATACGTTCCGCGGCGAGACCCGACCTACGTCCGCACCGGCATTGCCTCTTGGTATGGCAAGGACTTCCATGGCCGGCTGACGGCGAACGGAGAAGTCTATGACATGTACGGTCTGAGTGCGGCGCATCCAACTCTGCCGTTGCCCTCGATGGTCGAAGTGACAAACGTTCGAACGGGGCGCCGAATTGTCGTGCGTGTCAACGATCGTGGGCCCTTCGCGCGCGGACGCATCATCGATCTGTCGTATCGCGCAGCGCAGGAACTCGGCCTCGTTCGCGAAGGTATCGGCGAAGTTCACGTGCGCTACCTTCGGCCGGCACCGCTTTGACCGAACGATATCGTTGCGAATCTATTTGAATAGATGCGGCGGCGCGCGCGTGCGAATGAGTGCGCTTTACGGCGCCGGACAAAAGCTGTAATTCACCGTGCAGGCTCTATAGCAACACGTTTGAGCGCATTTTGCGCGGCCCTTAGCGCAGCCCATCTGCCGGAGATCCACCCATGAAGAAAGTTTACGCAAGCGCCGCTGAAGCGCTGGATGGCACATTGCAGGATGGCATGTTGATTGCTGCCGGTGGCTTCGGCTTGTGCGGTATTCCAGAGAATTTGATCGCCGCAATCCGTGACGCTGGTGTCAAGGATCTGACGGTTGCGTCCAACAATGCTGGCGTGGACGACTTTGGTCTCGGCGTCCTACTTCAGACGCGCCAGGTCAAAAAGATGATTTCCTCATACGTTGGTGAGAACGATGAATTCATGCGCCAGTATCTCGCTGGCGACCTGGAGATCGAGTTCAATCCGCAAGGCACGCTTGCTGAGCGTATGCGCGCCGGCGGTGCAGGCATCGCCGGTTTTTACACAAAGACAGGCGTCGGGACGATGATCGCCGAGGGTAAGGAACATAAGGATTTCAACGGCGAAACGTATATCCTTGAAGAAGGCATCTTCGCCGATCTATCTATTGTCAAAGCTTGGAAGGGCGATGAGGCCGGCAATCTTGTTTATCGCAAGACGGCGCGCAATTTTAATCCGGTTGCCGCGACCTGCGGCAAAATTTGCATTGCTGAAGTGGAAGAGCTGGTGCCGATCGGCGCGCTGGATCCAGACAACATTCATACCCCCGGCATTTTCGTCAATCGCATCATTATGGGCGAGCACGAAAAGCGTATCGAACAACGCACAACCCGCGCTGCGTGAATTCATTCGGCTGTCAAGCAGCCGACGAGCCCAATCGGGCGACTAGATAAAGCTGCGAGCAGGAGTAACATCGATGGCAGGCTGGGATCGCAACCAGATGGCGGCACGTGCCGCGCAAGAACTTGAAGACGGTATGTATGTCAATCTTGGGATTGGCATCCCGACGCTGGTATCGAACTACATCCCTGACGGTGTCGACGTTACCTTGCAGTCTGAAAACGGCATGCTTGGTATGGGGCCGTTCCCGACCGATGAGGAAATCGACGCTGATTTGATCAATGCCGGCAAACAGACGATCACCGAGTTGGATCGGACGTCATATTTCTCCTCGGCAGACAGTTTCGCGATGATCCGTGGGGGTCACATTGCGCTCTCAATACTTGGTGCCATGGAGGTTTCAGAGGACGGTGACCTCGCGAATTGGATGATCCCCGGGCGACTCGTTAAGGGGATGGGCGGTGCCATGGATCTTGTGGCTGGTGTGCGCAAAGTCGTCGTCATCATGGACCACGCCAACAAGAAGGGTGAATCCAAGCTTCTCAAAAAATGTACTCTGCCCTTGACCGGGACGAAGGTTGTTGACCGAATCATTACGAATCTAGGTGTCTTCGACGTCGTTGACGGCGGCATAAAAACTGTGGAAATCGCAGATGGCGTCTCGATGGACGATATCCGCAAGGCCACAGAAGCCCAACTCGTCGAGTAAACTTTCCACCTGATTGGCCATCGACTTAACGCGCGTGGCATGCCTCCTGAATCGCTTTCTTCGGTATGTGATCCCCAGTAGGTTAAGTGCTGAAATCGCATAGAAAACAGAGTTCACTCGACCTTCCGCCGTTTTGATATTATGGTTGAAACATGGGGATGATGCGCTTGAATTCGGGCAGGGGGGTGCGTCTTCGAATGTGGGAATTCGCTGAATTACCACACTCAAGTCAAAACTTGCTCTGAGCCTCCAGAAAGGTTAACAAGAGTGAGTCGGTAACATTCAGTAACAAATCGCTGTCGGGCCGCCGCTTCTGCGGTTGGATCGGTAAGCGTCCTGACGCCGTTTCGTTGAATGGACAGCTACGAAAGAACGCGCGCTGACAATGAAATCCGCCAAAGCCAGAAAACGCAAGATTTGGGTCGGGGCCGCCATCATGTTTTGGCTCGCCGTCGGCGTCGCCGTGCCGATCATTTTTGATTTCGCCGGTGATGAAGTCCAGTTCGACAGCTCTGAGGTCGTGGCGGCAACGCGCGACAACTTCAGGATTACGCAGCCCGTCTTGGTCGACAAACAAAGTGGCACTACCATATCTGGCGGTACGCTTGGCATCGTTGCCCCGAAGGGTACAGTGTTAACTGCTGAAAGCTCCGCGGCGCTATTGAAACGTGGCGAGGCTGTGCTGCTTTTGCGCGGCGGTGAATTGATGGTTGGCAATCCGGCTGGTCAGGCCGAGGATACGACCGCTTCCTCGGCGCCGCTCGTTCGTGCGCTGCAAGAAGGGCGCTTCAAGGCGCTCGCTTTGCGTCAAAGTACGATCGTTGTCGCCCTGCCGAATGGGCACCGTGAGCGTCTAACGCGCGCCGATGTGAAGATGATCCCTGCGGGCAGTAATGCCGTTGAAGCAAAAGGGCAGGGGTTCTGGCGTGGGCAACGCAGCAAATTCGCACTCAAGACGGATGCTCCGGCGCAATACGGCAACGTGCCGATCAAGCTATCGTTCAGCGCGACGCTGCTCGATTTTACGTATAACGGGTCATTCCAACTCGCGGGACTGCTACCTGGCGCTGGTGCGCTTCAGGGAGCAACGACTGTTCACTTGAAGAACACAGAGCGGCTTGCCAATGCGCTTGGCACATCCTGGCCCATTGGAACGAGTGTCCAGGATGTTCGAATTGAAGGCCCGCTGCGATGGGATGCGGACACGCTGGCATTCGATCAGGCGAAGGTCCGGCTTGGTGACAACGATGCAGAAGGTACGGTGTCTCTCAAGACCAGTGGTGGCCGGGCCTTGATTTCGAGCACGCTTGCATTCGAAAAGCTCGATGTAGCGGGTTATCTGCCAAATGGCGCGACAGACCGTCGAGCCGTGGCTTGGCAATGGTGGAGCAAACTGGTCGGGACGCTCTCACAACCTGCAGCGCCGCATATCAATGCCGATATCCGGCTTTCCGCCAAGACGCTGTCAGCAGGTGATTATCTGTTGGGGCCTGGGGCCGCTACGATTTCGATGAAGGATGGCAAGCTCTCAGCGGACATCGCCGAAATTGCTTTGGCGAAAGGGCGCGCCACAGGGCAGATCTCGATCGACTTTAATCGCTACATTCCGAAACTTGCGCTGCGTGGTCGACTTGAAGAGATCGCAAGCGGCCAGTGGTCTGAGACTCTGGCGGGCAAGCGCTACATTGAAGGGCAGGGTCGCATCGTCGCTGATTTGAGTTCGCAGGGTGTGAGTATTCATCAGATCATCAATGACATGAAGGGCAAAGTTGAATTTTCGGTGCCCGAGAATGGCGCAATCGGGCTGTCATTGGTTGAGTTGAACAATGCTCCGGACAAATCTCTGCTGCAGACGTCTAAAGAGGCCCTTGCTCGGGTCATGCGTGGATCCACCGTCGTCAACGACCTGGAAGCCGTGCTGCATGTGAAGGAAGGCGTCGCCAAGATTGTAAAGGCATCGGCAACACATCCGGCAGGTAGCGTCCGGGCCAGTGGCAGTTACGACATGGCGCGCAGCGTTTATGACTTTCGGATGTTGTCGTTGATTGGTGTTAAAGCGCCGCAAACGCGTAAAACACCTTCGGACAATGAACAATCAAGCGCTAAATCTACCCCGCTGACAGGTAAATCGGGCCCATCGTCGGCCACGTTCCTTGCCGTCACGTCTGCCAAATCTGATCGTCGGGCAGGGGCGATTGAGACAACGGCTTCGCCAAAGCAATCACCGCTGGACAATGCAGATATTCAATTGCGGGCGCTGAGCGGGCCGCTTACTGAGCTTGAGCGCTTTCTCGGCTCCAATTATTCCCACATTCCACGCCGCGGCCTTTGATACCATTTAATCGTTCCGTGCGGCATCTGCTTATTGAACTCCAACTCTGAGCAGGGCATGGTCTGCATAGTTGGCTATCGGCTGTCTGACGAACTCTTTGCATCGAACGCCTAAGGGGGGCGATGCATCTTGGCGTGTCAGGCGCTGGCTTGCCAGAGCGGTATGTTTTGGGGGACGGTGTGCTTCAATTATCAGAAATTGGCCGGAACGTAGCTGCCTCAGCGTTGATGTTTTTCGTCGCGTACGCAATTGCGCCAGCGATCGCCCAGGATGCGCAGCCATCGACAGACAATCCACGAACAGCGGCTACATCGGATGCCTCGACAACCAACCAGCCAGCGCCCGTTTCGTCCGCACCTACAGAGCCGCCGGTCGATAAGGTAGAGCCTGAGTCATCCGCAGGTGGCCTGCCAGCCGGCCAATCGAAGGAAACCGTCCAGGAGCCGCCGGAGAACTCGCAGTCTACGCCCGCGAAAGTTGATGACGTTCCAAAGAAGCCGATCAACTCGCGCATCGTCGTCTTGTCATGGGCGGGTGCATATGGCCAAGCGCAGAACCAGGCGATCATTGAGCCGCTCGCCCGCGACCTCGAATTGGAGATCGAGCGGCGTACACACGGCAACGGCGCTGCAAGTGCCGACGCTGACGTCATGGAGCATGATCAATCCAGCCTGATCGCTGCGTGCGCCGCCGGTCAATTGGTCGAAATGCGATCACTTCTGACGCCGGCTGAACGTAGTGGTTTTGCCACGACTGATGCTGGAGGCGACTTCCTTGCGAACTCTGTTTCTGATTGCGGGGTTCCGACATTCGCCTGGTCATCAATGCTCATCGCGAACGGTGAAGCGATGAAGCGGCTGGCAAAAAGGCGTTACCGGGCGCCGACAGGGCTTGCCAGTCTTCTTGATGTCAAGCGCTACCCGGGCAGGCGCGCGCTCATTCGAAGCCCAAAGCGGTTGCTGGAAATGATGTTGATGGGCAAAGGTGTCGACCGTGAGGATGTCTACAACGTACTGGCTACGCGGCAAGGTCAGGATGCCGCCTTTGAGACGTTGGACAAGCTTTCAAAACATGTCCTGTGGGTCGACGGACCGCGCGAAGCGTTACTGGCACTTGACCAGGAAGACGTGACGATTGCGATGACGTTTAGCGGGCGCGCCTTTCGACGTTTGATTGCCAGTCGTCTGCAACCGATCTGGGATGGACATGTGATCGATTATGCGTCGTGGGCGGTGCCAAAGACATCGACCAATCGCGACAAGGCAAAGCGTTTTATTCTGGCAGCCACACGTGCGGAGAAGCTCGCCGCCCAGGCACGGATTTGGCCGTATGGTCCGATGCGCCGCTCTGCGTTACTGCTTGCTCAGCGCCACGCACTGCTTGACGCAGATCTCAACAAGTTCATGCCCACGTCTGATCTGCGACTTGGGCAAGGGCTTGTATTTAACGCGGCGTTCTGGGCGACACACGGTAGGGCACTGCAGACGCGTTTCGACGACTGGCTCGCGGGCGTTCCGCTTGGAATACGTGTGCCGGTGCCGGTTAAGGCACCGCCAGCGCCACTGCCGCCGCTGCCGAAGCTGGACAATACTGCAACTGGTGGTCCGTCGCAGTAATGTCGAAGGTCGATGCTTGGCCGAGCGACAATTGGCGTCTCGTCACCAAGTCCGGCGCGGACCCGTGTCGATGTGGAACAAGCCACCGCCGTAATGCTTGAAGCCACCAACGACGCGCCGCAGATAGCGAGCTGTTTTCCTGATGTTGCCAAATACGCGAATGTCCGCTGCGCGCGATTTGAGGTGCCAAGAGCGACTGGCACCGCCGACCCGGCGATTGTGTCGCCGACTGCGGCATGTTGAATTCACCCGAACTCTGCCGAAATTTCGAGCAACGAACGCGATTGCTGCGCGCAGACGCCCTGGAACGCATCGACTGCTGGCTGCCCAATGGATGCGCGCACTTCCACCCGTGACGCTTTTCCTGACCCGAAGCTTCTTTGGCACGGTCAAGACGTCGACGCCGAGACTGGCCACTTTTGTTGCGTATTTGCGGTTACTGTAGCGTCGTGTCGTCCGCTTCAGTTTGCGCTCGCGACGTTTGACGATACGGGCCGGAATTGAGCGTCCTTTGGCGCTTCGACGCTTCTTTCCAGCAGACGGGCGGGTCTTTGCCGCGCTGCGCAGCTTGGATGAAGGGCGTCTCGCCGCTTGTTTTGTGCGCAGGGCTTTTCGACCAGACTTTTTTCTCGATGATGCGGTTTTCTTGGTCTTGGCGGATACAGCTGTTGTTGAAGTTGTCGATCGTGTCTTTGACGCGCTGCGCTCGGCCTTTTCAGGTTTGCTGTAAATGGCCGGCATGATCCAGCCTTTGCGGTGGTAGATGTCGCCATTTATTGAGCCGACCGCATCGTCAGCCAGCGTATAGCCTGGCCCGCCGATGAGACCGGCGAATGCTACAACGACGGCCAATATCCAGATACCTGACGCGCACTTCGCTGCTCGCCAACCACGTCGAATAGCGCACTGCGGCGCTGAATAACTGAAGCCCATGTCTAAAACTCCCAACGCGTTTGGGCCATGGTGGGGTATCGCGACAGGCGCGCCCAACCCTTGGATCTGACCCGGTTCCCTTCAAACGCACAAAGCCTGACGACTGGTCAGGTGCGGGCGGTATTGATGACCGTTGGGGGTGAGCGCAAGTGGCAATTAATTTATAGTTAATAGTGGGTTCTAGTGCTTTTCTGCATCAATCTCTAAGTTATTCTTGGCTCTTCATGAGATGTATTTGCGTCCGAAGTCTTGCGAGCTGGAATTGCCAGACCGGTGCCTCGTGTTGCTCAAGAATTGTCAGTTATGCGGCATTCCTTTCGGGCAAACCGGAGAACGCTGGGCATTGGCCGGCTATTCATCTTGGTTTTTAAGATTAACCAGTTGTTTTCCAAGGAACGGCGATCTTGCTTCCTGGGTATAACAGTTAGTCTGCTGCGTCGAAAATTCGCGGCTCAAGGCAGCCGCAGTGCAATTTTCGAAATGTCCGGATCAAGCGCCAATTAAGATGTTTCGAAGCTTGCTTCCTTGGCCTTCAAGGCCGCGACCAATGTCGAGTTCACGGGCGTTGCAATGCCGAGCTTGCCGCCTTCGCGCGGGATGGCGCCGTTGATATTCTCAATCTCAGCTTTTCTTCCGGCCATATGGTCAAGCAGCATCGAGGGCCGCGCGCCAGGGATTTTTTCGCCGAATTCGCGGACGTAGCGTACCGGGTCATCAAAATCGAGCCGGATACCCTTTGCACAAGCTACGTTGAAAGCTTCAAGCGCGCAGGCACTTGATAGAGACCAGGCATGGGGATTGGCCTGCATTTGACCGACGGTAAGGCCCGACAGCGCGCCAACTCCGGAATACGTGCAATTGCAGATGAGCTTTTCCCAGACCATCTTGTGAATGTCATCGAAAGTCAGGACCTTGAATGTTCCCGCGCGCCAGGCTTCGGCAACGGCTTCAAGACGCTCGGTCATGCCGCCGTCCATTTCGCCCAGCCGCAGGAACTCCATGCCGTTATGATGGGCGTGGCCGGGTCCCTTCATTGACGCGCCAAAGCCGCCAACGACACCCATCATGATGCGGTTTGACCCGACGATGTCCGCAACACGGTCAGCGCTTCCAAGACCATTCTGGATGGTCAGTATTGGCGCATCGGGCTTGGCAATCCTAAGCGCCAGAGCGGCGGCGGCATCGACGCCGTCATGCTTCGTCGCGATAATGACCAGATCAACGTCTGAAACTTCGGCGCCGTCGGTCGTGGCGGTCATCTTTACCGTGCGATTGCCGCTTGCCCCTTCGATGCGTAGTCCCTCAGCGTTGATCGCATCGACGTGGTCTTTCCATTTGTCGATGGCAAACACTTCATGACCGCCGGCGTCGGCGAGTAAGCCGGCATATATTGAGCCCATGGCGCCGACGCCAATAATCGCAATCCGCATAAGAGGCATTTCCTTGGTTTGAGCGTGGAGTAAGCGGCCGCCATGGAAGACGCCTCTTGAATGCCTGTCAACTCGTTCGCGCGCGATCTTTTTAAGCGGCAGGCAGGCGTGCCAATGTTCGAGCCTTGCGTTCGAGCGAGTGGCAGCGAAGAGATCTAGAGCCGGCATCCATCACGGCTCGGCTTGCAGCTGTTCCTGCTCGATGGCAGGATCGGAAAAACGCAACGAACGATCGCGCTTCATCATGAATCTTTCATATATTCTGCACGCTGTCGCACGCGCCGTGCCCAATCGCCCAGCTATTACGGCGTACAATGGCCATTTGACCTACAACGAGATGGATAAACAAGTCTCATCCATCGCCGGCGCCTTGTTGCGGCACTACAACCTGAAGCCCGGCGATCGGGTCGGACTGGCGATGACAAACTGTGCAGAGTTTTTCACGTGCCTGTTTGGCGCTTGGCGGGCAGGGCTGACGGCTGTACCGATCAATGCCAAATTGCACGCCCGCGAAACGTCGTGGATCCTGGAGAACTGCACGGCCAAGCTGTGTATCATGACGCCGGACATTGCCGCGTCGGTATCGGAAGCTGCCGACGCGTTCTGGCCCGAGATCATTGCTACCGAGAGTGCAGACTATGATGCGCTTCTCAAAAGTGATGAGGTGCCTATTCGCCCGGGCAATCCGCAAGACCCCGCGTGGCTGTTCTACACCAGCGGCACCACCGGCCGGCCGAAAGGCGCGGTGCTCTCGCATCGTAACCTGCTCTTCATGACGCATGCTTATTACGCCGATATCGATTCAATTGGTCCGCGCGATACAATGGTACATGCCGCGCCGCTGTCACACGGTGCCGGCCTTTATGGCCTTGCTCACGTCCTAAAAGGTGCAAACAACGTCATCTATAAGAGCTTTGAAACGGGCCAGATTCTTGAATCTTTCAGGACGTACGACAACGTAACGATGTTCGCGGCCCCGACTATGGTGACCCGTCTTTTGAACGATCCGGCATGCGGCGACTGTGACACAAGCGGTTTGCGCACCATCGCTTATGGTGGCGCCCCTATGTATGTCGCAGATCTCAAGGCTGGCCTTGAAAAACTTGGACAGCACTTCTATCAGCTCTACGGTCAAGGTGAATCGCCAATGACCATATCCGGCCTTGATCAATACCTGCATGCCGACACAGACAACCCACGCTATGAAGAGCGTCTTGCAAGTGTCGGGATCGCCCGTACGGGCGTTGCTTTCCGGATCGCCGGTCCGGACGGCCAGACTCTGCCGCCCGGTGAGATTGGCGAAATCATCACGAAGAGTGATTGCGTGATGACCGGTTATTGGAACAATCCGGAAGCCAATGCTGTAGCGCTGCGTGATGGCTGGTTGTGGACCGGTGACATGGGCGCGCTCGATGAAGATGGTTTTTTGACGCTGAAAGATCGCTCTAAGGATATGATCATATCGGGTGGTACGAATATCTACCCGCGTGAGATCGAGGAGGTTCTTCTGACCCATGTCGGCGTCTTGGAATGTGCCGTGATTGGCGCGCCGCATGCCGACTGGGGCGAGGAAGTCGTGGCGTTCATCGTCAAGCAAGAGAGTGGCGACGCGCTCGGCGAGCAGGAACTTGATCAGCTCTGTCTCGACAATATCGCGCGGTTTAAACGACCGAAACGCTATGCGTTTGTCGACAGCCTGCCAAAAAACAACTACGGCAAGATACTGAAGACCGAATTGCGCGATTGGGATAAGACGGGCACGGAGTCATAGGTGACGCACGCCGCGAATGCGGCGATCGATCGGATTGCCTCTGATCGACATGGATTGCCCGTATCCCTCGTTTGGCAATGTGAAAGGACCTGACTGTGCTGCTTGGATGCATTGCCGATGATATTACCGGCGCCACCGACCTGGCTCTAACGCTGAAGCGCTCAGGGCTGCGCACAATACAGGTTATGGGCGTGCCGGAAGATGCTGAGCCGTTGAAAGAATTCGACGCGGTCGTCGTGGCGTTGAAATCGCGAACCAATCCTGTGGCCGAGGCGATCGATTGGTCACTCAAGAGTGCCGATATCCTATTGGAGGCTGGTGCCCGCCAGATCTTCTTCAAATATTGCTCAACATTCGATTCAACGGATGAAGGCAATATCGGCCCGGTCGCCCAGGCACTGATTGAGAAGCTCAAAGCAGACGTCGCGTTTGTCTGCCCGGCTTTCCCGACCAATAAACGTACAATTTACAAGGGCCACTTGTTTGTTGGTGATGATCTGTTGTCATCCAGCCCGATGAAAGATCATCCCTTGACGCCGATGCGCGACAGCGATCTCGTCGCCGTCATGCAGCGCCAGACCAACCTTCCCGTCGGTCTCATCCCCTATGATGTTGTGGATCAGCGTACGGTTGCAATCGAGGCCGCAGTCGATGCGGCTAAGCAATCCGGCCAACGTTTCCTCGTCGTTGATGCGATTTCTGACAACCACCTCAAATGGATTGGCAAGGCTGCGCAGGACCATAAGCTGATTACCGGAGGCTCGGGCGTTGCCATTGGGCTCGCGGACAATTTTGTTGCGCAAGGATTGATGCACAAAACGGCAGCAAACGTCCCAATGACTGCCAGTCCTGGGCGAGCCGCAATCCTGTCCGGTAGCTGCTCTGCCGCGACCCGTGCCCAAATCGCGGTTGCGAAGGCGGCAGGTATTCCCGCGATGCGGATCGACGCGCTCAAAATTGCCGATGGCAATGTCAAGCCAGATACGTTTGTGGCGTTTGCCAAAGCACAGGCCGCCGGCAAGCCGGTATTGATCTATTCAAGTGATGACCCGGACGTTATCGTCAAGGTCCAGGACGAACTTGGTCGCGAGCAGGCCGGCGAGATCGTTGAGAACGCGATGGCTGAGATCGCCAGAGGTTTGGGCGAGGCGGGCTTTACGAAGCTCATTGTTGCGGGTGGCGAGACGTCCGGTGCTGTCGTTGCGGCGCTTGCAGTTGATGCAATTGAGATTGGTCCGGAAATCGATCCAGGCGTTCCTTGGACGAAGAGTATTGACGAGCGTGGCTTGGTGCTCGCGTTAAAATCCGGGAACTTTGGCGGCGAGCGGTTCTTTATCGACGCGTGGGATAAACTTTCGGCAGAGGCTTAACCGCGATGGTCAACGAAGCACAACTTCGCGAGCAAATCACGGCCGTCGCATTGTCGCTCTTTGAGCGTGGGTTGACCCATGGATCCACCGGCAACATTTCCGTGCGCCTGCAGGATGGTGGCTGGCTGATGACGCCAACCGGTTCATCGCTTGGCACACTTGATCCGGCACGGATCTCTAAGCTGGATGCGACGGGGCAGCATATCGATGGTGACAAGCCGACCAAAGAAGCCTTTTTGCACACGACCATGTACGATCAGCGACCCGGGGCCGGCGCGGTTGTCCACCTCCATTCGACGCATTCGGTTGCCGTCAGTTGTCTTGCTGAACTCGACACCGACAATTGCCTGCCGCCGATCACCGCCTATTATGCGATGCGAATTGGTCATCTACCGCTGGTGCCATATTACCCTCCCGGCGACATGGCTTTGGCAGAGGCAGTGGGAGCGTTGGCGGGCAAGCATCACGCCGTGTTGCTCGCCAACCATGGTCCGGTGGTGGCTGGCACATCGCTTTCGGCTGCGGCCGATGCGATTGAGGAACTCGAAGAAACAGCGCGGCTTTATCTGCTCCTAGAGGGGCGTAAATTGCGCATTCTCGGCCCGGGACAGGTTAGCGACTTGCAAGCGCGCTTCAAATCATAGCTCCCATGTTTTGCCCGAACGCGCGTCCCGTGTCACAAACAATTCAAACAAGACTCATCAGAAGGACCATTACCCATGGCCAATCAGTTCGACCTCAATGGACGCTCAGCCGTCGTCACCGGCGGCGCGCAAGGCTTTGGCCGGGCCGTCGTTGAGCGCTTTGCGGCATCTGGTGCCAGCGTCGACATCTGGGACATGGATATCGCATTGGCAGAGAAGACGGCATCAGAGATCGGCGCCAATGTGCGCGCTGTCAAAACCGACGTCTCAGACTTCGAAAGCGTCACGGCGGCACGTGATGCCACGCTGGGCGTGCATGGCAAGGTCGACATTCTGGTCAACAATGCCGGTATTGCCGGCGCGATTGCCACCACGGTCGACACTGAGGTTAGCGAATGGCGCAAGGTAATGGCGATCAATCTTGACGGGCCGTTCCTGTGTTGCAAAGCGGTCGTACCATCCATGATCGCCAACAACTACGGCCGGATCATCAACATTGCGTCGATCGCGGGCAAAGAGGGTAATCCAAACGCCGCGCACTATTCTGCATCGAAAGCGGGTTTGATGGCCCTTACGAAATCGCTCGGCAAAGAACTCGCCGGTCATGAGATTTCGGTCAACGCAATCACACCGGCGGCGGCCAAGACCGCCATCTTCGACCAAATCAGCCAGGAGCATATCGACTATATGCTGTCGAAAATCCCACGCCAGCGTTTCGTCAAGGTGGAGGAGCTTGCAAGCATGGCTGCCTGGCTTGCTTCCGCGGAAAATTCCTACACCACCGGGGGAATCTTCGACCTGTCCGGAGGGCGCGCAACCTATTGATCGCGCAGGCCTTGCCGCGGAACGAAATCTTCACGTTGTGAAGAAGTTCGCGATGTCGGGTGCCGGTGCCTTGATCTCTAGCGTTACCGCATCTTCCAACGCTTCGACGCTGTGCTTGACGCCGGCTGGATGCCGGCAGACATCACCAGGGCCGAGCACATAGGTTTGGTCATCAACGACTGTCTTGACTTTACCTTTGACCACGTAGACGAGCGACTCATGCGTGTGGACGTGCAGCGGTACGCCAACGCCGGGCGTGTAATGGATTTCCATGATTGTCATCTCGTCGCCCTTCATCATGGGCTTAACCATCAGGTCGCCGCCAAAAACGGTCTCGCCCTCGATGGCCTTGACGTTGACTGCTTCGACGTCAGTGTTCATTGCAAGTAGCATTTAGCTGTCCTTCAAGTTTGGGTTAGACCGGTCACATTCATCATGCATCAAGTTTTCGTCTATGGCACGCTCAAGAGAGGTCATCCGAACGCGCACGTCGGCATGCCGCGGGCAAAATTCCTCGGCGCCTATCGTACCGTCGAACGATATCCGCTCATCATAGGCGGCCGCTGGTACGTGCCCAATCTGCTCGATGAGCCAGGCAGCGGGTTCCAGGTAACCGGCGAAGCTTACACGGTTGACGATAGCGTGCTGGCCGAACTTGACGCTCTTGAGAGCACGCACCTGTCGACGGGTTATCGTCGCCTTGAAGTCGCTATCGAGCCGCTTGATGTGAGCAGTCCAGCCCTCGGAACTGTTTGGACGTACTTGCGGAATCGCCAGCATATTGACGGTATCCACGATGGCCCGATGGAGACGTACCCTTTGGATACGCGCTATGTGCCGTCGGCACAGCGCTCAACGTAGCTGCCGGTCTATGCTGTCGCCTGACGCGCCTGATAGCGCGACAGCATCAGGGCTGCGATTAGCACGAAGCCCATTAATGGCAGCGATGCCATGTTGACAATGTCCCAACCTGCGCGTGCCTGCAGGACACCGGAGAGACCGGCGGCGGCGGCCGTGGTCGCATAGACCATGAAGTCGTGACTGGCCTGCACCTTGGCCCGCTCGGCGGGGCGATAGGTCGTTGTCAGCAGCGTTGAACCACCGACGTATGTGAAGTTCCAACCGATGCCGACAAGCACGTTGGCAATGAAGAAATTCATGAAGTCGATGCCGGCAAGATTGACGGCCGCGCACCCCATCTGAATGATGGCGCCGGCGGCAATGATGCGCAGTACGCCAAAGCGCTGGACCAGATTGCCCGTGAAAAATGATGGCAGGAACATGCCGATGACATGGCCCTGGATCACGGTTGCGCTGCTATGGAAGTCGAAGCCGCACGCGAGCATGGCCAGCGGCGTCGCCGACATCACCAACGTCATGACGCCATAGCCGAACATCGAGGTGCACACCGCCACGACATATGTTGGTTGGCGGATGATTTCGGACATGGGGCGACCGCCCTCTGCCAGTTCCTCTTTTGTCAGCTTCGGAATGCGGATGCCTTGGACGACGATCATCGACGCGGCAGCAAAGACCATCGTCATGACGTAAACGCCGGCGAACACGAGTGGGTCCAGCCAATGCAGCGACCATTTTGCCGTTTGCGGCCCGATGATGCCCGCAATGAGCCCGCCCGCCATGACCAATGCGATCGCCTTTGGGCGGTATGCTTCATCGGCAGCGTCGGCGGCGGCAAAGCGGTAATACCAGGCGAAAGCAGATGAAAAGCCGGTCAACAGGGCGCCGACGCACAACAATTCGAAACTGGCGATGTAGATTGCTAAAAGTGAAATTGCACCTGAAATCAGGGCAATCAGCGCCCCGATTGTAAAGCCTGCGCGCCGTCCGATCTTGCCCATCAGCAGCGACGCCGGCACGGTCATCAGCATGATGCCGACATGATTAAGCACCAATGGCAGCGTCGCCATCGTTTTGTCGACGCCAAGTAGGGCATGCCCAGCGAGCGGCGTCGTCGCGATCGCCATCGTTGTAATGCACATGAACAGCGCCTGCGCGATGGCAAGCAGGCCGACATTGCGGCGCACGCTGCTGGGCGTCACGTTAACGGTCGCGTCTTGTGGCATAGGTTAATGCTTTTCGCGAGGGTTGACAGATCGCGGCGGGCGACCGGACAAGCGCGCACTTAAACAGGCGCCCAGCATACTGGCAATCACGTTACTGAAACCGGCCCTGCAACGTTACGCCACAACGCTTGGAGAGGCTTTTAAAACCGCATTCTGTCGCGTAACATTGCGGGCAATGGGCGCTCAACCAGTTGGGGAAAAAATTGTTCTCCCCAACGTTCCGGCCTAATCGAGGCAATGCCATGCGTGCGAGCGAATTACTTACATCGGAACAACTCGCCACCGTCAGGGAGCGACATGACTGGAAGGCGCTTGCGCTTATCGTCCACGCCTGGGGAATCATCTTTGCTGCGATGGCGCTGTTCGTGTGGTGGCCGAACGTTGTCACGTTTGTTCTTGCCGCGGCACTGATCGGCGGCCGTCAACTCGGGCTCGCAATCTTGATGCACGATGGGGCCCATGGCTTACTGCTCAAGAGCCCTGCGCAGAACATGTGGGTCAGTCAATGGCTGCTCGCTTATCCCGTTGGCACCGATGCCCTGCTTTATCGGCGTTATCACCTGAAACACCACGCCCGCACGCAACAGGCCGATGACCCTGACTTGGTGCTTAGCCAATCGTTTCCTGTCACGGCGAAGAGCTTTTGGCGCAAACTTTTCCGCGATATTTCAGGTCAAACCGGTTTCAATCAGCGCACCGCCCAGTTCCGCGACGCCCTTGGCAAGCCTGACCAGCCGTGGTCGCAGCGTCTTGTTCGTGCGCGCGAAAAGGTCGGTGGTATCGTATTGGCGAACGTCGTGCTCTTCGCGATATTGGCCATTTCTGGTTACTGGTGGCTCTATCCGCTTCTCTGGCTGCTACCGTTGCTGACATTCTTTCAGTTGTTTCTGCGACTGCGCAATATTGCCGAACACGCGATGGTTGGCGACAAAGACGATGAGTTTGCGCATGCCCGCACGACGCTCGCTGACCCGGTCACCGGCCTGTTCCTTGCACCCTACTGGGTGAATTATCATGTCGAGCACCACTTGTTGATGTGGGTACCTTGCTACAACCTGCCGAAGATGCACCGTTTTTTGAGGGAAGGTGTCTATGGCGAGCGGCTGCTTGTTGAGCCAAATTACTTGAGTGTGTTCCGGCTCGTCACCTCGCGCTCCAATGATGACGACCGGCGCGGCAGCAGCATCCACGGCGATCGCCGGCGCTACTCAGGCATTGTCATGGAAGAGGATGCGGCGTAGCCGCTCCACCGTGACTGAACGGCGCGGATCTCGTGATTTGACTATGTTGCCTGTCGAATGACCATGATCGTCGCATTGTCCTGGTGCGGCATACGATGGTTTTCGATCGAGCGAACCAGAGCATTGGCAATCCCCTGGCAGCCATCCGGTTCGTAAGCGGAAACGATCCGGGCAATTTCGGTTTCGCTGAGCGTGTGGATGCCATCACTTGCGAGTACGATGACATCGTCCTTCTCGAGAAGCAGCGGCTTTCGCGACAGGTCGATCATATCGAATTCTTCACCCGTCACAGCCGAGCGGAGCATGTGGCGACGCGGGTCGTTGCGCGCTGCATCGACGCTAATCGTGCCTTCGGCTGCGAGCAGGTCGAGTGCCGGCGCCAGGGAATGGTCTTCGTTGAGAAGCGCGATCTCACCGCCGCGATAGAGATAGAGTGGACTGTCACCAACGCTGACCCATTCCAAGCTTGCGCCAGATCCCGCCTGGGAATTTGGATGCTTGAACGTGACACCGACGAACGTCGTGCCCATGCCGTTGAGCGCGGGATTGGCGGCCGTCTGCTGGGCGATTTCCGCATTGGCGGCGTGCAGCGCTGCGAGCAGATTGCTGTCGGATGACACGGAAGATGTGCCCGCAGCCTCCGCAGGCGTATCATCAACGCCGAGCGTGACGGTACGTTCTGCGCCGATTTTCTTGTAGGGGCCAAGATCGATCAGCCCGGAGATGCCGGCGAGAAAGGTCTCGCATGCAGACTGGCTGGCGATCGCACCGCCGGCATGTCCGCCCATACCATCGGCGAGGATGGCCATGGTGATGTCTTGTGGCGGCTGGGGCAGATCGCGTTCAAGCTTGAACGTCGCCGGGCCTGGCCAGAACGCGGCGGCGTCTTCCTGGTAACTGCGATCTCCGCGCGTTGCACACACGGCATACTCAAAAGATGTCATTCAGTAATCTATTCAAGGGTCAACGGGTCAATGTTCAAAAGACTGACCGGCTGCTTGGTTAATCTTGTCGCGCGCTGTCAGCCTTTCATGGTGGAAAGTTCCCCCCAATCGAACTCAGGTCCGCAAAACGGTATAAATACTAACTGCGTGCGCCCCATTGTGATCACGTCCATGGTCTGCAGCGCAATCGCGGAGGTGGGGCGCTTTTCATTTACTGAAACGACGTTGGTTTTGGACATATTCGGGACTAGCAGGAACGAGCGATCCGCTGAGTCATAACGGATGTATGCCTGTTCTTCGCCGGAAATCGCATCGTCCCCGAAATCGATTGGTATGCGGTTTGAGGTCGACCGGCCAATTGTATTGTTGCCCTCGAATACTGGACGATACGAGCCAATGCCGGGCCCGCCGACGATGACAAGCCAACCAACCACAGGGTCCTGCCGGAATTCGCCGCGCTGCACCGGTTGGCGTCCGCGAACAAGCTGGGTTCTTGGTTCCGCATCTGCTGCTGCCGCGGCACTGGGCTCTTTCACGACACGGGTCGTCGGTGGTGCACTTGCGGCGGCCGCTCCGGCGCCGACCGCGGCATCCACCGGCGGAATATTCGGCGTGCCACCGCGTGCTTCTCTGGCTGCCTCGGCGGCGCTGGGCAATGGCGGCGGGGCCTCGGCGCTGTCATTGCCTGAGGCTGCGGGTTTACCGTCCTGTGATGACGACATGGCTGATGCTCCCTCGATCTTGGCCTCGACGACCGGTTTTATGGTTGGGTTCTCGCCTGCAATCACAACGCGGCCATCTTCATCGCGACTGGCGGCTTTCAAGGCGTCCCGTAAAGAGCCAAGGAATTTGCCTTGCCCCTTGCTGCCTTGCTCCTTGTTCGACATCGTCTGTCCCCGCCTGCCATTTTGATCATTGCTGCCCCTAACTAAGCGGGGCTCACGGAGAAGCGCAACTTTATTGCACCGATTTCCAGTACTTCGCCGCCTCGCAAGCGTTGTCGTTGGGCTGCAGTGCCATTGATGAGCAAGCCGTCATGGTCGGGGTCTCCAACATAGGAAATCATGAATTCTGCATCGGGCGACCGCTCAAGCACGGCGTGATAGCGGTGTATCGTGGGGTCAGCCAGGCGCAAGTCGTTGTCGGCTTCTCGGCCAATTCGGACAATGCCTTGGTTGATCGGATAAAGCGTGCTGTCAGGCATTTCCAGACAAGCGCTCTGGCGCCAGGCGCTGATTGGACGGGTTCTAACAGTGCGTACCGTCTCGCTTTCCGGTGGTTGAGCCCTGCGAGCCATCATCCGGACAATCGCTCCGGCCGTTGCTATAGCCGGTATGATGAGGGCAATAGCGACGCCGAGGATCAGAGCAGGTGCTTCAAGATATTTTGTCCGTATAAAGATTTTGACTTGCTCAATCCAATCTCCGATCGCCGTCAGCCAGACGCCCGTGTCAAATGCGTTGAAAAAGCCGAGATAGTCGATATTGAGCATTTGCAGATGACCGCTAAGACCTCATTGAGAGATAATGCACGCCATTGCCACAATCTTTCGGCATGAATGCGGCAATTGACTCGCAGGTGCGTGGGAAGGCTCGCCACAGGGAGTGCGGCGAAGGATCGACGAACGGTTTCGCGCTCAGACGACCGAATAGTTTTCCACAGGCTTAGAGTCGAGGCGATGCGACGGGGGATGCATGAGCCATTTACAGGCACTGCCGGAAGGTAAAGAGCTGGTCTCTGACTTTCGCATTGAGCGGGTGATCGGTGCCGGTGGTTTTGGCATTACCTATCTTGCGACGGAGATCGCGCTCGATCGCAAGGTCACGATCAAAGAATATTTCCCCAGCGACTTTGCTGCACGTGGCAAGCGGGCCGCGGCCGTGCCGCGTTCGGAGGGATGCGCTGAGGACTACCAATGGGGCCTCGATCGTTTCATCGAAGAGGCCCAGACGCTGGCCAGATACGATCACCCGAACATTGTCCGCGTCTATCGTTATTTCCGCGCCAACAACACCGGCTACATGGTGCTGCATTTTGAGGAAGGCGAGAGCCTCAAGGGGTGGCTGCAGGCACTTGGGCGCGCGCCGCGGCAAGCTGAGTTGGACAAGATTCTTGCGCCGCTGCTTGATGCTTTGGCCGTTGTTCATGCATCGGACTTTCTGCATCGCGATATCGCGCCTGACAACATCATCATCCGCAACGACGGCTCGCCTGTCCTGATCGACTTCGGCTCTGCGCGAGGTGATATCGCGCAGCACTCGCGCACGGTGAGCGCGCTCGTAAAACCGGGCTACAGCCCGTATGAGCAATACGGTGAAATCGGTCGCCAGCAAGGTCCATGGACGGACATCTACGCATTGGCGGCGACGCTTTACCATGCGATTACCGGCAGGCGCCCGCCGGACGCGCCATCACGGGTCGTCAAGGACGAATTCAAACCTGCGCGCGAAGCCGCTCTGAGCGCGTATCGGCCGTCTTTTTTGAAGGCGATTGATCAAGGGCTGAGAATTGACATCGAGAAGCGCCCGCAAAGTGTCGCGCAATGGCGTGGTGCATTGCTGGCACCGGATGCTCTGCCCGGCCAGCGCGGCTGGTTTGGCACGAAGCGTCCGGATGCGCCCGCTGTGGACCCGCATGTCGATGACGCTGCGCCGGTGACATCCGCGACACGGGCGCTGACGGCTCCCGCGCCACCGTCGCCGGCCATGGTACCGCCACCTCCAGACGTACCGGGGCGTCGCGGTCGCATTGTTGATTTTTTGGACGGCGTTCGGCAATCCCCGCGAGATGCGTCGTCCGTCGCCAAAGCTACGCCCCAAAAGCAGGCGGCAAACGCGCCAACTCCATCGGTTGACACCCCGGATATTGTTGCCCCTTCACCGGATTCGGTTCCACCAAAGCGGCGGGGCTTCTTCCGTTTCGGTGGCGCTGGCCAACAAGCCCAACTGCCGGCAGCGACGCCCGCCGCTAAGAAAAAGCCGGCTGTTGAAGGCCGCGCAGTGGTTAAGGCCGTGTCGCCGCGCGGGCGCGATCGAAAACCGGCACGTCGGCCGCCGCGGCCGCGGCCTATCCGGGCCAAGTCGCGCTGGCGGTGGTTCTCGCTCGCCACCAAGCTGGCCGTTGGCGTTGTGGTTGCAGCGTTCTTGGTGCAAGCGCAACAGAATCTACCGCGCTTTGAGTTTCGCAGTACGGGCACCATTGCCAGCAGTCCTGACCCCGCTCCGAAACGGGTTGCCAGCCGACCGGCCAAACCACCCCGAGTCGAACCGCCGCGAACCCGCGATCGTGCACCGCCATCTCGCCGCGGCGGCGTGACGACCGGATCGCTGTCATCTGTTTCAGGTGCTGCTACGCCAGCGATTAAACGGACGCCTGATACGCTGTTGTTGCGCACGTTCGAGGCCCATGCTGGTGGTACATCGGCTGTTCGATTTGCCAGCGGAGGAGCAAAACTGGCGACCATCGGCGGCGATGGAACGCTGAAGGTCTGGGACACTAAATCAAGCAAGCTGCTGCGGACTTTGGAGCTTGAGCACGGTCCGGCACAAGCGCTGGCAATTGCCGGTAGTCGGGCGCTGACCGGGCACGAAAATGGTCGTATCGCGCTATGGGATCTTGACCTTGGCATGCAGCTCAAGTCGTTCAAACGCAACGATGCACCGATAACCTCGCTTGTCTTTGCCGGTGCAGGGAAATTCCTTGCCGGCGGACATGATTGGACCATTGCGCTGTGGGAGATTGCGACACCATCCGTGTCGCTGCATGTCTTCGAAGGGCACGGCCGCGACGTGTTGGCGATTGCTTATGAACCAAGCCGGGGTCTGATCGCTTCGGGCAGCGCAGATCGGACGGTCAAGTTGTGGGAAGCCCAAAGCCTCAGCCATGTGCGAACCTATCCTCGCGCGAAACAATTTATTACGGCAACCGCATTCTCATCCGACGGTGAAACGCTTCTGATCGGGACACTGAGCGGGCGAATTTCGCTTTATTCAACTGATAGCCGTCGACGCCGGATGCGCTATCGCGGCCACGGTGGGCGTATCACCTCGCTGCAGTTCATTGATGGCGGCCGCGAGTTCGTTTCTGCCAGCGCGGATGGTACCGTTCGCTTATGGAATCGGCGTAAGAGTAGGGCGCTTCAAACGTTTGGCTCGGCGGGTACGAAGCTCTCGAATGCAGCGGTGTCGCCGGATGGCCGGATGATCGCAACGGGCAAGAGTAACGGAACTGTGCAGATCTGGAACGGTGTTGTGCTCGACTAGAACCAATTATGCTCTGGGCGACAAAGTGGCATCCAGCAAGCGCAGCGCCGCAACCATTCAGGGGCAATGAAATGTTCGGATGGCGACGGAAAAACGATGGATTCGAGTGGCAACAATATGTGCGCACGACCATCAAGCTAAGACGTCAAGAGCGTGCTCAGAAAATCGAAGATATCAAGCAGATGGCGGCAGATGGCGCCAAGGCTGCTGGCCGGCAGAGTGTTTCCGCGGGCTATAGTGGGATTGGTGCGCTGCGGCTTGGTTTGTCGCGCGCTTGGCAATGGCTCTGGACTGTTTCGTCGTCAACGATGCAGGCGATAGCGAAGGGCACGGCAAACGGCCTTTCCAGTATTTGGCGACGCTTGCGAGATGGTCGCATCGGCAATTTGCGCTTGCCGACACTGGCCCTCTCCGCACGTCATAAGATTGTGGCGATGTTTGGCAGTTTGGGTCTGTTGGCAGCGCTGTCGGCTTACCTGCAATATCTTCAGTCGGGTGCTGGCTGGTCAACGCTTTTGGCGACCCTGGTTGCCGTTGCCCTGCTTGCATTGGCTGTTGCGCCCTGGCTAAAGCGGCTGTGGCAAGGCCTTCGCAGTTGGCTGGTACAACCGCGTTTGCGCTTCGCTCTGCCACCGATGAGGTACGCCGGGGCTGCCATGGCGGCGATACTTATGGTTGGCGCCGTTTTGTGGACGTGGCAGAGCGGCGGGCTTAAGACCTTGTCGTCCTCGATGATGGCGGCTTTACCGTCGTGGCCATCCTTGCCGTCGGTTCAAACGGAAACTCTGCCGGACATCACCGGTCGCGGTCGCGCGGTGACCGGCGATACGCTGCGCGTCAATGGGCGGCTCGTGCAGTTGGCCGGAATCGAAGCGCCTGAACTCAGCCAAGTGTGTCGCAACAAGCGCAAGCGCGCATGGCGTTGCGGACAATCCGCCCGTCGTGCATTGCGCCGTGTGCTGGGGCGCAAATTGGTTGTGTGTTCCGATGTTTCAAAGACCGATGCGGGACGGCTACAAGCGACGTGCCATATCGGCGAGAAGGACGCGGCAGCCGAGATCGTGAGCAAGGGCTACGCTTTTGCAAAAGGCACGATCTTCAAGACGTATGCCGATGCGGAAACCAAGGCACGTACGGCAAAACTAGGCGTATGGCAGGGCCCGGCGCAGCGGCCGGCAGATTTTCGTGCGCAGCGGTGGGAGATTGCGAGCAAATCGGCACCGGACGGCTGTCCCATCAAAGGCCGCGTTGTGCGCCGCGCCAAAGTCTATGTGCTGCCCTGGGCGCTCGACTACCGCCAGGTGCGCGTGCGCAGCCGTCGTGGAGAGCGCTGGTTCTGCAGTGAAGCTGAGGCCACCAACGCCGGGTTCAGGCCATCATCGACAGGATGACAACCGGTCTGCTCGGGTGCATAACTCAATTGAGTCAAAAAAAATGCCCGCAAGTGAAAGCTTCACTGCGGGCAAAGTTGCGACACTTGCCTTTGGGGGATGGGGGACAGATCGTGTCGCAATCTTGATGAGCCGAGTTCATATCATCTTGTATTGCATTGCAAGAGAAAAAGAGCAGCACTCATTCCACATTGGAAAGGCTTGGGCACGCAATTCCTGAAGTTGATACGACTACGTATGGATAATTCTCATTTGTTTCAATTGGCTATCAACACTAGATGACCGCATCTGGCATGAATTTGTAGAATAATATCCAATTGAGCTTTTTCGATCAGACGACGTCCGACGTCGCTCTGTCGCGCAGAACAAACTTCTGAATCTTGCCGGTCGAGGTTTTCG
>JAGDYV010000045.1:0-17337 GCA_049116495.1 Hyphomicrobiaceae bacterium | reverse complement strand
GTCAAAGCCGCAATCAGCACAACGTTCGACCATGCCCTTGAATTTCTTGGTGACGGTTTCGGGCCCCAGATGACTCATCTTGATGTAGACGCCACCGTTGGGCGTCGTGCGGCCGGCTCGCATTTCGGCATAGATTGCGCGGCTGACAATATCACGCGTGGCCCGCTCGACGTCCGGGTCATAGTCCTCCATGAAGCGACGTTCGTTGCCGTCGAGCAGATGCCCGCCAGCACCGCGCAACCCTTCCTCAAGGACGGTGCCGGTCATGCGCGTATCGGTCCCGGCGAGGAGGCCGGTTGGATGGAATTGGACCATCTCCATGTCGCGCAACGGCAAGCCACGCTCCAGTGCCATCATGAGGCCGTCCATGGATTTGTCGCCGCTCGGCGTATGATAGCGGTACATCGTCGGCCCGCCGCCGGTTGCAAGCAAGACAGCTTTGGCCTCGACGAAGCGGAAACGACCCGTCCGGATGTCAATCATCAGCACGCCGGCAATCGCATCACCGGTTTTTGTCGGCACCAATGATATCGCGCGATGCTCTTCCAGGCGGTTGATCGGGCGCGCCCAGATCTGCTCCATGACGCGATTGATGATCTCGATACCGGTGAGATCACCTTTGTGGACGGTGCGGTCAAAGGTCTGGCCGGCAAACGCCTTGCCGTGCAACGTGCCGTCATCGTTGCGATCAAAGAAACAACCGATCTCATTTTCGAGTTCGCGGATGCGCTCTATCGCCGTCGACACAAGCGTCCAAGCGAGTTTTTGATGCGGCAGCCATTTGCCGCCATCGATCGTATCCATGAAATGGCGCTCGACCGAATCCGCCGGATTGACCGCGACGTTGTAGCCGCCCTGCACCATGCGCGTGCAGCCCGACTTACCGAGCAGGCCCTTGGTGGCGATCGTGATCGACAAGTCCGGCGCGGTCTGATGCGCATGCAGGGCTGCCAACAAGCCGGCGCCGCCGGAACCAAGGATCAGGATATCAGTGCGTGTTCGCTCGATGGTGTTTTGAGACATGGTTCAAACTCAGAGTAGGTTTGCGGCAAACAGAATGCCGACGAATAGCGCCATGGCGATGGCAGCAATCGCCATCTGTTTCTGGCCAGGCTGCCATTTCATGTTTTCGATCAGCAGCACGCGGATGCCGCCAAGCAGATGCAGCGTGAGCAAAACAACCAGTGCGGCTTCCGACACCTTGACCAGCGGGTTTTCGGTCCATTTAAGGAAACCGTCGAGGCTGGCTTCACCTTCGATAGCGAGGCCGAGTGCGAGGAAATGCATCGGCAGGAAAATTGCGAGGCCAACGCCGGACAAGCGATGAACGAGTGCTGCGATCCACAGCCAATCGCGTCGATAGGCCGTGCCGGAGGTCAACCGGGTTCTGCCATCGATACTCATGACATCCCCCCTGGCAACGTCACAGCAATCACCGCGCGGGCGCCAAGCACCATCAATAAGGCCGCAAAGGTCATCATGAAGGCGTCTAGCACGCCACCACGCAGCGATGTCCACTCGCGCAATACAGTGCGCACACCAATTGCGCCATGAACCGAGGCAAGCACGACGAATACGCCGTAGAAGACGGCCCAGCCAAGGCTGCCCGACGTACGCGCAAGAATGTTAGCTGCCGAGATGCCGCTCTGCGTTGCATAAAAGATGATCAGGAGGTGTGCCAGGATGAGAGGCACCATCAGCATCGCGGTGGTGCGTTGAATAACGTAGAGCCGTAAATCCCACATCACAGGTCACCCCGCAGATAGGCGTGCATGGTGAGCCGCTTAAGCCCGGCAATCGATGCCGTTGGATTGAGCTGCTTGGGACAATGTTGCTCGCAGCTTTGATGGGAATGGCAGGCATGGCAACCGCCAGCCGCCGCAACGGCCTTCAGACGATCGGTCTTGCCAGCATCGCGCTCATCGTTGACCAACGTCCAGGCCCGGTTGAGCGCCGCAGGCCCGAGATACTCGTCCTGCCAGCGCACGGTGTCACAGGCGGCAAAACAGATGCCGCAGTTGATGCACTCAATCGCGGTGTCGGCCTCGATGCGTGCCGGCGAGTTGGGTGAAATCTGCTCGATTGGATCATGCCGCGTCTTGCTTGGCACGAAGGTGCCATCGGCCTGCTGCCACTTCTCGAAGAAGCGCGTCATGTCCGCCGTGAGATCCTTGATGACAGGCAAGTTTGCCAGGGGACGCAGCTCAACCTTGCCATTGTCGATGACTTTTGAGACGTGCGTGCGGCAAGTCCAACGCGGGCGACCGTTGACGGTCATGGCGCACGAGCCACACATGCCGACGCGGCACGCAAACCGATAGGACAATGTCGGGTCGGCGTTTCGCTGAATCCATGTCACGACATCAAGAATCGTCTGGTTCTGCCGTAGCGGCACCGCGAACGTTTCATATCGTCCATCGTCACCACCGCGCCATACGGAGACTTCGATATTTTCTGTCGATGAGGTATCGGCTGCGGTCATGATCACTTACGGCTGTGGAAACAGGTGTTGAGGGATGAAAGAGCGCATCTCGCATAACCAGCCATGGCTTGGCAGCATCGCCAAACCTGCTGACATGAGCAGTGCTATACCGGAAGAATAGCCGATCGCGTGTCAGGTGACCACACTCCGCTAAAGCATGCTGAATTAACCAATGCGTTCGGCCTTTTCGCCGCGGCACCGGGCCATCGCCGGTTCAAACAGCGCGGCATTTTATGACGCCGCTCGCCTCGAATTCAGCAATCGTGGCTTGATCGAAGCCAAGCTCACCAAGCACATCAGCCGTATGCTCGCCAAGCTCGGGGGCCGCGCCCTGGATTGAAGCTGGTGTCGCTTCGAAGCGGGCAGCCGGGCGGGCCTGCCTGATCTCCCCAACGCCTGGCTGGTCAAGTGTCTCGACCACTCCGTTCGCAACCACCTGCGGGTGATCAATCACCGCCCGCCGCGGCAAGACAGGGGCGCAGGGCACATCGGCCGCATCCAGCACCGCAAGCCAATGATCCACGGCGTTACCGGCGAAGGCCGCATCGAGCAGCAACATCCGCGCCTGCCGGTTCTCGTTGCGTGCGGCCTGATTGATGAACCGCGGGTCTTTGAGCCATTCCGGCCGTTCCAGCGCCGCGCACAATCCATGCCATTCCTTGTCCGAGTTCGTACCGACTGTGAGGTAGCCATCCGATGCCTCGAAGATCATGTCATGCGGCGAGTTTCGGTGTTCCGTTGTGCCATCGGCAACAATCGTGAACGGCGCCATGCCTTCGGGCCATAGATACGACAGCATGGTGTCGAGCATGGAGAGGCGAATGTGTTGCCCCTTACCCGCTCGTTCGCGGCGGAACAGGGCCGCGGTAATGGCCTGCGCGGCATAGACCGCCGTCGCCTTGTCAGCGACGATGGTGCGCGTCATGCGAGGACGCCCGGTGAGCGGGTCAGCCTGGATGTCAGCCAGCCCCGAAAGCGCCTGGATGAGCGGATCGTAGACCCTTTTTGAAGCATACGGACCATCTTCGCCAACGCCGCTGATCGACATGTAGACAAGCCCGGGGTTGCGCAACTGGGCAACATCTGCGCCAAAGCCGAGCCGGTCCATCGTACCGGGCCGGAAATTCTGAACAAGCACGTCTGCCGAATCAATCAGGCGCCAGAGCACGTCGGCACCTTGCGGGGTCTTGAGATCGATCGCAACCGAGCGTTTGCCGCGATTGCATGAAATGAACATCGGCGGGAAAGGCCCGGAACGCGAGCGTCGCGCGTTGTCTCCCGCAAGCGATTCAATCTTGATGACATCGGCGCCCTGATCAGCGAGCATCGCGGTCGCGGCGGGCCCGGAAACGACAGTGGTCAGGTCGAGAACGCGAATGCCTTCGAGTGGGCCTGTCATGGCGTAAGCGGCCCTTCCGGTGTATTGGCAGCGACGGCCGCCTGATAGGCCGGCCGTGCAGCGATCCGATCATGCAGGTCTTCGAACACAGCAGGCAAGGCAAGCGGCGGCTCCAAACGCTTGGCCCAGATCAGGATCGTCATCATCAACATGTCGGCGCCGCTGAACTGATCACCGAGCAGATAGGGGCGGCCATCAGCGAACCGAACGGCCGCCGCTTCGATCATCTTAATGAAATAGTCTCGCGCGACCTTTGATGCGACGGGAGATTCGCCGTAGATCTGAGGGAGTCCCTCGTGCCGGCGCAGGACGTAGAGGCTTGTTGCATCGAGTTCCATGCAGATGAACGACACCCACTCGTTGTAGCGGGCGCGCTGGTGGACATCGCTCGGAACCAACTGCCGGTCAGGCCTGCCGTGGTTCTCGGCGAGGTACGTAATGATGGCCGAACTCTCGGACAAGACAAAGTCACCATCCTGGAGCACGGGGATCTTCTGGCGAGGGTCGAGTTGCGTGTACGCCGACGTCTGGGTCTGACCGCTCCGCGACTGGATCTGTTCGGTCCGATACGTGAGATCGAGCTCAGCCATCGCCCAGTGCGCACGCAGCGCACGCGACGTACCGACACCGTAAACGGTGAGTTTCGATTGTTCGCTCATAAAGCACTGACTTCTCGTGAGGGCACGGGCCTGTTCGTTGGCAGGCACGGCATATCGTTCACCAAATGAACCATCACCGCTCCGCCATAACGTCTTGCAGGGCCGTCTTGCACGGACCGTGCTACTCGGCCGCTTCGGTGCTGCTGTCGGCTACCGGCTCACCGTCAACCCGAACACAACCGGCAGCGTTGTCGACAGTCACGTAATGATCATACATGGTCAGCGTCGGGCGCGCACCAAAACGCTCCTCGATCCAACCCCACCAATCATCGTTGAACCACGCCTCGGCAGCCTCGCGACTTTCGAACGTGTAGATGCCGCCACCGCAATCTTCGCCGTTCAGGTACTGCTTGGAAATCAGCCCTTTGACTTCGCGGTAGATCTTGGCGGAATCCTGCGCCCGGGCAACAGCAGCAGCCTTGTCAGGTTTCGGGCCACTGCGTGGAATCTGAACGACGGCAACAAGCATGATGAAACTCCCTGGTTGGAACTGACGGACTGTCACAATTCATTCCATTTGAAGACTAGTGCGCCGGTGACGCCAACGGCAAGACGGCCAGCGGCGATAACACATACGAGTTGGTCTTTCTGCACCCTTCCCTCAACCGGCCAACTCCCATATGTTGCCGCGCAACATGACGATGAGTTTGAAAGGGCAAAACAATGGGTTTCCGCGCGTTACTGGTTGAGCAGAACGATGAAGGTAAGGCCAAGGCAAGCGTCAAGGAATTGGAAGACGCCCAGTTGCCCGCAGACGGTAATGTCACCGTCGCGATTGAGTATTCGACACTCAATTACAAGGACGGACTGTGCGTCAATGGTCTCGGCGGCCTCGTGAGAAATTTCCCGCACATACCGGGAATCGACTTTGCCGGCACCGTCGAGGCATCAGAGGATGCCCGCCACAAGGCCGGAGATAAGGTTGTATTGACGGGTTGGCGTGTTGGTGAAGCATGGTGGGGCGGCTATGCGGAAAAAGCGCGGGTCAAAGCCGATTGGCTGGTGCCGTTGCCTGCCGGCTTGTCGACAAAGCAGGCAATGGCCGTTGGCACAGCGGGCTTTACGTCAATGATCTCAGTCATGGCCCTCGAAAAGCAAGGGCTGCAACCCGGTCAAGGCGAGGTTCTGGTCACCGGTGCGGCTGGCGGTGTCGGTTCCGTGGCAACAGCGATCCTGGCCAAGCTTGGCTATGAGGTCGCCGCGGTGACGGGGCGGCCCGAACAGGCGGACTACCTCAAAAGCCTTGGCGCCAGCCGCATTGTAGCTCGTGACGACGTCAACACGCCTTCCGGCCGGCCACTGGACAAGGAAGCCTGGGCTGGTTGTATCGACGCTGTTGGCGGCGCGATGCTGGCAACCATCCTGCCCCAGATGAAGTATGGCGCGTCGGTGGCGGCGGTCGGCCTCGCCGGTGGCAACAAGCTTGAAACCACGATCATTCCCTTCCTTCTACGCGGTGTCAATCTCCTCGGCATCGACTCCGTGATGCAGCCCTACGACAACCGTGTCGCGGCGTGGCAACGGATTGCGACCGATCTGCCGATGGATAAGCTGGAAGCGATGGTGGAAATGGCAACGCTGAGTGATCTGCCGGGTCTCGGCCGCGACATCCTCAAGGGACAGGTCAAAGGCCGGGTCGTCGTGGACGTCCGCGCTTAACAGCATATCATCCCAGCGATTTGGCGGCGCCGGACGAAACTGGTATTTGCTGGTCAAAGAACGAGAACCATACAATGGGTTGCCGGCGGAAGCGATCGTCAGGCGCAGAAGGATAGAGCGATGAAAGCCTCGGATTTGAAGATCAAGATTTTTGCCGACGGCGCAAATCTCGAAACGATGAAAGAGCAGGCAAAAAACCCACTGATCAGCGGCTTCACGACCAATCCATCGCTCGTCAAGGCTGCAGGCGTGACTGACTACAAGGCCTACGCGCTGGAAGTTTTTGCAGCTATTCCAGACAAGCCGATTTCATTCGAAGTGTTCGCCGACGACCTGCCAACGATGGAGGCGCAGGCGCGCGAAATCGCGACCTGGTCAGCGAACGTCAATGTCAAAATTCCGGTGACCAACACCAAGGGCGAAAGCCTGGCACCGGTGATCGAGCGGCTCTCTGCGGCCGGCGTGTCACTCAACATAACCGCACTCTATACCGTCGAGCAGGTGCGCACGATCACAGAGGCCGTCCATGCCGACACGCCATCGATTTTATCGGTGTTTGCCGGACGCCTCGGCGATACGGGCCATGACCCGGTGCCGGTCATGGAAGAGTCGGTAAAAATTGTCGCCGCAAAGCCGAAAGCTGAACTGCTGTGGGCGAGTACACGTGAAGTGTTCAATGTTATCCAGGCTGACCGGATGGGCTGCCAGATCATCACGGCGCCGGACGGCGTGATCTCAAAGCTCGGCGGGCTTGGCAAGGATCCAACGCAAAACTCGCTGGACACTGTCAAAGCGTTCTACGCAGATGCAACGGCAGCCGGCTTCGATATCCCAGTCGGCTAGGGCCGTAGCCCAAAAGTTGGAACTATTCTGCCGCGGCGGATCACTCGGTGGCAGCGAGTTCCGGCACCACCCAGAGCGGCGCCTCACCGCGCTCCACCCGTTGAATGTTGTCGAACGCGTTGCGAAAACGAGCGCTGTGATTGTCCCAGGTCGGACCGGCGAAATGTGCGGTTAGAACAACATTATCCAACCCGAACAAGGGGTTGTCGGCCGGCGGTGGTTCCCGGTCAAAGACGTCCAGTCCGGCACCAAAAATTTTGCCGGCACTGAGGTGCGCGTAGAGCGCCGCTTCATCGATGACCGGACCACGCGCGGTGTTGACAAGGATCGCCTCGGGTTTCATTTCGTCAAGTTCGGCTTTGCCGATCAAATGCCGGGTCGAGGCATTGAGCGGGGTATGCAATGAAACCACATCGGCTTCGCGGAGCAATTCACGCAGAACACGGAATTTGACGCCAGCCTGATCGGCCTCGTCTTCGCTGAGCCGCTGAATATCCGTATAAATAATGTTCATGCCGAAAGCCTTGGCGAGGCGAGCGGTTTTCTTACCGATATTGCCAAAGCCAACAATTCCGAGCGTTTTTCCAGACAATTCGTACATGCGCGGTGCCGGGCCATTGCCGCGCCAGCGCCCGGCAGTAACACTACCATGCTGCCAGACAACGCGGCGCGCGACCGTCAGCATAAGCATAATGGCATGCTCGGATACCGAAATCGCATTGGCGCCACCATTGTTGCAAACCGGCACTTTGGCCTCCCGAGCCGCATCAAGGTCGATGGCGTCGTAGCCAGCGCTCAGCAGCTGCAACAAGCGGAGTTTCGGGGCCTTGGCGTGGAATTTTGGGCCGACATCAACGTTTGGATAGCAGACGAAATAGTTGGTCTCGGCGAGATGCGCGTCGATATTCGGGTCATCCTGTGCAGCAATGACCGTCTCGAACCCTGACGGCGCCATACCTTCCGCAATTGGCACGACGTTGGATGACGGGCAAACGACAACAATTTTCGGGGCCATCAGCGTAATACTTTCATTCAGACATCAGCAGGACCGCTTCGCGCAGTCGACAACCTGTATCCGAACGAACCTGAAAGAATGCAAGCCGCTGTGGCGATAATCGCATCAACGATCAGGTATTCATCTCGCTGGAGCTCTCTGTGCCAGACCAATTGGTGCCACGGCGGCGCAGTCGAACACCCCGCCCAAGTCCCAACCGGCGATTGAAGCCTGACGCAAGGCAAACACGTCAGGATGACTTCGAACACGACGCTGCGAGATTGCTGGCCAAATCAAATCAAGCAATTCAGCACGCACTCTGCAGGCCGAAACCAACAGCCAAGCAGGACACGGTTGGCAAGCTGATGTGCTCGTGTTGTCATGGACATAACCTGTCGAATACTTCAAAGACGTGGTCCCGTTCCTGAAACGCTAAATTGCGGCGCTGCCGCCGAGGAAAATCAGCATGGCGGACGATATCAAACGTGCAGCGTTGGCCTATCACGAAGCCGATCCGCCAGGAAAAATTGCAATTGTGCCAACCAAGCCGGTCGCCAACCAGCACGACTTGGCTTTGGCCTATTCGCCCGGCGTCGCGCATGCCTGCCTTGCAATCGAAGAAGACCCGGCGACCGCATCAAAATACACAGCGCGCGCCAATCTGGTCGGCGTGATCACGAACGGAACCGCGGTGCTCGGGCTCGGCAATATCGGCCCGCTGGCATCCAAGCCGGTGATGGAGGGGAAGGGCGTCCTGTTCAAGAAGTTCGCCGGCATCGATTGTTTCGACATTGAGGTGGCCAGCGAAGATGTCGACACGTTCGTCAATGCGGTTGCCTGCCTGGAGCCGACGTTTGGCGGTATCAATCTTGAGGATATCAAGGCGCCGGAGTGCTTTGAGATAGAACGTCGCCTAAAGGAAATGATGGCAATCCCGGTTTTCCACGATGACCAGCATGGCACTGCGATCGTCGTTGCTTCGGGGATCATCAACGGCCTAAAGGTCGTCGGCAAGGATCTGGCCGACGTTAAGCTGGTCGCCTCCGGGGCCGGCGCGGCAGCACTTGCATGCCTCAATCTCCTCGTCGGTTTGGGCTTGAAACGCGAAAACACTTACGTGTGCGATATCGAGGGGGTCGTCTACGCTGGCCGCAAAGAACTGATGGACCCCTATAAGGAACCGTTTGCCCGAGCGACGGACAAACGGACCCTCGCCGAGGTAATGCCGGGCGCAGACGTATTCCTCGGCCTGTCAGCTGCCGGTGTCGTTAAGCCTGAAATGGTCGCGACCATGGCCGAAAGGCCGTTGATCTTTGCCCTCGCAAATCCCACACCGGAAATCATGCCCGAGGAAGTGCATGCCGTGCGCCAGGACGCCGTCATGGCTTCCGGCCGGACCGACTTTCCCAACCAAATCAACAATGTGTTGTGTTTTCCTTTCATCTTTCGCGGTGCGCTTGACGTCGGTGCGACCCAGGTCAACGAGGAAATGAAGAAGGCTGCGGTATTGGCGCTCGCATCGATCGCCGAAAACGAAGCGTCAGATATCGTCCTCGCCGCGTATCAGTCAGAAAGTCTCGTCTTTGGCCCTGAATACATTCTACCCAAGCCGTTCGACCCGCGACTGATTACCGAAATCGCTCCGGCAGTCGCGCGCGCTGCGATGGAAACGGGCGTCGCAACCCGGCCGATCGAAGACCTGGACGCCTATCGAGAAAAACTATCTTCGTTCGTCTATCAATCCGGCTTTGTCATGAAGCCGGTGTTCGACCAGGCCCGACGCGCCCATAGCGACAGACCGCGACGCCTTGTATTTGCGGAAGGCGCCCACCCTTACGTTCTGCAGGCAGCCCAGCAGGTCATCGCGGAGCAAATTGCTGAGCCGGTTCTGATCGGCGACCCGGATGATATTCAGCACTGGATCAAGCACCTCGGCTTGCGCATGCGTATCGGCAAAGACGTGCAGGTCTTCGACCAGGCGAATGATCCACGCATTCCAGCGCTGACGGACGAGTACTTGCGTCTCGTTGAGCGCCGCGGCGTGCCGCCAAGCCATGCCCGGCGCGTTATCAACGCTGGCGCCACAGTCGTCGCGGGGCTCCTGCTGCGCCGCGGTGACGCGGACGCGATGATCTGTGGCATTGTCGGTCGCTATCTCGCGCACCTGCGCCATGTCCGCCAGGTGATCGGCCAACGCCCCGTCGTCAATGCGCTCGCAAGTCTTTCGGGACTGATTTTGCCAAGCGGACCGTTATTTATGGCCGACACGCATGTCAACGACGATCCGAGCGCCGAGACACTGGCGGAAATCACGCTCATGGCGGCTGACGAAATCCGTCGTTTCGGGATCACGCCGAAGATCGCGCTGCTATCGCACTCGAATTTTGGCACCCGAGATGACGCAAGCAGCCAAAAAATGCGCCAGGTACTGAAATTACTCAACGAGTTTGATCCCGATCTCGAAGTCGAAGGCGAAATGCATGCCGACGCGGCAATCTCCACATTCATCCGCGAAGACAACTTTCCAAACTCGCGCCTGCAAGGCCCCGCCAATCTACTCATTATGCCGACGCTCGATGCCGCGCACATCGCCTTCACCTTGCTGCGTTCCGTGACGAAATCTGTTGCGATCGGGCCCATGCTGCTTGGCACAGCGCGACCCGCTCACATCGTCACGACCTCGGCGACCGTTCGTTCATTGCTGAACATGTCGGCGCTGGCGATCGTCGATTCAGTACGCGACGAGCAAAGTTCCAACCACGCGTGACCTGTTCGACAACAATCTCCCGAAAGAGAGGGATCCAACACCAACTCGTCTCTTGAGGAAGTCGTCAGCTGACGACATATTAACTTTGGAATGATTCGCCACGACGATTGGAACGACTTTGGACAAGGCCAGCAGACTGTGGGGCAGCCCGTCCAGTGCACGATGTCGATCGGCCAACAAACTGATCTTATCCGCGGCAGCGCTGCTCGTTGTCAGCTTACCTGTGCATGCAGCAGAAGATCCACTCGCCGCGCAGCCAACCGAAACATCGAACATTGTGACGTATGCGCTGGCGGACACGCCGGCAAGTTGCTCCCAACGTTATCACGCACTGCTGAGCAGCATTGTTCTGCCAAAGGCTCGCGCCACTCAGACGGTCGCGGACGCGATGCGCATCGAAGTTGACGAGATGCCGGGCTATTGGCAATTCTGGGACGGCAACGGCATTACCGCACGCACCGCACACCAAAACCGCCTGCTCGCCGTGCAGCAAATCGATCGGGCCGAAAATCGCATGTGCGTGCGCTCCATTCTGGCGCGCGGCGGGCGTATCCGCTGCATGAAATGGAAGCCTATACCGGCGGGCTACGTACCGCCTCCGCCAGTCGTGCCGACGGTCGACCCGACAAAGCCTGAGATATCACCGGCTGAACGCCGCATTGCGGCCCGGCTTGCAACTCGCGTCATTGGCAAGGGCGCCTTCCGGGAACTGATGCATGGCCGCGCGTTCTTCCACATGGCGCAGCGCACAACCGACGAGTTGGTCGCCTATGCCAGCCAACCTCACCGTGAAACAATGTGCACGGGTGCGAAGGAGTTGATTGGATTCTACCAACGCCAGCTGGAGCCCTTGTCGCGGAAGGTCACGCAGGCGGAGCAGCTGCAGACTGAAACGCAGGTGGCAGCGGTTGCGACAATACGGGTTGCGCTGCCAGATGAAAACACTGCAACGCCGTCCGGTTCGCCGGATTTTGCGGCATTGCTTGGCACCCTCCTGTTGCCTGTTCTGAATAAGGATGACCACATCATCGTGACCGCAAGCGGCGACCCATTGAGGGTTTTGACCCAGGCACGTGACCTGTTGAACGATCAGCGCTTTGAGGCGATGCCAAAAAATCGCCGCGGACCATTGCGCAAGGCATTGCGCAACATCGAATTTGCACTCTACGCCGATTACAATTTACGGCGCCTGCGCCAACTGAACCGCAGCTATGAAGCGACATTCAAGGCGATCGGCGATGCCCATGGCCGCTCCTGCAGCTGCAAGCCCCACTGAACGATCATCTCAGATTTCGAGGTGCGCGCAGATGGGACGCGGGGCAGGTCACACGCCATATTGTCTCACTTTGAGCAAATATCGCTACGTCAGCATGCTGAAAATATGCTTCTATGGTGGGCAATATTCCCACATGCGCTGCAATATCAACGCAGTAGGGGTGGATCGTTGGACGAATTGCGGATATTAATCCTGTCGCAAAAAGCTTATGCATAGAGCCGAAGTGGTCTGGTACAAGTCAATCGTTTCGGCCTCTACACCGACCCGGAATATGAAACATAAAATATTGGCCTTGATCGCTTTACTTCTCGGTGGACGCAGCAGAATTGCTGACCGTCATTGATAATTCAATGCGTATTCGAACGTAAAGAGTAGAGAGACGTGGCCACCGCAAGCAAAAAATCTTCCCCTGACGCGCCCACTGAGCGCGATTATGAGCGAACGGAGCATGAGGCCACAGTGGCCGCTGCGCCACGCCAAGACCTGCTTGTTTCGGCTGCCACTTTCGAGAGAAAAACAGGCGAGCCGGTGTGGTCGCAGATTGCGCGATCCGTCGAGGAACAAATCGTGGCCGGCAATCTGCCCTCGGGCACGCGGTTGCCAACCGAAACGCAACTCGCAGCCAGCTTCGAAGTCAACCGCCATACCTTGCGGCGCGCACTTCGCGAGCTGGTTCGCAAAGGTCTGATCACAGCAACGCCTCGACGCGGCACCATCGTATCCCGCCGTCGCATCTCGTACCCGATTGCCAACAAACTGAGCTTTGAGGAAATCATTGCGGCGACAGGGCGTGAACCGGCTGACCGCCTGCTCAGTCACAAGATCGGGCTGGCACCGAAAGACATGGCCGAATGGCTCGGCATTGCTGAACGCTCCAATGTTGTTGACCTCAGTTTTATTCGCGTTGCCAATGACGTGCCGATTTGCCTGACTTCGGCATGGCTGCCAGCAGACCGGTTTGAGCGGATGGGTGCGATGTTCGAACGTCTCGGCCATTTGGAAAAGGCGCTCAACAAATTCGGCGTCGGTGATTATCTTGAGCAGCAGACACGGATAACCAGCCGACCCGCTAACGCAGAAGAGATCAAGCAACTGGAACTTTCAAAAGGCGCAACAGTTCTGATCGTCGATTCTCTGTTCGTCGATGAAACCGCCGAACCAATCCTGGTCAGCCACAACCGCTTTGCTGCTGACCGTATAGAACTGCTGGTGCGTTCATAGACATACGAGTTAGGATTTCGTGAAGCCAGCAACTTTGCGAAGCGACGCTAGCGGCATCGTCGGGCGCAGCGATATGCCAATTCGGCGCCGGGCGATCACGAACAAGCTGATCGACAGAACGACAAATGAAACTGATGTAGCAATGGCCGCTCCCAGCAGCCCAAGCATCGGTATCAGCGCGATGTTAAGGATCATGTTCAATACCGCGGCTGCGAGCAATACGAGCGCGCATGCTCTTTGTTGACCGAGGACGTTGAGATAGAGTTCGGCGGGACCCACAAAGCTTTTGGCCACGAAGCCAATCGCCAATACCGCCGTCAAATAGGCATGTGCCGCAAAGTCATCGCCAAACAGCGACAATAGAAAGGGCGCCAGAAAAACGAGCGCAAACGCACCAACCAACGTTGGCCAGAATGCCAGATTGATGGCGCCGCTCAAAACACTTCGCAATTCCTGATACTCGCCCACAGCGTGCAGGCTCGCGACACGATTGGCCGTTGCAGCGCCAATTGCGAAATTGACAAATGCCAGCAATGCGATCGTCTTGAGAGCCGCGAAATAGACGCCTGTCGACTCCGGTCCGAGAATGTACGACACCGCTATCATATCAAAATTCTGCGTGACCAATTCGAATGTTTGGGCAACGACGATCGGCAGTGATGACATCAACCAAGTCGCCGGTTGCGCGGTAAGCCGGCCGCCACCGCCGAGTTGATTGAGACGGAACAGGAGAACGGCACCTTGCACCAGAACGGTGAGCAGGCACGCCATGATGGCGAGCGACATGGCCAATTTCGCATCAAGCGTAGCACCGGCCTGAAGCGAGACGAATGCACCACCAATCAAGAGGACCGGGCGCAGCAGGTAAGTCGGCATCAATGCCGTGTTCATCCAACCATGGGCGCGCGAAATGCCCTCGTTCATCTCGCCCATTGCCAGCAACGGTACACAGAACAGGCAAAGCCAGACGGGCATGAGGTATTGCTGGCTGATGAACTCCGGCATGACAATCAACGCCGTCCAGCCAAGGCCAGCAACGACAAGCCCCATCGTCAGCGTCGCAATCACACTGGTTGCCAGCAGGCCACGCCAACGATCGTGATCGCCTTCTTCATGGAACGTCGACAACCAACCGATCGCGCTGATGTTCAGCCCGAGCGGCGCAATCCCACCAAGCACCAGCAACCAGACCCAGACCCCGACAAAGACGCCGTATTCGGCCAAGCCCATCCATTGCGCCAACGCGATCTGCATGAGATAGGCGAGCGCGGCACCACCGACGCGAATGATCAGCGCCGTGAGCGCGCGGCGCTTCGTCGGATCAAACCACTCGCGGCAATGGGCTTGCACCATGGCAAATCGCGTGCCCCGGCGGATCGGAGACACGTCGCCATTCACAGGCTCGACTGTGGCGTCTTGAGACAAAACCCGGCTTCCTTGCCGATCTATATCTTAGCGGCAGGAGCCACTGAGGTAGGGTGAGACACTCTTGTAGTCCGAATACCACGCCAATCTTTCGAACAGGTGAGCGGGTCGTTAACAAACCCGGAAGCTGTCCGATTTGAGTAGGCTGCACTCGACATCAGAGATTGAACGTATATTTATCAGTCAGTTAGCGCTTAACGATGCAATAACCATACCGAACGTTCGGCGTCTCCTTGGCTCACCCTCGAGGGCCACCGTTCAAGCTCTTCTCGCGGTCGCGCAACGCCCGCCTTCGGATTTTGCCCGTAATCGTCTTGGGCAGCTCATCGAGGAACTCGATCGCGCGAGGGTACTTGTAGGGTGCCGTCAATGCCTTGACGTGATCTTGCAAGGCCGAAACCAGCGCGTCATCGCCAGCGGCCCCGTGGCGCAGCACAATGAAAGCCTTAACGATTTCACCACGCGCTGCGTCCGGTGCGCCAATGACAGCGCATTCCAAGACCGATACATGCTCCAGCAACGCGTTTTCAACCTCCATCGGCCCAATTCGATAGCCCGCCGACGTGATGACATCATCGGCACGACCGGCGAACCAGAAATAGCCATCGCTGTCGCGGACGCCGCGATCTCCCGACAGGTACCAACGCCCTTCCGGCCCATCGACAAAACTGGCGTCTGTCTTTTCTTCGTCGTTCCAGTAACCCAGCATCATCAGAGGGTTGGGTTGGCAAACCGCGATATGGCCTTCCGCGTCGGCGCCCAATCGGTTGCCTTCGTCATCGACAACATCGAGATCGATACCGGGACCAGGCCGCCCCATCGAGCCAATTCTTCCGGGCTGGTCAGGAAAATTGAAGACGGTCATCAGCGATTCTGTCTGACCGTAGGCCTCGCACACATCGACGCCTGTCGCGGCCTGCCAACGTCCGGCCACAACCGGGTTCATTGGCTCTCCAGCCGAAACCGTCCGGCGCAGAACCGAGATATCATAAGCGCTGATGTTCTCATCAACGACACGATTGAGCTCCGTTGCAGGGGCGCAATAAACGCTTATGCGATGCTTTGAAAGCAGCGATAAACGGACTGCCGGATCAAATGGCCCATCGAACATGAACGCACAGGCACCACAGCTCCACGGCCCAAATAGAACACTGGTGCCGGCCTTGCTCCATCCGATATCGGCGGTACACCAAATTCTGTCCTCAGGTGAAAGGTCCAGCCAATGCAGCGCGGCGTAGCGCCAGGCAAAGATCGCACGCGCTGCATGCAGGACACCTTTGGGATGGCCGGTTGAACCAGACGTATAATACATCGCAACCGGGTCTTCGGCGTGCACGATGACCGGGGCGGATTGGCCGGTAGAGGCCGATGTTGCTCGTGAATAATCTATCCAACCGTCGCGCTCGTAGGCATCGCGCGATCCATCATCATCGAGCGCGATCCGTACCGGCACGCGCACGGCATCAAACTTGGACCGTTGCGATGCCCGACAGAACACGGCCGTGGCGCCCGAATGTTCAATTCGATAGGCGACATCGCGTGCCGTCAGCATCTCAATGCACGGGATCACCACAGCGCCAATCCGCATGGCGCCAACCATTGCGATCTGCCACTCAGCGATGCGCGGCATCATGATGACAATCCGGTCGCCCTTTGCGACACCGGCATTGTCCAGCACCTCGGCAAAGCGACGGGCTGCCAGCGCAATGTCGGAAAATCGGAACGTGCGTACATCGCCGCCTGCGCCTTCGGTAATCAGCGCCGTGCCGTCCCGCTGCGCCGCCCAGGCCTCAACAACATCTGTCGCAAAGTTGAATGTCTCGGGGGTGTTCCATTGAAAACTGCGGCACAGTTCCGCATAGCCGAGGCGGCCGGCTATCCCAAACGGCATGTCGATGCTCATGAGGGGCATTCCTCTGTTGCTGTTGGGCTCCCGGGCACGACGGGACATCCATAAATCCGTTAACATTGAACGCGATGCCCGCCAAAGCGCAAGGATTGTTCGGCTAGGAATCTTCATGCCCCACTTGATCCCGATACCAGAACACGCGATCAAGAGGTAAGTTCAAACGATAAGACCTGCCCGGGAATGATCACTACCGGCAGAAAACACAGAGGAAACCGACAATGAAGACACGCGCCGCCGTCGCCTTAGAGAAGGGCAAGCCGCTTGAAATCCTGGAAGTCGATCTTGAAGGCCCGAAGGCAGGCGAAGTGCTTGTCGAAGTCAAGGCGACCGGAATCTGCCACACCGACGAATTTACGCTGTCAGGCGCCGATCCAGAAGGCATCTTCCCGGCAATCCTCGGCCACGAAGGTGCCGGCATCGTCGTTGATGTCGGCCCGGGCGTGACCAGCCTCAAGAAGGGCGACCATGTCATACCGCTCTATACCCCCGAATGCCGCGAGTGCGAATACTGCCTGCACCCGAAAACCAACCTGTGCCAGGCTGTTCGCGCGACGCAGGGCCAGGGCCTGATGCCCGACGGGTCAAGCCGGTTTTCGCTCGATGGCAAGCCGATATTCCACTACATGGGCACGTCGACGTTTTCAAATCATACTGTAGTACCTGAAATCGCATTGGCAAAAATTCGCAAGGACGCACCGTTCGA